>NZ_JBHVPH010000001.1:205139-481479 GCF_042887425.1 Kitasatospora sp. NPDC057940
GGGCGAGCACCCCACCCCCCTGACCGCCGGGCGGGCCACCCCCTGACCCCCGCGGGGGGGGTGCGCGGCCTCCCCGCGCACCCGCCAGGCGCGCCGCCGGACCGGCTGTCAGACCGGTTTTCGGGCCCGGCCTTTCACATAGTTCCGCGCCGCCTGCGCCCCGTTCCCGCGCGTCGCCGTTCGGCCCACGCCGGTCGTGCTTCCCGCGCGGCCCCACCCGGTTCCACGTCCGTCCCTTCCGCCCCCCACCGGTAGGGACCGGTTCCGGAATCCGGGCCATTCACTGTATGGAATCCCCGCATTCCGGGTGTCCACAGTTGACTGTTTTTTAGCAACGAATTGCTTGACCATGAGCCACTTTGCGCACTGGTTCTGTCATGTTCTAGCCAGCGTTCTCGACTCCGGAACGCTCTGGCCCCTTGCCGGCCCCCACAGCCGGCCAGAGGAGGATCCGTTGCGCCCCCGCTCCCTTGCCCTCGCCGCGGCGATAGCCGTGCTGCCGCTGACCGCCGTCTCGCTCGGTGTCTCCACCGCGCAGGCCGCCCCCGCTCCCCGTGTCGCGCTCCCGAACACCGTCAACCCGGCGGTGGCCCACTCGGAGAAGAAGGGCGACGTCCCGGCCGAGCAGCAGATCTCGGTGGCCGTCAGCCTGAAGCTGCGTGACACCGCCGCCCTCGACCGCTTCCTCGCCGCGGTCGCCACCCCCGGCACCCCCGAGTTCGGCAAGTACCTGACGCCGGAGCAGTTCACCGCCCGGTTCGGGCCGACCCAGGCCGCCGTCGACCAGGTCAAGACCTACCTGGCCGCCCAGGGCCTGACCGTCACCGAGGTCAGCGCCAACCGCCAGGTGGTCAGCGCCCACGGCACCAACGCGCAGATCTCCCAGGCCTTCGGCACCCACGAGAGCTCCTACGTCGACCCGCAGCTGCAGCGCGCCTTCTTCGCCAACGACGCCGCCGCCTCCGTCCCGGCCGACCTGGCCGACGTGGTCCAGGGCGTGAGCGGCCTGGACAACCACGCGGTCCGCAAGAACCGCCTGGCCAAGCCGAACTCGGTCACCCCGCACACGGCCTCCTCGACCCCGAGCGGCTTCGGTCCGTCGCAGTACGACGGCGCCTACAACCTGAACAAGACCGGCGCCGACGGCACCGGCACGACGGTCGCCCTCTGGGAGTTCGACGGCTACTCGTCCTCCAACCTGACCACCTACGACTCGCAGTACGGCCTGTCCGGCCCGGCCGTCTCCACGGTCTCGGTGGACGGCGCCAACTACGACTCCGCCCCCGGCGGGGGCCAGGGCGAGGTCGAGCTGGACAGTGAGATCGTCCGCGGCGCGGCGCCGAAGGCGACCCAGCTGGTCTACGAGGCGCCCAACAGCGACCAGGGCGAGATCGACATGGCCAACAAGATCGTGGCCGACAACCAGGTCTCGGTCATCTCGATCTCGTGGGGCTCCTGCGAGCCGGACACCACCGCCGCCTCGATGACGGCCGTGGACAACGCCTTCAAGCAGGCCGCCGCCCAGGGCATCTCGATCTTCTCCGCCTCCGGTGACGACGGCTCCCGCGACTGCACCCGCTCCACCAGCGGCTCGTCGGTCAAGGCGGTCGACTTCCCGGCGTCCAGCCCGCACCAGACCGGCGTCGGCGGCACCAACCTCCAGGTGTCCGGCACCTCGTACTCCTCGGAGAGCGCCTGGAGCAGCGCCGGCGGCGGCGTCTCCACCGTGTTCGGCAAGCCGACCTGGCAGACCGGCACCGGTACCGGCAGCGGCACCATGCGCACCGTCCCGGACGTCTCCTCCAACGCCGACCCGGCGAGCGGCTTCGCGATCTACACGGCCGGCTCCTGGCAGGTCTACGGCGGCACCAGCGCGGCGGCGCCGCTGTGGGCCGGCTACGCGGCCCAGTTCAACCAGAAGGCCAAGGCGGCCGGCCAGCCGGTCCTGGGCGAGGCGAACCCGAAGCTGTACGCGGTCGCGAACAGCAGCAACTACTCCGGCGCCTTCCACGACGTGACCAGCGGCTCCAACCAGGACTTCCCGGCCGGGACGGGCTACGACCAGGTCACCGGCTGGGGCACCCCGATCGCCGACGGCCTGACCACCGCCCTGCTCGGCGGCGGCTCCACCACCCCGCCCACCGGCGGCTGCACCGCGGCCCAGCTGATCGGCAACGGCGGCTTCGAGACCGGCACCGCCGCCCCCTGGACCACCTCCAGCGGCGTGATCGACAACAGCTCCTCGCAGGCGGCCCACTCGGGCAGCTGGAAGGCCTGGCTGGACGGCTACGGCAGCGCCCACACCGACACCCTGTCGCAGACCGTCTCGGTGCCGGCCGGCTGCAAGTCCGCCAGCCTCACCTTCTGGCTGCACATCGACACCGCGGAGACCGGCACCACCGCGTACGACAAGCTGACCGTCCAGGCCAACGGCACCACGCTGGCGACGTACTCCAACGTCAACGCCGCCGCCGGCTACGTGAAGCGCACCCTGGACCTCTCCTCCTTCGCCGGCAAGAGCGTGACCATCAAGTTCACCGGCACCGAGGACGGCTCCAACCAGACCAGCTTCGTGATCGACGACGTCGCGCTGAACGTCAACTGACCACCAGCGGGTAGCACCACCTGACCCCCGCCGGGGCGGCGCCGACAGGGCCCGCCCCGGCGGTGTGCGTCCGCCCGGCGCGGCGGACGACGGGGGCGGGCGGCGAGGGAGTGTGTTTCCGAACTGTTTCAAGATCACTAACCCTTCGGTTCACCTGCCGTGACCCCTGTCATACGCACGACTGATGACGTAGCCTCTCGACCGTGCATAGGGTTCCCCACAGCTCGGTGAAGCCGTCGGCGGCGAGCCTCGGCGCCGGCCAGGCCCCTCCGAACTCACCTGGCGGGGAGGGTCACCGCATGGCCGCACAGCAGCCTCAGGACTCCGCGCGACTCCGGCTGGTCGGACTGCGCCCGGAGCGCCCCGGCCCGTCCGTACCCGCACCGCCTCCGACACCCGCGCACGCCGGGCGGGCCACCGCCCCCGGCGGCTTCGCGGACACCCTGCACCTGGCCATCGAGGCCAGTGGCCTCAGCCTGGACCGGATCAGAGCCGCCCTCACCCAACGCGGCGTCAGGGTCAGCGTCACGACGCTGAGTTACTGGCGGCGCGGACGCAGCCAGCCCGAACGGGCCAGCTCGCTGAGGGCCGTCCACCTGCTGGAGGAACTGCTCGGACTGCCGCACAGCGCGCTCACCTCGCTGCTCGGCCCGCCCCGCCCGCGCGGCCGCTGGGCCGCCGTCGCGAACACCTGCCACCTCGGCCTGGAGGACGTCTGGCCGGGCGAACGGCAGATCGCGGACATCTTCGCCGAGCTGGACGCCCCGCCGCAGGGCGAACTGGAGCGGCTGAGCATCCACGACTCGTACTACGTGGACGCCGAGCGGCGCGGCAACCTGCTGCGGATGCGCCAGGTGGTGCGCGCCACCGTGAGCGGCGTGGGCCGCTGCCTGGTCGTGCACAAGGCCGACGAGGAGGCGACTGGCTGCCCGGAGATCACCTCGGTGCGGCACGGCCGGCTGGGCCGGGTCCGGCGCCGTCCGGAGACCGGACTGACCGTCGGCGAGCTGATGCTGGACCGCCCGCTGGCGCTCGGCGACAGCACGGTCTTCGAGTACGAGGTGGAGATCCCGCCGGGCGGCCCGACGCTGGAGTACAGCCGCCGCTTCGCCACCCCGGTGCGCGAGTACGTGCTCCAGGTGCACTTCGACCCGGCGGCCGTCCCGGCGCACTGCGAGCGCTACGACCGCGAGCCGGGCGCGGACGTCGACCACCGCCGCGAGCAGCTCTGGATCGGCGCCTCCGCGAGTGCCCACGTGCTCGCCCCGGACCAGCAGCCCGGGCACATCGGCATCCGCTGGGAGTGGCAGTAGCCGCCCCCGGCGTCCAGCCGCCCCGACATCCACCACCACCGCGCTCCTCGAACCGGCCCGCGCACCCCCGCCGAGCCTGACCGTCCGCCAGTCCCCGCACCGGCACTAGCGCCTCCCCCTCACCCCCGCCACGCCCGGGCCGCCGAACGGTTGTCACCCGTCCGGCGCAATCCGCCGTGCCACCTTCCGCCCGCTTTGGGACTTTGGTCCCGATAACACGCGGGGCCGGCCCGGGAAGGCCAGTCCTGTCACGCCGTCAGGCGTCGACCAGGAAGACCGCAGGAAAGAGGCGGAGCATGACCCGTACCGACCACCTGTCCCCGCTACTGGAATTCGACGAGGTCGAACCGGACGAGGACTGCATATGCGGGGGCTGCAGCGCCCGCCGCCGCGCCCGGCGGCAGGCCGCACCCGTGCACGAGGGCGGGCACGCCGCGGCCCGCAGCATCCGCCGCCGGGCCGCCGTGCTGATGGCCGCCGTCGGCACCGCGGTGGGCGGCGGGACGGCCGCCGCCGGACACGCCACCGCCGCCCCCGCCCCGGGCCCGGGCCCCACCCCGGGCGGCAGCAGCACCGCCCAGCCCCCGCAGACCCCGCAGGGCGAGGTCAGCGGCCTCTACGGCCAAGCACCCGGCGCCCGCGCCTTCGCCGCCCCGCGCGCCGCCGCCCAGCCGCCCACCCGGGCGCAGATCATCCAGCGCGCCCAGGGCTGGGTCGACCAGCAGGTGCCGTACGGCATGGGCAGCTACTGGTCGGACGGCTACCGCCAGGACTGCTCCGGCTTCGTCTCGATGGCCTGGGGCCTCGGCAGCAGCCAGACCACCTGGACCCTGCCGAACTTCGCCGAGCGGATCGGCAAGGCCGACCTCCAGCCCGGCGACGTGCTGATCTACAACAACCCGGCCAGCCCGCAGTCCGGCTCGCACGTGACGATCTTCGGCGGCTGGACGGACTCCTCCCTCACCCGCTACCTCGCCTACGAGCAGACCTCCCCCGGCACCAAGAAGCGCGACACCCCGTACGCCTACTGGAACAACTCCGGCGCCTACGTCCCGTACCGCTACACCGGCCTGTCCGGCGGCAGCAGCGACGGCGCCCCGGCCACCGCCTTCCCGGGCGCGGACAAGTTCGGCCCCGGCGCGAACAACGCGTACGTCACCGAGCTCGGCCGGCTGCTGGTGCAGCGCGGCGGCGCCCGGTTCTACTCCGAGGGCCCCGACCCGCACTGGGGCGAGGCCGACCGGCGGGCCACCCAGGCCTTCCAGGAGGCCCAGGGCTGGCGCGGCGCCGAGGCCGACGGCATCCCCGGCAAGGACACCTGGGACTACCTGGTCAACGGCAAGGGCCGCGCCATCGACGCCGGCACCACCCCGCTACCGCCGCCGCCGGTCCAGCCCGGCACCGGGGCGCCCGCCTTCCCCGGCCGGCAGTACTTCGGCCCGGGCCAGAACAACGACCAGGTCCGCCTGCTGGGCGAGCAGCTGGTGCGCAAGGGCTTCGGCGGCTCGTACAGCGTCGGCCCCGGCCCTCGCTGGAGCGAGAGCGACCGGCGGGCCGTCCAGGCCTTCCAGCAGGCCCAGGGCTGGCGCGGCGCCGAGGCCGACGGCTACCCCGGCCCGGACACCTGGCGCCGGCTCTTCGCCTAGGGGCTCTGAACGGCGTGGTGCCCGCCGGGCGGGCACCACGCCTCACCCCTGGGGCTTCGACGACATCCAGTGGAAGAGGCCCATCGCCACGCTGGTGGCCAGGTTGAAGCTGGACACCCCCGGCTGCATCGGCACCGAGACCAGGTGGTCCGCCCGCGCCTTGAGCTCCGCCGAGACGCCGTGCCGCTCGGTGCCGAAGGCGAGCAGCGCGTCGTCCGGGAACGGCAGCGTCCGGATGTCCGCGCCCTCCGGGTCCAGCACGTACAGCGGCCCGGCGGGCAGCTCCGGCAGGGCCAGCCGCTCCACCGCGGTGGCGAAGTGCAGGCCCGCGCTGCCGCGCAGCACGGTCGGGTGCCAGGGGTCCAGATCGCCGGTGGTCACCACGCCGGTGGCGCCGAAGCCGGCCGCCAGCCGGATCACCGCCCCGACGTTGCCCAGGTTGCGCGGGTTCTCCAGCAGCACCACCGGGGCCGGGCGCGGGCGCCGGGCCAGGGCCGCCAGGTTCGCGTCGACGGACGGCCGCGTGGCCAGGGCGACCACCCCGGTCGGGTGCAGCCGGGGTGCCAGCGTCCGCAGCCGGTCCTCGGGCAGCTCCACCGCCAGCGCGTCCAGCGCCGGCGCGACGTCCGGCGCCAGTTCCCCGGCCAGGGCCAGCAGCGCCGCCCGGTCGGCGGTCAGCACCCGCCGGACGTCCCCGCCGAAGCGCAGCGCGTGCTTCAGCGGGTGGAACCCGTCCAGCAGGACGGCCCCCGGCTCCCGCTCCGCCGCCCGCCACGCCCGCAGCACCTCGTCGTCCATGGCGTTCACGGCGTTCATGGCGTTCACTCTGCCACCTCGTCCGAAGCCGTCTGACCCAGGGCCGTCTGACCCGGAGCCACCTGATCCAGGACCGCCTGATCCGGGGCCATCCCGCCCGGGCCGGGCTCGCCGGGGCGGCCTGCGGCGGCGATCACCTCGTCGAAGCCGAGCGGCCGGCCGGTCGGGCCGTCCGGATCGGCGGCGAGCCCCGCGAGCGCGAGGTCGAGGTGCCGGTGGACCAGCGTGCCGTCCGCGTCGAGCGCGGCCAGCGCGCCCGGCAGCGGGCGGGACACCCGGACGCAGAGCAGCACCAGGTCGCCCATCCCCACGTCGGCCCGCAGCCGCCCGGCGTCCTGGGCGGCGCGCAGCAGCGCCTCGACGGCGGTGACGGCGTCGCGGCGGACGGCGACCAGGTCCTCGTCCACCACCAGCCGCTCCAGCAGCACCACGATCGCCGCGCCCATCCGCAGGTCGGCGGCGGCGTGCACGAAGCGGCGCAGCGCCCGGTACGGGTCGGTCTCGTCGCGGCGGGCCCGTTCGGCGGCCTCGGCGAGCCGGGCCAGCAGGTCGGTCACCAGGGCGCGGACCAGGGCCTCCCGGTCGGGGAAGCGCCGGTAGAGGGTGGCCGGGCCGACCCCGGCCCGCCGGACCACGGCGTCCAGCGGGGCGTCCGGGCCCCGTTCCAGGAACACCTCGCAGGCGGCGTCCAGGATCCTGCGCCGGCTGCGTTCCGCGTCGGCCCTCATCGGCAACTCCCTAACCGGAGAAATTCTCTCCCCCTATGCTAGCGTCCAGTGAAGCGGAGAAAATCTCTCCGCATCGTTGAGGAGCCGAGGAGTGACGCCGTGACCACCACCGCGCTCACCGTCCACACCGACATCGACGGCACCAGCCACCCGCGCGAGGCCGTCCTCGCCTGGGAGCTCGACCGCGCCCGCACCGCCCTGCGCCTGCTCAAGCAGCGCCTCGGCGACGACCGGACGCGCGAACTGCTCACCCCCGACACCACCGCCGCCGACACCGCCCTGGCCGCCTGGGCCCACGCCTCCGGCGGCCGGTGGAGCACCGCCGTCACCGAGCTCACCGCCGCCGGCATCGACGCCGACCGCTTCCTCACCTGGTGGCAGGGCCGCCTGCACGCCCCCGACCGGGACGCCCTGCTCGCCGCCAACCCCGAGCACTACCTGGCCGACTCCACCGGCGAACGGGTCGAGATCATCGAGACCCTCGGCACCGGCCCGGCCCGCTTCTTCCTGCGCTTCCACGACGACGTCCCGATCGCCGGGCCCGGCCACCAGGCCTTCCCGGTCCGCATCGGCGGCACCGGCACCCTCGCCGACGGCACCGAGGTGCTGCGGGTGATGCACGAGTTCGCCGACACCCCGGACGGCCTGCGGATCCGCCTCACCGTCCAGTTCCCCGAGGCCGCCCCCGCCCTCCTCGGCACCGGCCACCAGTGGCACTTCGCCTGCGAGTTCGCCAACTGGCTGGAGGCCGCGGCCCGCGCCGCCTGACGCCCCGGCGCCGTTCGCCCCCGACGTCCGCCCTCCACTGTTCGCCCCCCCGACGTTCGCCCTTCCAGGAGGGGCGAACGTCGCCTACTGCGGCCCCCGCACGTCCTCCCGCCCCCGCAGCGCCCGCTCCAGGTCCTTCAGCGCCTGCCCCAGCAGCCGCGTCCCCGCCCGCACCACGTCCCGCTGCACCCCCGCCGGCGCCTGCGCCAGCCGCTCCTCCAGCCGCGCCTGCGCCTCCCGCACGGCGCCGAACTCCACCGGCTGCCCGGTGAGCAGCGCCGCCCCCGCGAGCGCGGTGGCCAGCCGCAGCTCCTCCGCGTACTCCGCCGTCCCCGGCACCGGGTCGGCGTCGGCGGCCGGCAGGTGCGCCTCCAGCAGGACGGCGACCCGTCCGAGGTGCCCGACGGCCGCCCGGGCCCGGTCGACCTGGCGCCGGGACACCCCGGGCAGTCCGGAGGCGTGCCGGCCCGGTTCGGCGTCGGCGCGCTGCATGGCCTGGAGCAGTTCCGAGCGGGCCTCCCGGGAGTCCAGCAGCGCGGTCCGCACCGCCCGCCCGCGCGGCGCGGCCGGGTCCTCGTAGCAGGCGACCACCGCGGCCGCGTACCGCCCGGCGGCGGCGAGCCACTCGGCCAGCCGCTCCCCGAGCCGGGCGGTCTGCCAGGTCGGGAAGAGCGCGTACGTCACCAGCGCCACCGACCCGCCGAGCAGGGTGAGCCCGACCCGTTCGAAGGCCGTCGTGAGCGGGTTCCCGGCCTGGAGCCCGAGCAGGAACACCACGTACGTCGAGATCCCGACCGTCGTCAGCGCGTACCCGGTCCGGAACGCCAGGTACGACCCGCCGATGCACAGCACGGCCAGCGCGGCCAGCACCCACTCCCCGGGGTGGGTGAGCTGCACCACCAGCGTCGAGACGGCGACCCCGACGACCGTCCCGGCCAGCCGGGCGACACCCCGGCTGTAGGTCTGGGCGAAGTCCGGCCGCATCACCATCGCGGCGGTCATCGGCGCCCAGTAGCCGTGGTGGAACCCGATCAGCCGCGCCAGCAGGTAGGCGACGGTGACCACCCCGGCGAGCCGGACGGCGTGCTGGAAGATCGCCGAGCGCGGCCGCAGCTGCCGGCGCACCGTCCGCAGCGCGACCGGCAGTATCCGGAGGATCGACGGCCTGTGCAGCGCCCCGCCCGCGCCGATCACGGGCGTGGTGATGGTGTCCGCGTCGCCCCGCTCCAGCGTGTCCGCGGCCTTGCGCAGCAGCCCGCCCAGCCGGCGGGCCGACCGCCGGGCCGCCCCCTGCAAGCGCGGCCCCTCGTCCGGCGGGACCAGGGTGAGCGTGGGCGCCGAGCGGGGCAGCCGGACGGGGTCGCCGGTGCGGACGGCCCGGGCCAGGGCGTCCATGACCTCCGCGGCGGCCGCCAGCACCTCACGGGCCCGGTCGCGTTCGGGCCCCTCCTCCGGGGCGCCCACCTTGGGATCGGCGAGCGCGGCCAGGGTGGGCCGGATGCGCTCGGCGAGGCCGCGCAGGCCGCGCAGTTCGGCCGGCCGGTGACGGTCCTGCCAGGGCGTCAGGGCGGCGGCGTGCCGGGCCGTCATGAACGGCTCCGGGTCGACGTGCGCGGTCGGATCCTGTCTCAACCTGCGCGCGTAGTCGGCGAGTTCCGCATAGGTGTCGGCGAGTGCGTCCCGCTGGGCACTCCAGCTCCCGATCGGCCACAGGGTGATGACGACGGCTTGGACGACCCCGCCGAGGGCGGCGACCAGCCCGTGTCCGAGCGCGGCGGTCGCGCTGACCGGGAGCTGGACGACGATCAGCATCACCGAGACGGTGTTGGTCGCGACCACCCCGGCGGTCGGCCCGATCGCCCAGGCGAGCCCGGCGCCGAAGGCCCACACCGCGAGCAGCACCGGGAACAACCCGGGGACCCCGGCCGCCAGGTAGCCGAGGAAGGTGCTGATCCCGAGCCCGGCCCCGGCCGCGACGGCGAGGCTGGCCCGGGGCCGGAAGCTGCGCTGGAAGGTGGCCGTGCCGGCGATGAAGGCGCCCATCGCGGCCGAGGTGGCGAGCGCGACCCCGCCGAGCGCGAGGGTGGGGAAGAGCACCAGCGCCACCGCGACGGCCCCGCGCAGGGCCCGCTTGGGGTCGGTGAGCGCCCGGTCGAGGGTGAGTCCGGTCCGCGCGGTGTCGCGAAGGGCGGCGAACCAGGACATACGGGTCAGCCTAGGGCACGCCCTCGGTGACCGGCGCTCGTGACCGCCGGATCCGCCGCAGCCGCGCCGCCGCCCAGAGCAGCGCGCCGGTCGGCAGGAACACCGCGTCCGCCGCGATCATCGCGAGCGAGAACACCGGCAGCCCGAGCAGCAGCGCGATCCCCAGGTGCTCGGCCAGCAGCACCGCCAGCAGCACGTTCTTGACCCGCCGGTTGAGCAGCGTGAACGGGAACGCGACCTGCACGATCACCGTGCCGTACGAGATCAGGAAGACCGGCAGCAGCGCCGAGCCGACCAGGCCGGACAGCCACGGCCAGGGCGTGAAGTAGTCCAGGTGCAGCGGGTAGTACAGCGCGGTGCCGTCCTGCCAGCGCGAGCCCTGCACCTTGTACCAGCCGGCCGTCGCGTAGATCAGCACCACCTCGACGGCGATCACCAGCATCGCGCAGTTGTGCACCATGTTCGCCAGCGCGTCGAGCACCGCGCGCGGTTCGCCGTCCGGCCGCAGCCGCCCGAGCGTCCACCAGAGCCCGGCCACCGCCCAGAGCCCCCAGAACAACGGCGCCCAGCCGACGTACGGGAAGGTCCGGACCGTCCAGGTGAGGCTCTCGCCGGAGAAGCCGCCGAGCTGGCAGGCCGCCAGGACGGCACCGAGCAGCACCCAGAGCACCACCCCGGCCCACCCCGGCCGGGCCCGCCGGGCGTCCAGCGACCACACCTCGGCGCAGCGGGTGAAGACCAGGTAGACCGCCATCAGGTGGACGACGTTGTCGCCGCCGTCGCCGAGGAAGACGTTGCGGTTCTGCAGCGACAGCACGGTGACCAGGAACAGCACCGTGCTCGCCCTGGTCCGCCAGCCCAGCACCACCGCGACGGCGGCCAGCACCGCCAGGTGGTAGACCAGCTCGAACCAGGGCCGCCCGCCGAACCACGGCAGCACGGTGAACGCCCCGTTGTCGGTCAGCAGCCGCTCGGCCAGGTCCATCGACCAGGGCGACCGGTCCCCGTACAGCTCCCGCCGGTTGGGCCACTCGCGCAGCAGGTAGGCGAGCCAGACCAGCCCGAAGCCGATCCGCACCACGGCGGCCTGGTGGCGGCCCAGCGCGCGCCCGGTGAAGGCGGCCATCGCCCGGGCGGCCAGGTCGGCCGGGCCGGGCCCGCGCGGCGCCGGGTCGGGCCGGGGCCCGGGGGCCGAGCCGGCGGCGGGCGGTTGCCCGGCCTGGCGCGGGATGCCCTCCGACCACCGCTGCCCGGGCGGCACCTCCGGCGAGAGCTCGGACGCCACGTCAGGCGAGAGCTCGGACGACACCTCCGGCGACACCTCGCTCACCCGAGCTCCCGGTAGTCCTCGTCGTCCACCGGCCACCAGGGCAGCTCCCGCACCTTCGGCGCCGGTGGCGCGGCCTCGCCGCTCCAGGACGGCGGCGGGACGGTCACCGCGGTGGCCCGGAACTCGACCTCCAGGATCCGCTCGCCGTCCACCTCCCGGCCGATCCGCTGCAGGGCGATCCGCTTGAGGTACTGCTCGGCCAGCCTGCCGCGGGTGTTGGTCAGCGCCTCGTCCTGCGGGTTGTGCGAGCCGTCGTAGAAGTCCCAGGCCCGGCGCAGCACGTTCTGGTCGACGTGGCTGGGGGCGGGGTTGTGCCGGATCGCGGCGACGTCCTGCGCGGTCAGCCCGGTCCAGTCGCGGGTGCGGGTGGTGCCGTCGGCGGCGGCGGTGCGCACCCGGGCGTCCAGGCTGACGTTCTGCTGCAGCGGATTCGGCGCGAACAGCCGCCAGTTCTGCTCGAACTCCGGGTACACCAGGCCGTCGACCTCGTTCCGGTACTGCCGGGACAGCGAGTTGGCCGGCGCGACGTGCAGGAACACCGCCGCGAGGAAGAGCCCGGTGCCGACCACCAGCACCGCCGCGGCCAGGCCGAGCACGAGCTGCGCGGGCGTCGACCAGACCCGTCCGGCGGCCGGGCGGTCCGTCGTCTCCGTCATGGCCTCCCCGGCCCGGTCGGCGCGCCGCCCGGGTCCCGTCCCGGCGCGGTCGCGCGCCCATACTGCCCTACCGGGTGAACACGACGGTGCCGGACGGGGCCACCGGGTTACGAAGCCAACAGGCCTACAGGACGAAGGCGTCCTGGCCGGTGCTGCTCACCATCGGACGGCCCGCGCCCTCCCAGGCGTACATGCCGCCGTCCACGTTCACCGCGTCCCGGCCCTGCTGCACCAGGTACTGGACGACCTGCGCGGAGCGGCCGCCGACCCGGCAGAGCACGTACAGCTTCCCGTCCGGCAGCTCGCCGATCCGGGCGATCACCTCGCCGAGCGGGATGTGCAGCGCGCCGTCCACGTGGCCGGCGTCCCACTCGTCCTGCTCGCGCACGTCCAGCAGGGCTGCGTCGGCGGGCACTGCGGCGGCGGTGGTGGAGGGGATCTGCGCGAACATCGTGTGGCTCTCCTGGGGCTGGGTCGGGTCGGTGCCATTGTCGCCCACCGGCTGCCGGTGGCCGTCGCCCGCCGCGGCCGGGGCGCCGAGCAGCCGCTCCAGCTCGGCCTGCTGGGCGGCGGCCTTGGCGAGCAGTTCCTCGGCGAGCTGCTCCAGCAGCCGGTCCGGGTCCTGCGGGGCCAGCGCGAGCAGCTGACCCATCGGGGTCTGTTCCAGCCGGACCTGCTCGGTGGCGGTCTCGGTGATCTTGCCGGTCAGCCACTCCAGCCGGCGGCGCAGCCACTCCAGCCGGTCGGGGGAGTCGGTGCCGGGCGCGGCCTCGGGCGCGGTGGACCACTCGGCGGACAGGCCCTCCAGCGCGGCGGCGTCGCCGACCGCGTAGGCCTCGTTCACCCGGGCCAGGAACGCGGCCCGGCGCTGCTGCTCGGCCGGGTCGGTGCTGAGGTCGGGGTGGGCCCGGCGGACCAGCTCGCGGTAGATCCGCTGGGCGTCCCGGCCGGGGCGCACCCGGGCGGGCGCGGCGGGCGGCGGCGGGGCCGCCTCCTGCTCCCGGACGGAGTCGAACAGCGCGTCGAGGTCGGGCAGTTCGTCGACCTGCCGGCGGGCCTCGGCGGCCCGGCGGAGGTCCTCGGGGTGCCCGGTCCTGGCCGCGACCGCCTCGGCGACCAGCGCCTCCAGCTCGTCCAGCCGGGCGTAGAGCGGGCCCAGCAGCTGATGGTGGATCAGCGCGAAGTTGTCGATCTCGACCCGCAGCGTCTGCACGTCGACGTCCATGCTGAGCCAGGCGAGTTCGGCGGCGGCGACCCGCTCCTCCAGCTCCTGCTGCTGCGGGTCCGTCCAGCGGACGGGGCTCTGCGCGGTCACTTCTCGCCTCTGTCTCGTCCGGCCGGCTGCGTCCATGCGGAGCCGCCTCGCGGGGTGGCCCGGCCTGCCACCCTACCCTCGCGCGCGAAGGCCCCGTCCGGGTGAACGGGGAGTGCGAACCGGCGCGCGCCGCACGGCACGCAACCGATCCTGAGGAATCTCCCCGTTTCGCTATCACGCCCGGGCCGGTCCGTGCTTCGCTAGGGCGTGTCTGATGATTCGCGTCGGATCAGCACGCGGCGTCGGGCACCCGGCGGACTCGTTCAGACACGCCCTCAAGCCCGGCACGATCCACAAGACACGCCCCGGGTTTCCGCACAGCGTGCCTTCCTCCGGAGAGACGGCCGCCTCCAGGCGTGGCGGCCAGGCGGGAGCAGACCGAATCCATGGTGGCCGAGTCCAACTCCACACCGCGCCCGGCGGGCGCCGAGGCCGTACCGGGTGACCACCCGACCGGCGTGGCCGCCTTGGTCCGGCTCGCCCTCGTCCTGGTCGACCGGGCCGGCCGGATCGCCCAGTGGAGCCGGGCCGCCGAGGAACTGTTCGGGCACCGCGCCGAGGTCGCCCACGACCGGCCGGCCAGCGGACTGCTGCCCGCCCTGGAGCCGCTCGCCGCCCCCGACCCGGCCGCCGGGTCCGCCGTGCGCCGCCGCTGCGACGCCCTGGACACCCTGGCCGCGCTGACCGCCGACGGGCGGCCCTGGGCCGGCCAGCTGGCCGTCATCGACCGCGAGGAGCACCTGCGCGACGTGTTCTGGTGGGCCTGGCCGCTGCCCGACCCGTTCGGCGGCCTGCTCGCCCTCGCCGCCGACGCCCGGCCGCTGCGCACCGCCGGCCCCCGGCTCGCACTCGGCGAGCGGCTGCTGCCGTTCGCCGCCGCCCCGCCCGCCCGGGGCGGCTTCCACCGGCTGGGCGCGGCCCTGACCCCGCCCGGCCGGCTGCGCGCCGGCCTGCTGTCGGCCGACCGGCTGGCCGGGCTGCTGCCGGCCGGTTCGGCCGACCGCCGGGCGCTGCTGCTCGACGTGCTGGACCGGGCCGGTCTGCCCGCCCTGCGGCTGGACCCGGCCACCGTGCTGCCGGTGCTGCCCGCCGACCCGCAGGCCGCCGCCGCGCACGCCGCCGCCGGACTCGGCCGCCGCTACCCGACCGCCCAGCAGCGCGCCGCCCGGGTCGGCCCGCCACCGCAGCCCGAGCAGTCCGCGCCTCCGGCCCGGACGGTCCGGGGTCGGCCGTCCGGCCCGCTGCCGGCCCAGCGCGAGACCGCCGAGCGGTCCGTGGCCGCCCAGCCGTCCGGCGCCGCCGGCGCCCCGGTGGGCGCCCCGCCGACCACCCCGGCCCCGACCGCCCCGGCCCCGGCGGTCCCGTCCGCGACCGCCCCGCCCCCGACCGGAGGAGGAGCCGCCATCGAGCCGGCCGCCGCCGAACCGCCCGCCCGCCGCCGTCCGCCCCGCCGTACCGACCGGACCCCTGCCGCCCCCACCGGCGCCGAGGGCGCCCAGTCCGGGCGGCTGAGCCCGTTCCTGACCAACGGGCAGGCCGGCGAGCAGCTGGCGCTGCTGAACGAGGTCGGCGGCAAGGTCGGCACCACCCTGGACCTCGGCTTCACCGCGCACGAGCTCTGCCAGGTGCTGGTCCCCCGGGTCGCCGACTTCGCCTGCGTGGACCTGGTGGACGGGCTGATCTCCGAATCCGAGCTGCCGGCCGCCCGCCCGGACGACGACACCATGCTCCGCCGGGTCGCCTTGGTCTACAACGAGACCGGCGGCGCCTGGGACCACGTGCTGTCCGAGGGCTCGCTGGTCAGCATGCCGCGCCGCACCCCGCCGGGGATGGCCCTGCAGCTGAACCAGCCGGTCCTGGTCCCGGTGATCAGCGCGGACGTCGCGGTCGACTACGCGATCGCGCTCGGCGGGGCCCAGCTGGCCCCGGTGGTCTCCGGCCGCTCGATGCTGGTGGTGCCGCTGTCCGCCCGGGGCACCGTGCTGGGCATCCTCAAGCTGCTCCGGCTGCCGGACCGCGCCCCCTTCGACGAGAGCGACGCCGCCACCCTCAAGGAGCTGGCCGTCCGCGCCGCGCTCTCCCTGGACAACGCCCGGCTGCACCGCGCCGAGGCCAGGGTGGCCACCACCCTCCAGCGCTCGATGATCCCGACCCGCCCGCCGCAGATCCCCGGTGTCCAGATCGCCCACCGCTACCTGCCGGGCGATCCGAAGGCCGAGGTCGGCGGCGACTGGTTCGACGCGATCCAGCTGCCCGGCAGCCGGGTCGCCCTGGTGGTCGGCGACGTGATGGGCCACGGCCTGCACTCGGCGGCCGCGATGGGCCGCTTCCGGACGGCCATGCAGACCCTCGCCGCGCTCGACCTGCCGCCCGGCCAGCTACTGCGGCACCTGGACAACCTGGCCCACAAGCTCGGCGACGACCACCTCGCCACCTGCCTGTACGCGGTCTACGACCCGATCAACCGGACCTGCGAGCTGGCCAGCGCCGGCCACGTCCCGCCGGTGCTGGTGCACCCGGACGGCTCCGGCGAGCTGCTGGAGATCCCGGCCGGCGCGCCGATCGGCGTCGGCGGGGTGCCGTTCGTCGCCAAGACCATCGACGTCTCGGACGGCTCGATGCTGGTGCTGTGCACCGACGGCCTGGTCGAGGTCCGGGGCGGCGACATAGGAGCGGGCCTGGCCGCGCTCTGCGGCAATCTGATCGACCCGCTGCAGAGCCCCGAGCAGGCCTGCGACGTGGTGCTCAAACGGCTGCACTCGGACGACCGGAAGGACGACGTCGCCCTGCTGGTGGCCCGCTTCGACGGGGTCGCCCCGTCCGAGGTGGCGACCTGGGACCTCAGGGTGGACCACCGCGAGGTGCGCCGGGCCCGCTCGCTGGTCCGCGAGCAGCTGGCCGGCTGGCACCTGGAGGCGCTCAGCGACATCACCGAGCTGCTGGTCAGCGAGCTGGTCACGAACGCCGTCCGGGTGGCCCGGGACCGCGTCCAGCTCCAGCTGATCCGGGTGGACAAGCTGCTGGTGGAGGTCAGCGACGACAACCACAACCTGCCGTCGCTGGAACCGGCCGAGCAGTTGGGCGAGACCGGCCGCGGCCTCACCCTGGTGACCAAGCTCGCCGAACGCTGGGGCACCGCCCGCAAGGCGGTCGGCAAGGTGGTCTGGTTCGAACTCCCCCTGCCGCACGGCTGACGGCCGGCTGCCCGACGGCCGTCAGACGGCGTGTGGATCAGGGGACGAGCGCGCCCGCCGGGCGCCGCCGGGCCTCCACCGCGACCTCGCGCGACGCGGCCGCGGCCACCGAGGTGGCGGCCCCGACCCCGGCCAGCACCCGCGGCCAGAAGTCCCCGAACACCTCGACCGAGACGGCGAGCAGCAGCGCGGTGATCACCGCGACCACGTGCTCCAGCCCGGCCAGGTTCGGCAGCACGACCGCCTCGCCGACCATCATGACCACCACCAGGCCGGCGGTGAGCCAGGCCCGGCAGCGGAACGCGATGCAGATCGCCAGCGCCACCACCGCGGCCGACGGCCCGGTGTCCCGCACGTAGGCGACCCACTTCGGGAAGCCGAACAGGTGGCCCGGGCCGAGCGCCACGCCGATCCGGGCGAACAGCGTGCCCGCCAGGGTGCAGGTGTAGGCCACCACCAGGGTCATCCGTCGGCCGAGCACGATCTCGGCGACGCCGAAGACCACGAACACCTGGGCCAGCGCGCCCCAGACCGGCAGGTCCAGCGCCGGCACGTACAGCGAGAGCGGGGTCCGCAGCAGCGAGACGTCCAGCGGCAGCGCCGCCTTCACCACCCCGATGCGGTTGACGAAGTGCTCACCGCCCGGCAGGTGCTGGGTGATGCTGAACAGGAGGATCAGAAACGTCGCCGCCGTGGCCATCGGAACGGCGGCGAACTTCTTGCGCACCACCGCGTCCCGCACCGTCGCGTACAACGTCCCCCACTCGGCGACAGCGGCCGATCTGACCAGTGCCAGCGACCCCTCCCGCACGCCCCCCGCGTGGGTCCTGTCCATCACAACCGTTACTCCCGAATCCCCGAACTTTCTGAGCTACTCCCACATTAGAAGCCTCTTAACAAATGCACATCGGCATGGATGCGGATCAGGGTCATCCTCTGGGGGGAGGGATATCCCCCACCTCACCCCCTATCCGACCGCCCGGTCCCCTCCGCCCCCCGGCGGAGGGCTACCCCTTCCCGTCCCGCGCCGCGACCGGGAGGCGGGGCGCCACCACGGCGGCCCCGGAGTGCCGGCGGCGGAACAGGGCGGGCAGGCTCGGCGCGACGATGAAGCCCTCGGCCCGCGCGCTGGCGATGCCGATCCGCGGGATCTCGCTGCTCTTCTCGAACAGCAGGTAGCGGGGCTCCCAGATCGGCCGGTACTTGGCGTTCGCGCGGTACAGCGACTCGATCTGCCACCAGCGCGAGAAGAAGCCCAGGACGGAACGCCACAGCCGCAGCACCGGGCCGGCCCCGAGCCGCGAACCGCGCTCGAAGACCGAGCGGAACATCGCGAAGTTCAGCGACACCCGCTTCAGCCCGACCTCCTCGGCACGCTGCAGCAGCTCGATGACCATGAACTCCATCAGGCCGTTCTCGGTGTCCCGGGCCCGGCGCATCAGGTCCAGCGAGAGCCCGTCCGGGCCCCACGGGACGAAGCTCAGCAGCGCCTTGAGCTCGCCGTCGCCGTCGTGGCACTCCAGCATCACGCAGCGGCCGTCGCCCGGGTCGCCGAGCCGGCCGAGCGCCATCGAGAAGCCGCGCTCGGTCGCCCCGTCGCGCCACTGGTCGGCCTTGGCCACCAGTTCGGCCATCTCGCTCTCGGGGATGTCCTCGTGCCGGCGGATCCGCGTCGTGTACCCGGCCCGCTTGACCCGGTTGTACGCCTGGCGGACCACCCGCATCGCCCGGCCGTCCAGCGAGAACTCGTCCAGCTCGACGATCGCCTCGTCGCCCAGCTCCAGCGCGTCCAGCCCGTGCCGGGCGTAGATCACGCCGGCCTCCTCGGAGGCGCCCATCACGGCCGGCGCCCAGGCGTGCTCGCGGGCCTCGGCCAGCCAGGAGTCGATCGCGCCCGGCCAGGCCTCCGGGTCGCCGATCGGGTCGCCCGAGGCCAGCGAGACCCCGCCGATCACCCGGTAGGTCACCGCCGCCTTGCCGCTGGGGGAGAAGATCACCGCCTTGTCCCGGCGCAGCGCGAAGTAGCCGAGCGAGTCCCGCTCGCCCTGCTTGTCCAGCAGCGAGCGCAGCTTCGCCTCGTCCTCGGGGTTCAGCAGCTCCTTGCCGCGCGGGCTGCGGAAGGCCACGTAGAGCACCAGCAGGAAGAGCACCGCGCCCATCGCGTTGATCGCCGCGTTGACCCAGGTCGGCGAGGAGATCACCGAGCGCAGGTGCTCCGAGGGGTTGATCGTGATCATCCGGCCGACGGAGTAGCGGAAGAGGTCCCAGAAGCCCGCGCCGCCGAGCCCGTTGGTCGCCCAGACCAACAGCGCGCCGACGACCCCGCCGAACAGCAGCCCGCCGACGAAGGTGGCCGCCGCCGTCTTCGGGTTGGAGCGGTCGCCCTTGGACGTGAAGTCCTTCCGCCCGATGACCAGCGCCAGGACGAACAGGCAGGTCAGCACGGTGGAGATGTAGTTGAGCGGGTGGTCCTTGAACCGCTCGCCGGGCATCACCATGGCCAGCAGGTACAGCAGCGCGAACATGCTGGACAGGGCCGCGTTGAAGATCCAGGCGGCCCGCTTGCGCCGGCGCATCGCGATGGCCAGGAAGACCGCCAGCACCGCGCTGGCCAGACCCGAGGTCATCAGGTACGGGGTGAAGTACTCACCCTCGTTGTGCTCGTTGACCTGGTTCCCCCACGGCACCAGCAGCACCGTCGCCACGTTCAGCAGCGCCAGCAGCCGGAGGTACCACACGGAGACGGCGGCGGCCCGCGGGCGCCAGCGGTCGAGCACGCCGACGGGCCGGGGCCCGGTGGACGTGGCGGAAGGCTCCGACTTCACAGTGGACGACACAGCTCAATTCCAAACGATCAGATAGTGGGGCGCATCCGCACACGGCCCGGCGACGGGTGCCCGCAGGGGGCCCGACGGACTGACCGGCGGCCCTCACCTCGACCGGGCGCCCACTGAATGGAGCAGGCCGACAAAGGGCAGCCAACTCCATGGTTCCCCACCCGGCCTGAGAATTGCGTGAACCGGGTAGCGGATTCCGACCCCCGCCATGTGGCGGGGGTGAGCACCGCCATCCGTTCGGCGCCCCGCCCCGGCTACCCCTACCCTCGAAACGACCCGCGCGGACCGCCCGACCCCGGCCGCCAGAACCGAGGAGGCACCATCACCGACACCCGCGTGCTGATCGTGGACGACGAGATCCTGGTCCGCTCCGGCCTGGGCCTCATCGTCGGCTCCGCCCCCGACCTGGAGGTCGTCGGCGACTGCTCCGGCGGCCAGGCCGAGGAGCACGTCCAGCGCCTGCGCCCGCACGTGGTGCTCCTCGACATCCGGATGCCGGACCTCGACGGCATCTCGGTGCTGCGCCGGCTGCGCGCCCTGCCGGACCCGCCCGCCGTGGCGATGCTCACCACCTTCGACAGCGACGAGTACATCGGCACCGCGCTGCGGGCCGGCGCCTCCGGCTTCCTGCTCAAGGACACCGCCCCCGAGCAGCTGGTCCACGCCGTCCGGGTGCTCGCGGCCGGCGGCAACATCCTGTCCCCGACCGTGACCCGCACCGTGATCGGCGGCTACGTCGACGGCGGCGGCCCGGACGCCGAGGCCACCTCGCTCGCCCGCACCCTCACCGGCCGGGAGCTCGACGTGCTGGCCCTGCTCGGCGAGGGACTGTCCAACGCCGAGATCGCCGACCGGCTCTTCCTCGGCACCGGCACCGTCAAGGACCACATCAGCGCGATCCTCGGCAAGCTCGGCGCGGCCAACCGGGTCCAGGCGGCGGTGCTCGCCCACCGGGCCGGGCTGGTCCGGCCGAAACCCGGCGACGGGGCATGACGGCCACCGAACAGCTGCCGTCCAGACGGCTCCCGGCCTGGTGCACCGCCCCCTGGCTGATGCTGCTGCTGCCCGCCCTCTACTCCCTCCTGGACGCCGCCCTGGTGGCCCGGAACTCCCCGTGGTGGCAGATCGCGCTCTCCACGCTGGCCGCCGTCGCCCTGCTCTGGCGCCGCCGCTTCCCGGTGGCGGCGCTGCTGCTCACCATGCCCGGCAGCTACGTCGACGACATCTGGCTGGCCCCGATCACCGCCGTCTACACGGTGGCCGCCGAGCGCCCCCGCCCGCGGATCGTCATCCCCTGCGCGGCCCTGTTCACGCTGGTCGAGTTCTTCCACTGGCCGCTGTCCGAACAGACCCTCGAACTCAGCCGGGACACCGCGCTCTACGCCATCCAGTCGGTGATGCTGGCCGCCGGCCCGGCCGCCACCGGGCTGCTCGCCCGCACCCGGCGGGAGCTGGCCGCCCGGCTCGACGAGCTGACCCGCGGCCAGGAGCGGGAGAGCCGGCTGCTCGCCGAACGGGTGCTGATCAGCGAGCGCGGCCGGCTCGCCCGGGAGATGCACGACGTGGTCTCGCACCAGGTCAGCCTGATCAGCATCCAGGCCGGCGCGCTCCAGGTGAGCACCGCCGACCCGGCCGCCGCGACCACCGCCCGCACCATCCGCGAACTGGCCGTCCGCACCCTCGACGAGCTGCGCCAGATGGTCGGGGTGCTGCGCAGCACCGCCGGCCCGCGCCCGGACGCCCCGCTCGCCCCGCAGCCCCGGCTGGCCGACCTGCCCCGGCTGATCGCGGAGAGCGGGCTGGCCGCCGACACCGAACTGAACCCCGGTGACCGCCCGTGGCCGGAGGCGGTCGAGCGGGCCGCCTACCGCACCGTCCAGGAGGCGCTCACCAACATCACCAAGTACGCCCCGGAGGCGGCGGTGCACGTGAAGGTCCGGGCGAAGGGGCGCCGGCTGCGGGTCGAGGTGCGCAACGACGCGCCCCCGGTCCACCCGGACGAGATCCTGCCGGGCGGCGGCCACGGCCTGGTCGGCCTGCGCGAGCGCGCGCAACTGCTGGGCGGTTCGCTCAGCGCCGGCCCCACCCAGGACGGCGGCTTCGAGGTCCGCGCCGAGCTGCCCGCCACCCGTTCCTGACCGGGACAACGAGAAAGCCCCGCAGATCCGTAGATCTGCGGGGCTTCGCTGTGCGCGAGGGGGGAGTTGAACCCCCACGCCCTTTCGGGCACTGGAACCTGAATCCAGCGCGTCTGCCTATTCCGCCACCCGCGCATGGGTGTCGTCTTCGTTGCCGACCGATCTTCCGAACCGCTCGGTACCATGTGGTCTTCGCGCTTCCTTGGACCGGCCTCCCTGGTGGGCGGCCCTTCCGACGTGGAAAACAGTAGCACGACCCGGGGGGCCGCTCCGAATCCGTTCTCCGGCGGGACGAAGCGCGTCCGAACGGATGCACGACGAACGGGCGAGCGAGTGACGGGAGCCCGTCCGGGCGGGCACACCTGGCGTGCCGCACCCGGTATGCGTCACCCTGTGTGTCCGAGCCCACCCCCGGGCACCACGCTGTCCGGGAACCGTACGGAAGGGCCCGGCGTGGATACGATCAGTACGGAAGTACCGCAAGTAGGCACGACCGACTCCCGGCGGGATCCGGTCGGCAGGCAGGCGAACGAACCCTGGAAGGGGGTGTCCCATGGGAGTGCTGAAGAAGTTCGAACAGCGGCTTGAGGGTCTCGTCAACGGCACCTTCGCCAAGGTGTTCAAGTCCGAGGTCCAGCCCGTGGAGATCGCCGGTGCGCTGCAGCGCGAGTGCGACAACAACGCGAGCATCTGGAACCGCGACCGCACCGTCGTGCCGAACGACTTCATCGTCGAGCTGAGCCCGCACGACCACGAGCGGCTCAGCCCCTACTCCGGGCAGCTGGGCGCCGAGCTGGCCGGCATGGTCCGCGAGTACGCGGAGGCCCAGCGGTACAGCTTCATGGGCCCGCTCCAGGTGAACCTGGAGAAGGCCGACGATCTGGACACCGGCCTGTACCGGGTGCGCAGCCGCACCCTGGCGGCCGAGGAGCCCCAGCAGTACGCCCCGCAGCAGCAGCCCGGCTACGACCGCCAGCCGGCCGCGCCGGCCCCCGGCGCACCGTGGCAGCAGACCGGCGCCGGCCAGTACGGCGCGCCCCCGCCGCCGGCCGCGCCCCCGGCGATGCCCCCGGGCCCGCCCGCGACGTCCGGCGGCAACGTCCGCGCCTTCCCCGGCGCCGGCCACGGCGCCTCGGTCCGCCGCTGGATCGAGGTGAACGGCGCGCGCCACCAGATCACCGGCGCGGCCTGCGTGCTCGGCCGCTCGACCGAGGCGGACGTGCGGATCGACGACCCCGGGGTCTCCCGCAAGCACGCCGAGATCCGCCCCGGCACCCCTTCGATGGTTCTCGACCTCGGATCCACCAACGGCATCGTGGTGGACGGGCAGCACACCCAGCGCGCTACGCTCCGCGACGGCTCCCGCATCGTCGTGGGCTCCACCACCATCGTCTACCGACAGGTCGAAGGGTAGTGTCCGAGTTGTTCGCGCGCCTCGCTCACCGACAGGCGGGCCGGCCATGTCAGAACTGACCCTCACGGTCATGCGGCTGGGCTTCCTGGCCGTGCTGTGGCTGTTCGTCATCGTCGCGATCCAGGTGATCCGCAGCGACCTGTTCGGGACCAAGGTGAACCCCCGCTCCTCCCGTCGCGGCGCCAACGCCGCTCAGGGTGGCACCGCCGCCGCTCCGGCCGCCGGGCGCGCCGCGCAGGCCCCGGCCGCCGGCCCCGCGGCGGGCCAGACCCAGGGCGGCGGCCGCCGTCGCGGCGCCCCGACCCAGCTCGTGGTGGTGCAGGGCTCGCTGGCGGGCACCACCGTCGCGCTCCAGGGCCAGACCATCACCCTGGGCCGCGCGCACGACTCCACCATCGTGCTGGACGACGACTACGCGTCCTCCCGGCATGCCAGGATCTATCCGGATCAGACTGGGCAGTGGACGGTCGAGGATCTAGGCTCCACCAACGGCACCTATCTGGACCGGCAGCGCCTGACCGCGCCCACTCCGCTCCAGCCGGGCACGCCGATCCGTATCGGCAGGACCGTCATCGAACTGCGGAAGTAGTAGCGCATGAGGGACAGCATCCCGTCCATGACCCAGAGGGGGGCACAGGTCGCATGACCCTGGTGCTGCGCTTCGCCGCCGGCTCCCACAAGGGACTGATCCGGGAGGGGAACGAGGACTCCGGCTACGCCGGGCCGCGGCTGCTGGCCGTGGCCGACGGCATGGGCGGCGCCGCGGCCGGCGAGGTCGCGTCCTCCGAGGTGCTCGGCTCGATCGTCCGACTGGACGAGGACGTGCCGGGCGCCGACCTGCTGACCCTGCTGGGCGACGCCGTCCAGGGTGCCAACGACCGGCTCCGGCAGATGGTCGAGGAGGACCCGCAGCTGGAGGGCATGGGCTGCACGCTGACCGCCATGCTCTGGACCGGCCAGCGGATGGGCATGGTGCACGTCGGCGACTCCCGCGCCTACCTGCTGCGCGACGGCTCGCTGGTGCAGATCACCCAGGACCACACCTGGGTGCAGCGCCTGGTCGACGAGGGCCGGATCACGCCGGAGGAGGCCGAGACCCACCCGCAGCGCTCGCTGCTGATGCGGGCGCTCGACGGCCGCGGACAGGTCGAGCCCGACCTGTCGATCCGCGAGGTCCGCGCCGGCGACCGCTACCTGATCTGCTCCGACGGCCTCTCCGGCCCGGTCAGCCACCAGACCCTCCAGGACACCCTCGGCAGCTACTACTCGCCCGAGCAGACCGTGCAGGAGCTGATCCAGCTCGCGCTGCGCGGCGGCGGTCCGGACAACATCACCTGCATCGTGGCGGACGTCATCGACGTCGGCGCCACGGACACCACGAGCGGCCAGTACAACGACGTCCCGGTGGTGGTCGGCGCGGTCGCCGACACCCCGCCGTCCTCGGCCGCCGCGGACCGCTCGATCGCCGACACCCCGGCCGGCCGCGCCGCCGGCCTCGGCCGCGCCCCGCAGGGCGCCTTCGGCCCGGCCGAGGGCTACGACGCCGGCTACGGCGCCGCCCAGGGCGGCTTCGGCCCCGCCGAGGGCTACGAGGGCGAGTACGGCTACGGCTCCGGCGAGCCCTCGGTGTACGGCGCCGAGGAGTTCGACGAGGAGCCGCCCGCGAAGCGCAAGCGCAAGGGCCTCACCGTCTCGGTGGCCGTCCTGGTCACCCTCGGCCTGCTCGGCGGTGCCGGGTTCTTCGGCTACCAGTGGACCCAGGACCAGTACTACGTCGGCAAGCAGGGCGACCACGTCGCGGTCTACCAGGGCATCAACCAGAACCTGGCCGGCCTGAGCCTGTCCTCGGTGCACACCGCGTACAAGGACGTCGAGCTCAAGTACCTGCCGCAGGACCAGGCCGAGCACCTCAACAAGACCATCACGGCCAACAGCCTGGGCGCCGCCACCGCGACCGTCCAGGAGCTCGACGGCTGGGTCAAGCTCTGCAGGAAGGTCGCCGACGCCCGGACCGTCCCGGCCGCCCAGGGCACCCAGGCGGCGCAGGCCACCCACGCCGCGTTCCTGGCCGTCACGCCCACCCCGGGGGAGAAGACCCGCCCCCCGGTGGCCCCCACCAGCCCGACCCCGGCCACCCCGACCCCGACCGCCCCCAGCACGTCCGCCCCGGCTCCGAACGCCGCCGCGCCGAACACCGGCCCGTCGGGCGACCTGTCCGGGCTGACCGAGGAGGAGCGCAGCCGGGCCGACTCCTGCCCGAAGCAGTGACCTCCGTGATCCGACATAGGCCCGCCCCGAGCGGGGCAGCCGGCCGTCAGGGAGCGGTCACCACGTGAGCACCTACGACCTGAGCGACGACACCGGCCGGGCCGGCAGGCGCCGGACGGCCACCGACCGCGCCGCCACCCGGCGCCGGGCCAACACCACCATCTCCCTCCAGGGCGCGCCGAACCGGCGCAACACCGAGCTGGCCCTGCTGGCCTTCGCCGTCGTGCTGCCGATCCTCGCGTACGCCAACGTGGGCCTCGCGATGGACTCCTCGCTGCCGAGCGGCATGGTCGGCTACGGACTCGGCATGGGCGCGCTGGCGCTGGTCGCGCACCTGCTGGTGCGCCGCTTCGCGCCGTACGCGGACCCGCTGATGCTGCCGATCGCCACCCTGCTGAACGGGCTCGGCGTGGTGATGATCTGGCGGCTCGACAAGGCCGGCAAGCTGCTGAGCGCCAACTTCCCGGCGGCCCGGAACCAGCTGATGTGGTCGGCCCTCGGGATCGGGCTGTTCATCGCCGTGATGGTGTTCCTGAAGGACCACCGGGTGCTCCAGCGCTACACCTACATCTCGATGGTGGCGGCGCTGGTCCTGCTCGCCGCGCCGGCCTTCTTCCCGGCCCGGGCGGAGGACTTCGGCGCCAAGATCTGGATCCGGATGGGCGGCTTCTCCATCCAGCCCGGCGAGTTCGCCAAGATCATCCTGACGGTGTTCTTCGCCGGCTACCTGATGGTCAAGCGCGACGCCCTCGCCCTGGCCAGCCGCCGCTTCATGGGCCTGTACCTGCCGCGCGGGCGCGACCTCGGCCCGATCATCGTGATCTGGCTGCTCAGCCTGCTGATCCTGGTCTTCGAGAACGACCTCGGCACGTCCTTCCTGTTCTTCGGCCTGTTCGTGGTGATGCTCTACGTCGCCACCGAGCGGACCAGCTGGATCCTGTTCGGCCTGCTGATGTCGATCGGCGGCGCGGTCGCGGTCGCCATGACCACCAGCCACGTCAAGGTCCGCATCGACGCCTGGCTCGACCCGATGGCCGCCTTCGGAGCACACCCGCCGAAGGGCGCCACCGAGCAGATCGGCCAGTCGCTGATGGCGCTCGGCTCCGGCGGGGTGACCGGCTCGGGCCTCGGCCAGGGCCGCTCCTGGCTGATCAACTTCGCCGCGAAGAGCGACTTCATCCTGGGCTCGTTCGGCGAGGAGCTCGGGCTGACCGGCCTGATGGCGATCTTCCTGCTGTACGCCCTGCTGGTGCAGCGCGGCCTGCGCACCGCCCTCGCCGCCCGCGACCCGTTCGGCAAGCTGTTCGCCGTCGGGCTCTCGTCGGCGATGGCGCTGCAGGTCTTCGTCGTGGCCGGCGGGGTCACCGGGCTGATCCCGCTCACTGGTATGACCATGCCGTTCCTCGCCCAGGGCGGGTCGTCCGTGGTCGCCAACTGGGCGCTGGTCGCGATCCTGCTGAAGATCAGCGACAGCGCCCGCCGACCCGGGGTCGAAGCGACCCCGGCCACCGAGGGCCAGGGAGGACCCGCCCGATGAACAAGCCGATCCGCCGGGTCTCGATCTTCTGTCTCGTCCTGATCCTGGCCCTGATGGTGCGCACCAACTGGGTGCAGGGCGTCCAGGCCGACGCCTGGGCCACCAACAAGAACAACAAGCGCCAGCAGTACGACCGGTACGCGCACCCGCGCGGCAACATCATCGTCGGCGGCCAGCCGGTCACGAAGTCCGACTTCGTCAACGGCCTGCGCTACAAGTACAAGCGCTCCTGGGTCGACGGCCCGATGTACGCCCCGGTCACCGGCTACTCCTCCCAGGTCTTCGGCTCCAGCCAGCTGGAGTACCTGGAGGACGGCATCCTCTCCGGCACCGACGACCGGCTGTTCTTCCGCAACACCCTGGACATGCTGACCGGCGAGCAGCAGCGCGGCGGCGACGTCGTCACCACGATCAACGCCAAGGCCCAGAAGGCCGCCTGGGACGGCCTCGGGGACAAGAAGGGCGCCGCCGTCGCGATCGACCCGAAGACCGGCGCGATCCTGGCGCTGGTCTCCACCCCGTCCTACGACCCGGGCGCCATCGCCGGCAGCGAGAGCGGCGACTCCAAGGCCTGGACGGACCTCAACGCCGACCCCAACAAGCCGATGCTCAACCGGGCGCTGAAGGAGACCTATCCGCCCGGCTCCACGTTCAAGCTGGTCACCGCGACCGCCGCGTTCGAGAACGGCCTGTACCAGAACATCGACGACCAGACCGCGACGCCGGACCCGTACACCCTGCCGGGCACCCAGACGGTGCTCAACAACGAGTCGCCGCTCGAGAGGTGCGGGAACGCCACGGTCAAGTCGGGGATGGACCAGTCCTGCAACACGGTCTACGCCAAGATGGGCGCGGACCTCGGCAAGGACAAGATGCGGGCGCAGGCCGAGAAGTTCGGCTTCAACAGCACCATCGACACCCCGGTCCGTTCCGAGAAGAGCATCTTCCCGAGCAGCGCGAGCCCCGACGGCACCGCGCAGGACTCGATCGGCCAGCACGACACCCGCGCCACCCCGCTGCAGATGGCCATGGTGTCCGCCGCGATCGCCAACAACGGCAGCCTGATGCAGCCGTACCTGGTCGACCAGGAGCGCTCGGCCTCGCTGACCACCATCTCCAAGCACACCGAGAAGCAGTTCTCCCAGGCGATGAGCCCGGCCACCGCGCAGAAGATGCAGGACCTGATGGTCTCGGTGGTGGAGAACGGCACCGGCAAGAACGCCAAGATCCCCGGCCTCCAGGTCGGCGGCAAGACCGGTACCGCGCAGCACGGCGAGGACAACGCCGGGCTGCCGTTCGCCTGGTTCACCTCGTGGGCCAAGACCACCGACGGCCAGTCCGTCGCGGTCGCGGTCGTGGTCGAGGACGGCTCCAACAACCGCGACGGCATCAGCGGCGGCCGGCTGGCCGCCCCGATCGCCAAGGCGGTGATGCAGGCCGTCCTCGGCAAGTGAGGAGGAGGCCCGACCGTGAGTGGAAAGTCACGATCGACACCCCCGTCCGGATACCGGTCTGATATCGGCCGACGGCCGACTCCGGTCCGATGCGGTGCGACCGGTAGCGTATCCGCCAGCAGCGGGTGTGCCCGTTGCCGCCCGCGAGACGGCGCACGGCCCGGCCGGAGAACCGGTCGAGACCCGCTCGGCGTCACCCAGAGCGTGCGGGGACACCTACGTCACAACCTCGCCGGCAGGTGAGGGAGAGGGTCGGAACTATGGAAGAGCCTCGTCGCCTAGGCGGCAGGTACGAGCTCGGCGGCGTCCTCGGACGCGGCGGCATGGCCGAGGTGTACCTCGCCCATGACACCCGGCTCGGCCGTTCCGTCGCCGTGAAGACGCTCCGGGCCGACATGGCCCGGGATCCGTCGTTCCAGGCCCGCTTCCGCCGCGAGGCGCAGTCCGCGGCGTCCCTGAACCACCCCGCGATCGTCGCCGTGTACGACACCGGCGAGGACTACATCGACAACATCTCCATCCCGTACATCGTGATGGAGTACGTCGAGGGGTCCACCCTGCGCGAGCTGCTGCACTCCGGCCGACGGCTGCTGCCCGAGCGCGCGCTGGAGATGACCATCGGCATCCTGCAGGCGCTGGAGTACTCGCACCGCGCCGGCATCGTGCACCGCGACATCAAGCCGGCCAACGTGATGCTGACCCGGCAGGGCAACGTCAAGGTCATGGACTTCGGCATCGCCCGCGCGATGGGCGACGCCGGGATGACCATGACCCAGACCTCGGCCGTCATCGGCACCGCCCAGTACCTCTCCCCCGAGCAGGCCAAGGGCGAGCAGGTCGACGCCCGCTCCGACCTCTACTCCACCGGCTGCCTGCTCTACGAACTGCTGACCGTCCGCCCGCCGTTCGTCGGCGACTCCCCGGTCGCGGTGGCCTACCAGCACGTCCGGGAGGAGGCGCAGCCGCCGTCCGTCTTCGATCCCGAGGTCCGCCCCGAGATCGACGCGATCGTGCTGAAGGCGCTCGCCAAGGAGCGCGACTACCGCTACCAGAGCGCCGACGAGATGCGCGACGACATCGAGCGCTTCCTCGACGGCCTGCCGGTGGCCGCCGCCCAGCAGGCCGCCGCGTACGGCATGGGCGCCGGGTACGGCTACGACCAGACCGGCTACCCGCAGCAGCACGACCCGTACGGCCAGACCAACGTGCTGCCGCAGCAGCCCGGCGGCGGGCCGACCACCATGCTGCCGCAGGCCGGCGCGCAGCCCGGCTACGGCCCGCAGGGCGGCTACCAGGACGACGGCTACGGCCAGGCCTACGCCGACGGCCCGGCGGGCGGCGGCCACGACGACGGCTACGGCCGGGACGGCGGCCGGCGCGGCGAGCAGCCGCCGAAGAAGAGCAACACCTCCTGGATCGTGCTGGCGGTCGCCGCCGTGCTGGTCCTGGTCGGCACCTTCTTCGTGGCCCAGGCCATGTTCAACGGCAACGGCGGCGGCACCACCGAGACCCCGAAGGTCTCCGTGCCGAACCTGGTCGGCAAGAGCCTGGCGGACGCCAAGACGGCCGCGGCCGCGGCCGGTCCCAAGCTCGTGGTGGCCGAGGGCGACAAGCTCGCCTGCCCGGACGCCAACATCAAGAAGGACCAGGTCTGCACCCAGAACCCGGCCGTCGGCGGCCAGGTCGCGGAGAACAGCACCATCACCGTGCAGGTGTCCTCCGGCCCGGCCAAGGCCCCCCTGCCGAACGTGGTCGGCAAGACCAAGGACCAGGCGACCAAGGCGCTCGGCGACGCCGGCTTCACCAACGTCACCACCGAGTACAAGGACGACGACACCGCTCCGCAGGAGAACGTCACCGCCCAGGACCCGGTGGCGGGCACCCCCGGCGACCCGACCGCCCCGGTCAAGCTGACCGTCTCGCAGGGCAAGACGAAGGTGACCGTGCCGAACGTGGCCGGCGCGCAGAAGGAGGTGGCGCAGGCCCAGCTGGAGGGCCTGGGCTTCCAGGTCGACACCTCGAAGACGGTGCAGACCACCGACCAGAGCAAGGCCAACACCGTCGCCGCGCAGTCGATCCAGGCCAACACCAAGGCCCCGGCCAACACGAAGATCTCGCTGACGATCTTCAAGATGCAGGACAAGCCCCAGGTCCCGCCGCTGCAGAACGTCAAGCTGTCGGAAGCCATCTCCCAGCTGGGCAAGGTCGGGCTGCTCTACACGGTGGTGTCCGGTCCGTCGGACCCGAACGCCATCGTCGTGAGCACCAACCCGCCCGCCGGCACCCAGCTGGACCCGAACTCCCAGGTGATGCTCATCACGAAGCCGGCCGATCCGCCCAAAGGGGGTGACCCCCTCTCCCCCTCACCCTCCAACACCAAAGGGGGGAACAACAACTAAGCCCTGGTTCCCCTGGATCTGAGGCTTGGTGGGAGTTGTCCGGCCGTACGCCCGAGGGCCCGTCGCAGCGGTTGCGACGGGCCCTCGGGCGTTCTCGGTTCCGGGCTGCGGCAGCCGGGCGGCGGGTTCCGGACCGCGGCAGCACCGGCGGCCGGCGGGCTCAGGGCCGGCGCAGCTCCGGCGGCGGGGTGCGCTTGGCGTCCACGTCGTCCACCCGCACCAGGCTCCCCCAGACCGCCATCCGGTAGCGCGAGGTGTACACCGGCGTGCAGGTGGTCAGCGTGATGTACCGGCCGGGGCCGGTGTAGCCGGAGCCGACCGGGACGGGCGCGACGATGCCGGTGTCGTACTTGGACGTCTCCGGCAGGGTGCTGTCGATCCGGTAGACGTACCACTTGTCCTTGGTCTCGACGACGACCGCGGCGCCCTTGTGCACCGCGTCCAGGTCGTGGAACTTGGCGCCGTGGCCGTCCCGGTGGGCGGCCAGCGCGAAGTTGCCGGCCTGGTCCCAGGGCATCGCGGCACGGTAGGGCTGCTCGTACACCCCCGCCACGCCCTCGGCCAGGGTGTCGCTGTCGGTGCCCATCCGGATCAGCACCTGGTAGTCCCGGCCCATCGCCGGGACGTGCAGGAAGCCGACCGCGTCCCCGGCCGCGAACGGCGCGGCGGGCGCGGACGTCCCGCCGGGGGCGGCCGAGGGGGTGCCGGACGGGCTCGCGGCCCAGGTGTCGCGCAGCCGGTCGGAGGCCGCGGCCGCCGAGCGGTCCGCCTCGACGTTGGTCCACCACAGCGAGTAGGCCACGAACAGGCCGAGCACCAGTCCCAGGGTGATCAGCAGCTCGCCGAAGACGCCGAGCGCGGCCAGCGCCCGACTGCGGCCGCGCCGGGCGGGCGCGGGGCCGGCCTCGGGCGGCGGGAAGGCCTCCTCCCGCGGCTCGGCCGACTGCGCGGTCTCGTCCGTCATCTCCGGTGCTCCCCCTTCGTGCCGGGTGCCCGGGCGGTCACCCGCCCGTGATCGCGGCCGGCTTGCCTTGGCTGCGCGGCCGTTCCTCGGTCATCTTGCCAAAGACGATGAGGCGGAACTTGGAGGTGAACTCCGGGGTGCAGGTGGTCAGCGTGATGTACCGGCCGGCGCCCGCGTAACCGGCGCCGTTGGGGACGGGCTTGATCACGCTCACGTTGTTGGGGGAGGTCTCCGGGATGCTGCTGGTGACCTCGTAGGTGTAGTACGAGGTGGCGGTCTCCACCACGATCTTGTCGCCCTTGCCGAGCTGGTTGATGTACCGGAACGGCTCGCCGTGGGTGTTGCGGTGCGCGGCCAGCGCGAAGTTGCCCGCCTTGTCGGCCGGCATCCCGGTGCCGGTGTAGTGGCCGACCAGGCCCTTGTCGAGCACCGCCGGCTTGGAGGTGCCCTCGGCGATCGGGAACTTCAGCCCCAGCTTGGGCAGGTAGATGATGGCGAAGCCCTTGCCGGGCTCGAACGACTCCGGCTTGGCCGGGTCCGGAGCCGGCTGCCCGGGCGTCGGCGGCGCCAGGGCCGCGTCGAACTGCTGCTCCAGCCGGTTGCGGGCGCCGTCGGCGGCCGCGTCGGCCTGCACGTTGGTCCACCAGAGCTGGTACGAGACGAAGAGCAGCATGACCACGCCGAGCGTGATGCACAGCTCCCCGACGAGCCGCGCGGCCACCACGACCGCGGACTCCTTGGGCCGCGCCTTCGCCCCGGCGCCCCGGCCGCTCGCCCGGCGCCGACCGACGCCCGCGCGCACGGAGGTCCGGCCCTGGGCGGCCCTGCGGCGCTCGGCCCGGCCGCCGGTGGGCGGGGCCGGCTCCGCGGCCGGCCCGCCGATGTCGAGGGGCAGGCGCAGCTGGAGCGTCTGGTCGGGCAGCCAGGGGTACTCGGGGCCGGACACGGCGGGCTGCTCGGCCTGCTCGTACACGCCCCAGGCGTCCTCGGCGGCGCCCTGTCCGGGCTGCGCCGGGTACGGCTGCGGGTACGCCGCCGCGTCACCGTGGTGCTGCCCGTCGCCGTACCGGCCGTCACCGTACCGGCCGTCCCCGTACGGGCCGCCGCCGTACTGCGCGCCGCCGTACGGCTGTCCGTCGCCCGGGCCCGCCTCCGGCTGGTAACGCCCCTCCGGACGCAGCGCGGTCACGCCGCTCAGCCCCGGCCGATCACCGGGGCGAGCCCGGCCGACCGGTCCACGGCCTCTGGGTAGCCGCACTCCGCCAGCCAGTTGGCGAGCATCCGGTGCCCGCCCTCGGTGAGCACCGACTCGGGGTGGAACTGCACGCCCTCGACGGGCAGTTCGCGGTGCCGCAGGCCCATGATCACGCCGCTGTCGGTACGCGCGGTGACCACCAGCTCGTCCGGCACGGTGGCCGGCTCGACCGCCAGCGAGTGGTACCGGGTGGCGGTCAGCGGCGAGGGCAGTCCCTCGAACACCCCGCCGTCCTCGTGCTCGACCGGCGAGGTCTTGCCGTGCAGCAGTTCCGGTGCCCGGTCGACCACCGCGCCGTACGCGACCGCGATCGACTGCAGGCCCAGGCAGACGCCGAACACCGGCAGCCCGATCCCCGCGCAGTGGTGCACCATCCCGATGCAGACCCCGGCCTCCTCCGGCGCCCCGGGCCCGGGGGAGAGCAGCACCCCGTCGAAGCCCTGGTCGTCCTCGCCGCCGGAGCGGCGGACGGCGTGCTCGACGGTCACCTCGTCGTTGCGCACCACCTCGCAGGTGGCACCGAGCTGGTACAGGTACTGGACCAGGTTGAAGACGAAGCTGTCGTAGTTGTCCACGACCAGGATGCGGGGCGCGGTCGGCTGGGTGGTCATTCTCGCGTGGTCTCCGTGGGATGCGGGGCGGGGTCGGCAGGGTGGAGGAGCAGGGCCGCCGGTTCAGCCGGCCGCGGCGCCTTCGCCGCCGTCCACTGTGACGTCACCGAAGGGGAGCAACGGTTCCGCCCACGGGAAGACGTAGGTGAAGAGGAGATAGACGATCCCCACGACGAGGAGCAGCGAGATGACGGCGCGGACCAGGGTGTTTCCCGGGAGGTGACGCCAGATCCAGCCGTACATGGTGCTCCCTCGACGTAGCGGACTGGGGTCAAGAGTAGACCCGGGATCAACGACCGCGGGGCCGGTCCGCTACTGCTGCCCGCCCGCCGACCGCAGCTCGGTGGTGCCGGAGTATCCCGGGAGGGTCAGGTCACCGCTCTCCTGGACCTTCCAGCCGAGCCCGTACGCCTGGACGTACTGGAGGTAGTTGCGGATCGTCGGGTCCCCGTCCACGGCGGCCTTCAGCGCATCGGTGCGGCCGACCGCCCGGACCACGTACGGCGGCGAGTAGACCCGGCCCTGGAGGAGCAGGGTGTTGCCGACGCAGCGGACGGCGCTGGTGGAGATCAGCCGCTGGTCCATCACCTGCACGCCCTCGGCGCCGCCCCGCCACAGCGCGTTGACCACGGCCTGGATGTCCTGCTGGTGGATGACCAGGTCGTTGACGCCGGGCTCGGGGACGCCCGGGATGCGGGCGGTGGCGTTCGGCGGGGCGTCGTTGAGGGTGACGGTCAGGCCGCCGCCCTGCAGCGGCTCCAGGGCCGCGCCGAGCCGCAGGTCGTCCAGCCGGGCGGCGTCGGCGGGGTTGCCGCCCTGCTGCCCGGTGAGCTCCTGCGCGCGGGCCTGGAGGTCGGCCAGCTGGGCCTGGGCCTGCTGGTTCTGCGAGCTGCGCTGGCGTATCACGTCGCCGAGGCTCAGCAGCGAGTTGTCCGTCCGCAGGTCGGTGCCGCGGGCGGTCTGCGCGCTGATGTAGAACAGCAGTCCGGCGAGCGCGAAGACCGCACAGGTCAGGGCACGCCCGACAATTCGGGTGCCGGAGCGGCGGGTAGTGGTCGGCCGAGGGGGAATCGACAAATTAGGCACCGTACCCTTATCTCCTTAAGACCCACCGAGCCACTACGCTAACGGACGCCGGTGGCGCGTGCGGGAACGGTCCCGTGCGTTCCGCACCGCCCGTCACCGGCCGACCGACCCCCGCTGCACCTCTGCGCGGTCTCACAGCGCATCGACAGGAGAGCTCCTCGTGCCGAAGTCTCGACTCCGCAAGAAGTCCGACTACACCCCGCCGACCACGGCCGCGGTGAAGATCAGTTCGGGCCGCAGTTGGGTCGCACCGCTGATGCTGGCACTGTTCCTGATCGGCCTGGTCTGGATCGTCACCTATTACGTGACCAGCGGCAGCTACCCGGTCGAGAGCTGGCGGAACTGGAACATCCTGGTCGGTTTCGGGTTCATCGCCGCGGGGTTCGGCGTCTCCACCCAGTGGAAGTGACCTTCCGCTCCTCCTGAGGCTCCGGTCGAGCCACCACCGCCGCTTCGGACCACTGGTGCCGGGCGGCGGTCAGGCGTGCCCGGACACGGGCGGGAAACCGGTCGGTTATCCCCATCATCAGACTGTCCTGCTTATCCACATGGTTATCCACACTGGGGAAAAGTCTCCCCAGCCTGTGGATAACCTTTCGACCGCGGGCTTTCCACAGCTGTGCACAACTTCCCGGGAATGGGAAAACCGCACAGCAGGACACGCGTAGAACAGCAGTCCACACCCCGGGCGGCGAACAGCCTGTGCACAACCCCGCACCCGCTGTGGACAAACACCCGCGGCGTCACGCGCCGTAGCGGGCCATCCCGATCATCAGCATCGCCGCCACCACGGCCAACGACCCCGTCAGCGCCAGCCCCTGGACCAGGCCCCGGCGCTCGCGCGGGGCGTACATCAGACCGGCCGCCGTCAGCGCGCCCACCACCAGGCCGCCGATGTGCGCCCGCCAGTCGATGTCCGTCCGCGAGAAGGTGACGACCAGGTTGAAGACCAGGAACGCCATCACCGGGCCGAGCGGGCCCCGGTTCCGCAGCTGCATCACCACCGTGGCGCCGATCAGCCCGAAGATCGCGCCCGAGGCCCCGACCGACCGCAGCGAGTTGCCGTCGATCAGGAAGGCCAGGGTGCTGCCCCCCAGACCGGAGAGCAGGTAGAGGGCCAGGAAGCGCAGCCGGCCGAGCGCCGTCTCCAGCGTGGGGCCCAGCCAGTACAGGACCACCATGTTCATCCCGACGTGCCACCACTGCAGGTGCAGGAACACCGAGGTCAGCAGCCGGTACCACTGGGCGGGCCCGTCGGCGACGCCGTCCGGACCGCCCAGAACGGCCCGCCCGGCGCTGTACAGCTCCCAGACCTGGCCCAGCCGCGGCGTGAGCACGTAGGCGGCCAGCACGAAGACCACCACGTTGATGCCGATCAGCACCCTGGTGACCAGCCCGCCGTCCTGGGCGATCGCCCCGCCGAACCGGGTGGTCGCCCGCCGCGTCCCGGCGTGCCCGCCGCCGACGCACTCCGGGCACTGGAAGCCCACCGAGGCGGCCACCATGCACTGCGGGCAGATCGCCCGCTCGCAGCGGGTGCAGGAGACGCCGGTGGCCGTCTGCGGGTGCCGGTAGCAGCCGGTCAGCATGAGGTTCTTCCCCTCCCGTACGGGACCCCGAAATCGCCAGCCTACTGCGGCGGATCCGATATCGGGCCCGCTCCCCGGCTCCTTCCGCACCCCGCGTACGGCCCACTCCGACATGCCGGTGGACAAATCAGCATGCATGATCAGCATTCAGGTGGATATGTGCATAAAGGACGCCACCCAGGAGGAGAGACTCGTGACCTTTTCGGACTCGGCTCGTGAGACGGCCACCAAGACCCGGGACACCGCCGCGCACCTCGCGGAGGGCGCCAAGCAGCGCCTCGGCCCGGCGCTGGACACCTTCGGGCCGAAAGCCGCCCAGGCCGCCCAGAGCCTCCGCGTCCAGTACGAGCGGCACATCGCCCCCCAGTTCGGTCACGCCTTCGCCAGTCTGCCGCCCGAAGCCCAGCAGAACGCCCTGAAGGCCTTCCACCGCGCCCAGGAGGCCGCTCTGGCGGCCCGGCTCTCCGCAGCCCGCGCTGCCGACCAGGCCCGCTCCACGGTCGGCCCCAGGGTCGTCCAGGCCGTCGAGGAGGCCCGCGCCGCCGTCACCCCGGTCGCCCAGGAGGCCCAGACCCGGGGCGCCGCCGCGCTGACCGCGCTGCACGGCAACGTCACCTCGGCCGAGATCAGCCACCTCGCCGCCCGCAACGCCCGGCGGAAGCGGTGCAACGGCCTGGCCACCGGCCTCGCCGTGGCCGGTGCGCTGGCGATCGGCGGCGGGATCGTGGCCTGGCAGTGGTGGCGCCGGCACAGCAACCCGGAGTGGCTGGTCGAGCCCCCGACCGACCGGGCCGACCAACCCGCCGGTGCGCACGCCGCCGGCGCGACGGCCCCCGGGCCGGTCAACGCCGCCGGGGCCCCGCAGAGCGGCCCGGCCGCTCCCGCCGGACCCCGGGCCGGGGACACGGCCGCCGAGCCCGCTCCGCCGCCCGTCCGGCCCGACAACGACGGCAACGACGGCAACGGCGACCACCCCAAGCCGCACGACCCGCGCGGACCGCACTGACCCGTCGCCCGGCCCTCAGGGCGTGTCGGACACGCCCTGAGGACGCGGAAACGCCGATCGGCCACTGACCGGGATTCAGGTCAGCGGCCGATCGGCGTCACGACTGCGATGAGCTGTGGAGCATAGGAGACTCGAACTCCTGACATCTGCCTTGCAAAGGCAGCGCTCTACCAACTGAGCTAATGCCCCTCGACGGCACCGCAGGTGCCGACGGGCACTAGCGTACCGGGTTCCGGCGCCGTTCCCGGCGCCCTCCCCCCGGGCCGACCGGACCTGCCGCCGAGGCGGCGTCCGGGCGGTGCCTGGGATCCGGCCGATCCGGTCGGATGACCGGGCCGGCCGGCCCTGGAGGCGCGGTGAAGCGCCTCCGAAGATCGTTGATCGTCGGATCGTCCGGGCTCAGCGACCGGCCGGAACCGGGTCGGTGGCCTCGGTCCACAGGTCCTGCTCGGCGCGGTCCGCCTGGACCTGACGGTAGACAAAGAAGCCGCCGAGGGCGACCAGGGCGACCAGGAGAAGCTTCTTCACCGCGGGACCTCGTCCTTCTTGCGTTGGCGGACTCAAGAGCCGGTGCTCCGGCCGGACTGACCGGGCCGACGAGTCCAGATGTGTTTCGATCGCGAGCGGGCTGCCGGGTGCCAGACTGCCCTTGCGGCCGATGATACACACCAGTGTCCCAATCGTGACCAGCCACCGCTGCGGCCAACCCGGCGGTCCGGGCGGAGGATTGACGCCGCACCTCCTGCCGTACGTCCGGCCCTCCCAGGCCGGGCCCTACGGCGTGCCCGGCGGGGCGCTGGACGGGTGCCCCGACGAGCGGTCGGACGGGCGGTTCGACGAGCGGTTCGACGGCGTCACCACCACGGCCTTCCCGCCCGCCAGGTCGACCTTCGTCCGGGGCGGCGCCCCTTCGCCCTCCTCGTCGCGCAGCATCAGGGTCGTGCCGCGTTCGTCCAGCTCGTGCTGCTTGCCTGCGGCGAACTGCGCGTGCAGCTGCTCGAAGCCGGTGGCCGAGATCTGCCCCTCCCGGCCGGTCCCCCGCCACGGCACCCAGCGTGACCGGCGCGCCCGTAACGCGAGCTGGTCGACCGCCGCGAGCACCACCAGGGCGCAGACCAGTCCGGGGATGCTCATCGCCCAGAAGACCGCCATGTCGTCACCATCCCTCCACACGTTCCCTCCCCGTTCCCTCCCCGGAGAACAGCCCGGCGGGACGCGCGGTTCCCGCAACGGAGGGGGAAACGTCGAAGGGCCCGGAGTGAATCACTCCGGGCCCTTCGCGGTGGTGGGCCTAACAGGACTTGAACCTGTGGCCTCTTCCTTATCAGGGAAGCGCTCTAACCGTCTGAGCTATAGGCCCTTGCCGCACTGAAAGATTAGCGGACCGATGGCCGATCTCCCAAATCCGGGCCGGCGGGGTTCCCGGCGGGCACCCCGCCGACCAGCGGCGGCGCTCCGGCGGCCGGGCGCAGCAGCCATTCCTCGCGGGTCGCCGGGAGGCCGGCCGCGCCCTCCTCGGTGCTGCGGACGGCGAGGATCTGGTTGATCCCGATCCGGTTCTCCTCGAAGGCGAGCGCGCTGGCGGCCATGTACAGCCGCCAGACCCGGGCCCGGCCGCGGCCGACCAGCCGGACCGCCTCGCTCCAGTGCGCCTCCAGGTTGGCCACCCATTCGCGCAGGGTCAGCCCGTAGTGCTCGCGCAGCGACTCGACGTCCCGGACCTCGAAGCCGGCCTCCTCCAGCCGGGCCACGGTGGAACCGACGGGGGAGAGCTCGCCGTCGGGGAAGACGTAGCGGTCGATGAAGGGGCTGGTGCGGTGCGGCTCACCGGGGCGGTCGGGGCGGCGGGCGATCTGGTGGTTGAGCAGCCGGCCGCCGGGCACCAGCAGCCGGTGCAGGCCCTCGGCGTAGACCCGGTACTGCTCGGAGCCGACGTGCTCGGCCATCCCGACGCTGGAGATCGCGTCGAACGGGCCGTCGGCGATCTCCCGGTAGTCCTGGAGCCGGACCTCCACCCGCCCGGCCAGGCCGGCCTCCTCGACCCGCCGGCGGGCCAGCGCGACCTGTTCCCGCGAGATGGAGACGCCGACCGCGGTGACGCCGTAGTGCTCGGCCGCGTGCAGCAGCAGCGAGCCCCAGCCGCAGCCGACGTCCAGCAGCCGCATCCCGGGCCGGAGGCCGAGCTTGCGGCAGATCAGGTCGAGCTTGGCCTCCTGGGCGGCCTCCAGGCTCTTGGCCTCCGGGGCCCAGTAGGCACACGAGTAGACCATCGAGGAGCCCAGGACGAGCCCGTAGAAGTCGTTTCCGACGTCGTAGTGGTGACTGATGGCCGCGCGGTCCCGGCTGCGGCTGTGCAGCCGCCCGCGGGCCTTGCGGACCTCCTCCCGGGGCGGCGTGGGCTCGGGGCCGAGCGCCCCGGCCCGCAGCGCGGCCGCGAGGACGCGGCGCCCGCCGGCGCCGAGCACGTCCCGCGGGCCGAGGTCGAGGCGGCGGATCTCCGGCCGCTCGACGAACCGGGCGACGGCCGAGAGCACCTCGTAGAGATCGGTGCCGGGGGCGAGCTCCAAGTCCCCCGCGACGTAGGCCCGGGCCAGGCCCAGCTCGCCCGGCTGCCACAGCAGCCGGCGCAGGGCCCGGCGGTTGCGCAGGACGACCGTGGGGGCTCCCGGCGGCCCGGCGACGCTGCCGTCCCAGGCCTGGACCCGCAGCGGTACCGGAACCCCCAACAGCCCGTCCAGGGCCTCGACCAGTTGACCTGCGAGCTTCGCCACCGCGCGCCTCCGTCCAGCCGTCCTGCGGAACGTCTCCTGACCCGGTCGGGCGGACCGGGGGCGGCCTGCGGCACTCCCAGGCGTGGACCGGGCGCCACCCAGCTAATCCCACCGCGGCCGGCCCGCTCCCGGGCGGCACGCCGCGGGCGGCCGGCTGTCACCCGAAATGCCGACGGGCCCCGCAGGCTGCAACAGCCTGCGGGGCCCGTCCATTCCGTCCGCGGACGGCGAACTGACCAGGGGTCAGGATCCGACCGGGGTCAGTCCTCCTCGGCCAGGGTCAGCTCGACGCCGCCGGTGAAGCCGGCCGCCGCGTTGTAGATGAACGCCGAGAGCGTGGACAGCGCCGTCAGCAGGACGACGTCGACCACGGCGATCAGCGAGGTGAAGGTCATCACCTTGCCGAAGCCCACGTAGTCCATCAGGTTGAGGCCGCCGGCACTGTCCGAGCCGGTGACGTCCTTGAGGGTCTTGGTCAGCGAGTCGAAGACGCCGAGCGAGTCCAGCGTCATCCACAGCACCGCCGCGGCCACGATGATGATGATCCCGACGGCCAGCGACAGCAGGAAGCTGACCTTCATCACCGACCACGGGTCGACCTTGGTCACCCGCAGCCGGGCCTTGCGGGTCCGGCCGAGGCCGACACCGGCGGCCGCCGCGGGGGCGGCCGGGGCCGGCCGGCGCGCCGCGCCCGGGACGGGCGTGCCGCCGGGCGGGGTGTTGCCGCTGGTCCGGGTCCCCCGGGCCGGGGTCGGCTGCCCCTTGGCATAGGTGGTCGGCTGCGAGAACCCGCTCGCGCCCGGCGCCGGGGCCCCCGGCGGCGGGGGCGTCTGTCCGCCGTAGGTCGCGCCGCCCTGTCCCGCTCCGCCGACCGGTGGCATCAGCGAGGTGGACGCGGCCGAGTGCTCGGGCGGCGGCTGCGGCGCGCCGTACCCACCCCCGCCCTGCGCGCCCGGACGGCCGCCGGAGGGTCCTCCCGCAGCACCCGTGGCTCCACTCACCTGGTCCTCCCGCACTTCCCACCAGGACGGCGGCACCGCCCTGCTTCGTCACTCGTCATCCAGCGCCCGGCGGGATTGCCCGGAACTGGTGGGCGGCCGGTGCCGCCACGCCCCTCTATCAGGACGCGACGGCACCGGCCCGTGGTTCGGTTCAGACCTCGGCGTCGCCGCCGGCCGTCGTCCCCGCACCCTCAGCCGTTTCGGTGGAAGCGGTGTCCGCGACCTCGTCCTCCACCGTCTCCTCGTCCTCGGCTTCCGCGTTGCGGGCCATGCCCACGACCGCGTCGCGCTTACCGAGGTTGATCAGTTGGACGCCCATGGTGTCACGTCCGGTTTCACGAACTTCGGAAACCCTTGTGCGGATCACCCCACCCGACAGGGTGATCGCCATGATCTCGTCGGTGTCGTCGACCACGAGCGCGCCGACCAGAGAGCCCCGGCCCTCGACGATCTTCGCCGCCTTGGTGCCGTAGCCGCCACGCCCCTGGACACGGTACTCGTCCACGGCCGTGCGCTTGGCGTACCCGCCGTCGGTGGCGGTGAACACGTACGTTCCCGGGCGGACGACGTTCATCGAGAGCATTTCGTCGTCCTCGCGGAAGGCCATGCCCTTGACGCCGGAGGTGGCGCGGCCGGTGGGCCGCAGCGCGTCGTCGGTCGCGGTGAAGCGGATCGACTGGGCCTTCTTGGAGACCAGCAGCAGGTCGTCCTCGGCGGAGACCAGCTCGGCGCCGATCAGCTCGTCGTCCTGGCCCTCCTCGTCCTGGCGCAGGTTGATCGCGATCAGGCCGCCGGAGCGCGGGGAGTCGTAGTCCTTCAGCGCGGACTTCTTCACCAGGCCGGCCCGGGTGGCGAGGACCAGGTAGGGCTTGTCCTCGTAGGTGCGCACGGCCATCACCTGGGCGATGTGCTCCTCCGGCTGGAAGGCCAGCAGGTTGGCCACGTGCTGGCCGCGGGCGTCGCGCCCGGCGTCCGGGAGCTCGTAGCCCTTGGCGCGGTAGACCCGGCCCTTGTTGGTGAAGAACAGGATCCAGTTGTGCGTCGTCGTCACGAAGAAGTGGTCGACGATGTCGTCCTGCTTGAGCTGCGCTCCGCGCACGCCCTTGCCGCCGCGCTTCTGCGAGCGGTAGAGGTCGGAGCGGGTCCGCTTGACGTAGCCGCCACGGGTGATCGTGACGACGATGTCCTCCTCGGCGATGAGGTCCTCGATCGAGAGGTCGCCGTCGGACGGGATGAGGGTGGAGCGCCGCTCGTCGCCGTACTTCTCGACGATCGCGGTGAGCTCCTCGGAGATGATCTCCCGCTGGCGGGTCGGCGAGGCCAGGATCGCGTTGTACTCGTCGATCTTGCGCTGCAGCTCGTCGTGCTCGTCCATGATCCGCTGGCGCTCCAGGGCGGCCAGGCGGCGCAGCTGCATCTCCAGGATGGCGTTGGCCTGGAGCTCGTCGATGGAGAGCAGCCCCATCAGGCCGGTGCGGGCCGCGTCGGCGCTCGCCGAGGCCCGGATCAGCGCGATGACCTCGTCGATCACGTCCAGGGCGCGCAGCAGGGCGCGCAGGATGTGGGCGCGCTCCTCGGCCTTGCGCAGCCGGAAGGTGGTGCGCCGGACGATGACCTCGACCTGGTGGTTGACCCAGTGCCGGATGAAGGCGTCCAGCGACAGCGTGCGCGGCACGCCGTCGACCAGGGCCAGCATGTTGGCGCCGAAGTTGGTCTGCAGCTCGGTGTGCTTGTAGAGGTTGTTCAGCACGACCTTGGCGACGGCGTCGCGCTTGAGCACGACCACCAGGCGGGTACCGGTGCGGGACGAGGACTCGTCGCGGACGTCGGCGATGCCGGCGACCTTGCCGTCCTTGACCAGGTCGGCGATCTTCAGCGCGAGGTTGTCCGGGTTGACCTGGTACGGCAGCTCGGTGATCACCAGGCACTGGCGGCCCTGGATCTCCTCGACCTCGACCACGGCGCGCATGGTGATCGAGCCGCGGCCGGTGCGGTAGGCGTCGTCGATCCCGCGGTGGCCGACGATCAGCGCGCCGGTGGGGAAGTCGGGGCCCTTGATCCGCTCGATCAGGGCCTCGAGCAGCTCCTCGTTGGAGGCGTCCGGGTGCTCCAGCGCCCAGAGCGCGCCGGAGGCGACCTCGCGCAGGTTGTGCGGCGGGATGTTGGTGGCCATGCCGACCGCGATGCCGGTGGCACCGTTGACCAGCAGGTTGGGGATGCGCGCCGGCAGGACGGTCGGCTCCTGCGAGCGGCCGTCGTAGTTGGACGCGAAGTCGACGGTGCCCTCGTCGATGTCGCGCATCATCTCCATGGCGAGCGGCATCATCTTGCACTCGGTGTAGCGCATGGCCGCGGCCGGGTCGTTGCCCGGGGAGCCGAAGTTGCCGTTGCCGTCCACCAGCGGCATCCGCAGCGACCACGGCTGGGCCAGGCGCACGACGGTGTCGTAGATGGAGGTGTCACCGTGCGGGTGGTAGTTGCCCATGACGTCGCCGACGACGCGGGCGCACTTGTAGTAGCCCTTCTCGGGGCGGTACCCGCCGTCGTACATCGCGTAGAGCACGCGACGGTGCACCGGCTTGAGGCCGTCGCGGACCTCGGGGAGCGCCCGGCTGACGATCACGCTCATCGCGTAGTCGAGGTACGAGCGCTGCATCTCGGTCTCGAGCTCGACCGGCTCGATCCGCATGGTCACCTGGGTGGTGGCCTCGGCGGCTGTGGGGGTCTCGGGCTGTTCGCCTTCGGGACGGTTGTCGTCGACCACTGGTGGTCAGTTTCCTTTCACGCGGACTGGTACGTGCTTCGCTGCCGGTCGGGCGGCGTCACACGTCCAGGAAGCGGACGTCCTTGGCGTTGCGCTGGATGAAGGAGCGGCGTGCCTCGACGTCCTCGCCCATCAGCACGGAGAACAGCTCGTCGGCGCGGGCGGCGTCCTCCAGGGTGACCTGGAGCAGCAGCCGGTGCTCGGCGTCCATGGTGGTGACCCGGAGCTCCTCGGCGTTCATCTCGCCGAGACCCTTGAAGCGCTGGATCGCGTCGTCCTTGGGGAGCCGGCGCCCGGCCTCGACCCCGGCCGCGATGAGCGCGTCGCGCTCGCGGTCCGAGTAGGCGTACTCGAAGTCGTCCTTGCCCCACTTGATCTTGTACAGCGGCGGCATGGCGAGGTAGACGTACCCGGACTCGACCAGCGGCCGCATGAAGCGGAACAGCAGGGTGAGCAGCAGGGTGCGGATGTGCTGCCCGTCGACGTCGGCGTCCGCCATCAGGACGATCTTGTGATAGCGGAGCTTGGAGTCGTCGTAGTCCTCCTGGATGCCGCAGCCGAAGGCCGAGATCAGCGCCTGGACCTCGGTGTTCTGCAGCACCTTGTCGATCCGGGCCTTCTCGACGTTCAGGATCTTGCCGCGGATCGGCAGGATGGCCTGGGTGCGCGGGTCGCGGCCCTGCTTGGCGGAGCCGCCGGCGGAGTCACCCTCGACGATGAAGATCTCGCACTCGGCCGGGTCCTTGGACTGGCAGTCGGAGAGCTTGCCCGGCAGCGAGGCGGACTCCAGCAGGCCCTTGCGGCGGGTGAGGTCGCGGGCCTTGCGGGCGGCGACGCGCGCGGTGGCGGCCTGGATGGACTTGCGGATGATGTCCGAGGCCTCGTTGGGGTTGCGGTCCAACCAGTCGTTGAGGTGCTCGTGGACGACCTTCTGGACGAAGGTCTTCGCCTCGGTGTTGCCGAGCTTGTCCTTGGTCTGGCCCTCGAACTGCGGCTCGCCGAGCTTGACCGAGATGATCGCGGTCAGGCCCTCGCGGATGTCCTCGCCGGAGAGGTTGTCGTCCTTCTCCCGGAGCAGCTTCTTGTCCCGCGCGTAGCGGTTGACCAGGCCGGTCAGCGCCGCGCGGAAGCCCTCCTCGTGGGTACCGCCGCCGTGCGTGTGGATGGTGTTTGCGAAGCTGTAGACCCCCTCGGTGTAGGAGGAGTTCCACTGCATCGCGATCTCCACCGAGATCGCCTTGTCCTTGTCCTCCGCCTCGAAGTCGATCACCGAGGGGTGGATCACCTCGCCCTTGCGGGAGTTGAGGTGGGCGACGAAGTCGGCGATGCCGCCGTCGTACTTGTACGTGACGGAGAGCGGCTTGCCCTCCTCGTCGACGTGCTCGGGGCGCTCGTCGGTGAGCGAGATGGAGAGGCCCTTGTTGAGGAAGGCCATCTCCTGGAAGCGCCGGGACAGCGTCTCGAAGGAGTAGACGGTGGTCTCGAAGATCTCCGGGTCGGCCCAGAAGGTGACGGTCGTGCCGGTCTGCTCGGAGCCCTCGTGCGTGGCCAGCGGAGCGGTCGGCGCACCGGCCTTGTAGTCCTGGGTGAAGCGCGAGCCGTCGCGGTGGATCTCCACCGAAAGGCGGGTGGACAGCGCGTTCACGACCGAGACGCCGACACCGTGCAGACCGCCGGAGACGGCGTAGCCGCCGCCGCCGAACTTGCCGCCGGCGTGCAGGACGGTGAGCACGACCTCGACGGCCGGCTTCTCCTGGCCGGGGACGATGTCGACCGGGATGCCACGGCCGTTGTCCACCACCCGGACCCCGCCGTCGGCGAGGAGCGTGACGTCGATGGTGTCGGCGTACCCGGCCATCGCCTCGTCGACGGAGTTGTCCACCACTTCCTGCACCAGGTGGTGCAGGCCGCGCTCGCCGGTGGAGCCGATGTACATGCCGGGGCGCTTGCGGACGGCGTCGAGGCCTTCCAGCACCTGGATGTTGCTACCGGTGTAGGAAGCCTGGTCGGTCTGGTCTGGGGTCTGGCTGGGGTTGCCGGAATCGGCCACGAAGCGCCCTCTCTGGCACAGCACGGGCCGCATTCCCGCCCCGTGTGGGCGGGCGTGCGACCACGGCGTTTAGACTCGGTTGCCACTAGCAACAGTGTTTGGCTCTCAGTCTACCGGTACGACTGACAGAGATGGGCGTTTGGCAGCCCTTGAAGGCAGATATGCCGCCCTGAATCCCCTCTGGACATGTCCCGATACTCGCCCGGGGGGCCCAGAGCGCCTGGAAGGGCTGTCAGGGGTTCCGGAAGATCGTGGTCCGCTCCACGCCCTCGGCGGCGGCACGGCGACCCGGTCAGCCCCAGGTGTCGCCCGGCCCCTTGCTCCCCGGGGCGCGCAGCCGGCCGTAGCCGCGGGCGGGCGCCGCCGGGCCCAGCACCTTGATGGTGCGGACCGTGCCGTGGCCCAGCTCGTGGTTCAGACGGGCCACCAACTGCCTTGCCAGCCAGCGCAGTTGGGTGGCCCATGCGGTGGAGTCGCACTGCACGGTGAGCACCGCGGCGGCGTCGTCGTAGGAGGAGGGGTGGCAGTGCGCGGCGATGTCCGGGCCGACGATCTGCGGCCAACGGCCCATCACCCCGCCGACCGCGGCCGAGGACTCCCAGCCCCGTTCGGTCAGCAGCCGGTTCAGCGCCGCCCCCAGCGGGACCGGGTCGCGGCCGTCCGACCGGGCTCCGCTGCGCAGGCCGTGCCGCTTCGCCTCGCGCTTCTCCCGGACCTGCTCGCCGCGCTGCCGCGCCTGGGCCCGGGCCGCCCGCAGCGCGGAGCGGGCGAGGTCGGCGCCGGTCGGCGCCGCGTCGCCCGGCTGGGGGGAGTGCTCCGCCGGCTCGCTCACGGCGATCTCCTTTCCCCAGGCTGTGGACAACGGTCGCGGACGCGCGCCGGTGAGCCGTCCAGCCTACGGGAGTGCCCGGACGACGATTGCGGAGGTGCGGGGGGAGTCAGGCGTCGATCCGGCGGACGGCGCCGTCGGCGACCGCGAACCGGGCACCGGCCAGCGCCTTCGGCACGTCCTCGGCGACCGCCGCGGTGACCAGCACCTGCTCGCCGCCGGCCACCAGTTCCGCCAGCCGGTCCCGGCGGGCCGCGTCCAGCTCGGCGAACACGTCGTCCAGGATCAGCACCGGCTCGCCGCCGTCGGCTCGCAGCAGCTCGTACGAGGCCAGCCGCAGCGCCAGCGCGAACGACCAGGACTCGCCGTGGCTCGCGTAGCCCTTGGCGGGCAGCGGGCCGAGGCTGAGCACCAGCTCGTCGCGGTGCGGGCCGACCAGGGTGATGCCCCGGTCCACCTCCTGCTTGCGGACCGCCTGCAGCGCGTTCAGCAGCTGCTCCTCGGCCTGCTCGCGGCTGGTCGGCAGCTCGCCCTCGAAGGAGCTGCGGTACTCCAGGACGGTGTCGCCGCCGCCCGGGGCCAGCTGCCCGTACGCGGCCGCCACCAACGGCTGGAGGGAAGCCACCAGCTGGATCCGGAAGGCCGTCAACTCGGCTCCGGCACGGGCCAGATGGCCGTCCCAGACCTCCAGGGTGGAGAGGTCGGCGCCCTTGCCGCCACCGGCCCGGCGGGCCATCGCGGCGGTCTTCAGCAGGGCGTTGCGCTGCTTGAGGACCCGCTCGTAGTCCTGCCGGACCCCGGCCAGCCGGGGGGCCCGGGCGGTCAGCAGCTCGTCCAGGAAACGGCGCCGCTCACCAGGGTCGCCCTTGACCAGGCTGAGGTCCTCGGGGGCGAACAGGACGGTCCGCAGCAGGCCCAGCACGTCGCGCGGGCGGACGTTGTCGGAGCGGTTGATCCGGGCCCGGTTGGCCTTGCCCGGGGTCAGCTCCAGCTCGACCAGGGTGGTGCGGCCGCGGTCCACCACCGAGGTGCGGACCACCGCCCGCTCGGCGCCCAGCCGGATCAGCGGGGCGTCGGTGGCGACCCGGTGGCTGCCCAGCGTGGCGACGTAGCCGACCGCCTCGACCAGGTTGGTCTTGCCCTGGCCGTTGGGCCCGACGAAGGCCGTCACGCCCGGGTCGAGGGGAACCTCGACCCGGGCGTACGACCGGAAGTCGGCGAGCGACAGGTGCGCGACGTGCATGGCTGTGGACTGCGCTCGCCTTCTGGGGAGGTGCGGGTTACTTGGACTCGACCGCGTGGCCGCCGAACTGGTTGCGCAGCGCGGCGATCATCTTCATCTGCGGCGAGTCGTCCTGGCGGGAGGCGAAGCGGGCGAACAGCGAGGCGGTGATCGCCGGCAGCGGCACCGCGTGGTCGATCGCGGCCTCGACGGTCCAGCGGCCCTCGCCGGAGTCGGCGGCCCAGCCGCGCAGCTTCGCCAGGTGCTCGTCGTCGTCCAGCGCGCGGACGGCCAGGTCCAGCAGCCAGGAGCGGATGACGGTGCCCTCCTGCCAGCTGCGGAAGACCTCGCGCACGTCGGTGACCTCGGGGGCTGCCTCCAGCAGCTCCCAGCCCTCGGCGAAGGCCTGCATCATCGCGTACTCGATGCCGTTGTGGACCATCTTGGCGAAGTGGCCGGCGCCCACGGCACCCGCGTGCACCGAGCCGAAGTCGCCCTCGGGCTTGAGCGAGTCGAACACCGGCTGGACGCGGGCCACGTGCTCGGCGTCGCCGCCGTACATCAGGGCGTAGCCGTTCTCCAGGCCCCAGACGCCGCCGGAGACGCCGCAGTCGACGAAGCCGATGCCCTTGGCGGCCAGCGCCTCGGCGTGCTTGATGTCGTCGGTCCAGCGGGAGTTGCCGCCGTCGACCACCACGTCGCCGGGGGAGAGCAGCTCGGCGAGCTCGTCGACGGTCGCCTGGGTGGCGGCGCCGGCCGGGACCATCACCCAGATCACCCGCGGGCCCTGCAGCTTGGAGACGAGCTCCTGGAGGCTCTCGACGTCGGAGATGTCCGGGTTGCGGTCGTAGCCGATGACGGTGTGGCCGGCGCGGCGGATCCGCTCGCGCATGTTGCCGCCCATCTTGCCGAGACCGATGAGGCCGAGCTCCATGACCAAGTCCTTACCTGTGGTGACGTGCCTGCCGGCGGCGCCGTTGCCGCACGCCCCCGAGCCTACGCGCTGCGGCGGTGGCGGCTCCCTGTGGTCGGGCCGACCGGGGGAGGACGCCCACAGGCTGTGCACAGCCGGTGTGCACAGCCTGTGGGTGACGGCCTTGGGGCAGCGGCCGCGAGGTCAGCCGGAGAGGCGGACCGGCATGATCAGGTACTGGTACGCCTTGTCCTCCTCGGCGTCCACCGAGGCCTTGCCGCTGAGCAGCGCGGGCTTGGTCGGCGTGGTGAAGCTCAGCTGGGCGTAGGCGGAGTCGATGGCCTTGAGGCCCTCCTCCAGGTAGCCCGGGTTGAAGGCGATCGAGATGTCGTCGCCCTCCAGGTCGGCGTCGATCCGCTCGGTGGCCTGGGCGTCGTCGCCCGAGCCCGCCTCCAGGGTCAGCACGCCCTGCTCGAAGCTGAGCCGGACCGGGGTGTTGCGCTCGGCGACCAGCGAGACGCGCTTGAGCGCCTCCAGGAAGGGCTGGGTCTGGATCGCGGCGACGGCGCTGAACTCCGTCGGGAACAGGCTGCGGAACTTGGGGAACTCGCCCTCCAGGAGCCGCGTGGTCGTCCGGCGGCCGGCGCCCTCGAAGCCGATCAGGCCCTCGCCCGCGCCGCCCGAGGAGAGCGCGATCGAGACGTTGTCGCCGCTGCCCAGGGACTTGGCGATGTCCTGCAGCGTCTTGGCGGGCACCAGGGCGACGGCCGAGATGTCCGACTGCTCGGGCTTCCACAGCAGGTCGCGGACCGCGAAGCGGTAGCGGTCGGTGGCGGCCAGGGTGATCCGGTCGCCCTCGATCTCGACCCGGACACCGGTGAGCACCGGGAGGGTGTCGTCGCGGCCGGCGGCCACCGCGGCCTGGCTGACCGCGGAGGCGAACACGTCGCCCGAGACGGTGCCCGTGGCGGTCGGCATCTGGGGCAGCGCCGGGTACTCGTCCACCGGGAGGGTGGGGAGGGTGAAGCGGGAACTGCCGCAGACCACGCTGACCCGCTGGCCGTCGGTGGAGATCTCCACCGGCCGGTTCGGCAGGTTGCGCGAGATGTCGTTCAGCAGCCGACCGGAGACCAGGACGGTGCCCGCCTCCTCGATGTCGGCCTCCAGCTCGACCCGGGCCGAGACCTCGTAGTCGAAGCCGGACAGCGCCAGGCTGCCGTCCTGTGCCGTCAGCAGCAGGCCGGCCAGCACCGGCACCGGCGGCCGTGCCGGGAGGCTGCGGGCAGCCCAGGCCACCGCCTCCGCGAGGACGTCACGCTCCACCCGGAACTTCACCGGTAACCGCCTCCTGGATCGAGCGCTCCCGCTCGCACTCTGGTTCGTCTGATCTTGATCGTCGGTCTGGCTGTCCACCGAGCTGTGCCACTCCGCTTCCAGTCGCCGAGGACAGTCTGACGTACTCCGCCGACAGACGGGGCAGACGGGCGGAAGCAAGCCGAACAGATGTCGGGGCGCGGTTGTCCACAGATTCGGGGCCCACCCACTTTCAAGCGAGTCGATGGGTCTAAATGTGTAGTGGTAGTAGTAGGGCCTGTGGAAACCGTGGATAACCCCGTTTCCCCAGGTCAGACCCACTTTTTTGTCCACAGCGGGTGTGGACGGCGGCTGTGGACGAACACGCGGTGCTGTGGACAGCGGAGCGTTACCCACAGGGCACGCTGGGTATCCACAGGTTATCCCCAGGGCTGTCCCCAGATCCGGGCCCGGTTATCCACGGGCGCCGGTCAACTTTACGTGACGCCTTTCACACCAGGGCATGAACACCGCCCCACGCTTGTCGAACTGTGGATCATGCTGTGGACAACCTGGGGATAACCGCCCCTCCCCTGGGGACAACCGGTGGACAACCCGGATGGCCCATTGGCGGCCCGTCAATTGTCCACACCCTGTGGATAACGGTTGTGCACAAGTCCACAGGCACCTGACCTGCGCGGAAGAGCGTAGCGGCGACACGCCTGTGGACGAATTCTGGATAACTTCGGGCGCCCCGGCCTGTGGACTACGGGGAAGGTACCCGTCCTGTGGACAACTGCCCTGCGCGGCCCCGGTTTTCGAATCACCGGTCAGATGTTCGGCGCGGGCTGTGGACTGGCGCAACGTCCGTCGACGGCATCTCTGCCCAGCCGGCGCCCGAGGCACACCTGCGGACACGAGAAAAGGGCGCCAGGATCGCTCCTGACGCCCTTTCCGGCCACCTCGGCACCGGACCCGGCACGGGCCCGACACCGGCCCTGCGGCTAGCTCTTGATGCGGTTGGTCAGCTCGGTGACCTGGTTGTAGATCGACCGGCGCTCGGCCATCAGCGAGCGGATCTTGCGGTCCGCGTGCATCACCGTGGTGTGGTCGCGGCCGCCGAACTGCGCGCCGATCTTCGGCAGCGAGAGGTCGGTCAGCTCCCGGCAGAGGTACATGGCGATCTGACGGGCCGTCACCAGGACGCGGCTGCGCGAGGATCCGCAGAGGTCGTCCACACCCAGCCCGAAGTACGCGGCGGTCTGCTGCATGATGACCTGCGCGGTGATCTCCGGCCCGGCGTCCTCGTCCCCGCCCGGGATCAGGTCCTTGAGGACGATCCCGGCCAACTCCAGGTCCACCGGCGCCCGGTTGAGGTTGGCGAAGGCGGTGACCCGGATCAGGGCGCCCTCCAACTCCCGGATGTTGCGGGTGATCCGGGACGCGATGAACTCCAACACGTCGGCCGGGGCGTTGAGTTGCTCCTGGATCGCCTTCTTGCGAAGGATCGCGATCCGGGTCTCCAGCTCCGGCGGGGTGACGTCGGTGATCAGGCCCCACTCGAAGCGGTTGCGCAGCCGGTCCTCCAGCGTGGTCAGCAGCTTGGGCGGCCGGTCCGAGGAGAGGACGATCTGCTTGTTCGCGTTGTGCAGGGTGTTGAAGGTGTGGAAGAACTCCTCCTGCGTGGACTCCTTGCTCGCGAGGAACTGGATGTCGTCCACGAGCAGGATGTCCATGTCCCGGTAGCGCCGGCGGAAGGTGTCCGCCTTGCCGTCCCGGATCGAGTTGATGAACTCGTTGGTGAACTCCTCCGAGGACACGTAGCGCACCCGGGTTCCCGGGAAGAGACTGCGCGAGTAGTGCCCGATGGCGTGCAGCAGGTGGGTCTTGCCCAGCCCGGACTCGCCGTAGATGAAGAGCGGGTTGTACGCCTTGGCCGGGGCCTCGGCGACCGCCACCGCCGCCGCGTGCGCGAAGCGGTTGCTGGCGCCGATGACGAAGGTGTCGAAGAGGTACTTGGGGTTCAGCCGGGCGGCCGGCTCGTCCTTGCGGGAGCCGCCGGCCGGCGGGGCACCGGGCGGGGCGGGCACGCCGGGGACGGCCGGGCGTTCGGTGGCGCGTTCCGGCGCGTTCTTGTCCGCGGGACGGCCGCCGGCCGGGCGTGCGCCGAGGGCGCGGCGGCCGGCGCCGGCGCGGGGCTGCTCGTTCGGGCCGGGGCCGTAGGCGCCGCCGAACAGGTCGCCCTGGGTGGTCGAGGGCGGGCCGGGCATCGGGCGCGGCGCCGGCCGGGACGGCTCGTCGGCCTCGCGGTAGCCGGGGGGCTGCTCCTGGTAGCCGCCACCCTGCTCGGGGTAGCCGCCCTGCTCCTGGTACCCGTTCTGGTCGGGGTAGCCGCCTTGTTCCTGGTACCCGCCCTGCTCGGGGTAGCCGGGCCAGGTCGGGCCGGCCGCCGGGCCGCCGTACGGCGCGGGGCGCTGCTCGTAGCCGCCGGTGTCGTAGCGGGGCCGGTCGTAGTCCTGCTCGTACGGCTGCTGGTAGTCCTGGCCGCCGTAGCCGCCGGCATCCTCCCCGGTCGGGCCGGGGTACGGCTCGGCCGGGGCCTGGGCGGCGGGCGCGGGGGTGGTCGGGACGGCGTTGGCGTCGACCATCACGGCGATCCGTACCGGACGGCTGAGCTCGCGGCTGAGGGCCTCGGTGAGCTGCGGCAGCAGCCGGCCCTCCAGCACCTGCTTGGCCCGCTCGTTGGGGGTCGCCAGCAGGGCGGTGTCGTGCATCATCCACATCGGCTGGGTGCGCTGCACCCACTGCTTGTCCATCTCCCCGACGTCCGGGTCGCTGACCAGCCGCTCGACGACTCTCGCCCAGACCGGGACGAGGTCGCTGTTGACATCAGCCACTGGTGCACGCTTTCTCGGTTCCCCGCGGCTCCAGCAGGGGGTGGTGGATCAGGAGACTGTGGATCGGCGGGTCCGTCTCCGGCGGACCGACCCCACGAGGAAGAACACGAAGAACAAACCAGACAAGTCCTGCAACGGTAGTCAGCGAACAGAGCCGGATCAAGTCGTTGTCCACAGGCTGTGGGCGAAGGGGGCTCCGGGCGCCTTCCGGGGGTCCGCTCGAAAAAGCTGGTTTGACCCTCGTGCCCCGTCCCGCGTACCGTAACCAGGTCGAGTTGTCGATGGCCGCTGCCGCATGTCCGCGGGTCCACCCGCTCCATAAGGCGCGCAGCACGGGCGCCGTGGATTGCCCTGAACCCCAGCCGAACTGGGGCGATGGGCCGGATTTCCGAATCAGGGGAGATCACGCGGACGCACGGTGACGGCCAAGCGATCCCCCGTCATCCTACGATTCACCTCAGGAGCCCCCGAGTGAGCAAGCGCACCTTCCAGCCGAACAACCGTCGTCGCGCGAAGACCCACGGCTTCCGGCTGCGTATGCGTACCCGCGCCGGCCGCGCCATCCTGGCTGCCCGCCGTGGCAAGGGCCGCACCAGCCTGTCCGCCTGATCCACGACAGAGTCTGTTGTGCTGCCCTCCGAGAATCGGCTGCGGCGGCGCCAGGACTTCGCGACCGCGGTGAAACGCGGTCGCCGGGCCGGCCGGCCCCTTCTGGTCGTCCATCTCAGCAGAGAAGGCGACCCCAAGGGGCAGACCGACCGGACCAGCGACTCCCGCCCGCACGTCGCCGAGGGGACTCCTTCGGCGCGTGCGGGTTTCGTCGTGAGCAAGGCCGTCGGCCCGGCGGTCGTTCGCAACCTGGTCAAGCGCAGGTTGCGGCACCTCGTTCGTGATCGTCTTTCCAGGCTGCCCGCCGGTAGCCTGATAGTGGTGCGTGCGCTGCCCCAGGCCGCGACCGCCTCGTACCAGGACCTCGAACGTGACCTGGACGCGGCGCTGAAACGGTTGCTGAAGGTGGAGTCCGCCACGACGGCGCCGACGGGAGCAGGACGATGAAGTTCCTGCTGATGGGTCTGATCAGGGTCTACCAGTGGACCATCAGCCCACTGCTCGGTCCGGTCTGCCGTTACTACCCCTCCTGTTCGCACTACGGCTACGAGGCCGTGAAGGTGCACGGGGCGGTCAAGGGCGGCGGACTGACCGTGTGGCGCATCCTGCGCTGCAATCCGTGGACGCCCGGCGGGGTCGATCACGTTCCGCCGCGTAAGCATCCGGTGTGGCACCGGCGGCTGCGAGACTGGCTGAGCAGCCGGTCCGCCACCGGACAGCCGGTGACCACGACCCCCGCCGGTCCGGACCCCGAGGGCCCGGCGACCATTGGCCCCGAGGGGCCAATCCACATGTCCAAGGAGCCTGACCGGTGACCTTCTCCTTCCTGAATCCCCTGTACACAGCGGTGTCCTGGATCATCGTCCAGTTCCACTCGCTGTACAGCAACATCTTCGATCCGGACGGTGGCTGGGCCTGGGGTCTGGCCATCGCCTCGATGGTGGTCGTCATCCGGATCTGCCTGATCCCGCTCTTCGTGAAGCAGATCAAGGCGACCCGGGCCATGCAGGCGATCCAGCCGAAGATGAAGGCCATCCAGGAGCGCTACAAGAACGACAAGCAGCGCCAGTCCGAAGAGATGATGAAGCTGTACAAGGAGGCGGGTACCAACCCGTTCTCCAGCTGCCTTCCCATCATCGTGCAGGCGCCGTTCTTCACCGCCCTCTACGGCGTGCTCGCCAAGGTCGCCAAGAGCGAGCCGATCGGCGTCATCCACGGCGACCTGCTGCTGAGCGCCGGCAAGGCGCACATCTTCGGTGCCCCGCTCTCCGCGACCTTCGTCAGCAGCCACGAGACCAGCGTCAAGATCGTCACCGCGGTGATGATCATCATGATGTCGCTGTCGCAGTTCATCACCCAGCGCCAGCTGATGACCAAGAACGTCGACCTCACGGTCAAGACGCCGTTCATGCAGCAGCAGAAGATGCTGATGTACGTCTTCCCGGTGATGTTCGCCGTGATGGGCATCAACTTCCCCGTCGGTGTCCTGGTCTACTGGCTGACCACCAACGTCTGGTCGATGGGCCAGCAGCTGATCGTCATCCACAACAACCCGACCCCGGGCAGCAAGGCGTGGGACGAGCGGCAGGTCCGTCTGAAGAAGGCCGGCCGGCTGAACCCGGACGGTTCGGAGATCAAGGGCGCGCTCTGGGGCCTGCTGCCCCCGTCCAAGTCGACCCTCGACGCCGCCTCGGCGGCGGCCGCCGTGGTCGAGGAGTCGGCGCAGGCGCGCCGCCAGCAGCCCCGCAAGCAGACCAAGGCGCAGCGCCAGCAGAGCGGTGCCGGTCAGCAGACCGCCGACCTGACCAAGGACACCGAGGCTCCGGCCGAGGAGCCCGCCGACACCGTCCCGGCCGACTCCGGTGCCAAGCCGGCGGCCGCCCAGCAGGGCCCGGCCAAGCCCGGCGCGGCCAAGCCGGGCACCGCTCGGCAGCAGCCCAAGCGTGGCGGCCAGCGGCCGAAGAAGAAGTCCTGACCGGCCCTGGACCCGTTGTGACAGCGCGCAGAGCTTCGTTCCCGGCCCACCAATCTGGGCCCATCTCCGAAGGAGTCCATCAGTGACGGAAGGCACCACCTCCGCCGTCGAGGCCGAGGCCGCCGCCAGCACCGACGAGAACGTCATCGCCCGACTGGAGCAGGAGGGCGACATCGCGGCGGACTACCTGGAGGGTCTGCTCGACATCGCCGACCTCGACGGTGACATCGACATGGACGTCGAGGGCGACCGCGCCCTGGTCTCCATCGTCGGTGAGGGCAACGACCGCGCGCTGCAGCGCCTGGTCGGCCAGGACGGCGAGGTGCTGGAGGCGCTGCAGGAGCTGACCCGGTTGGCTGTCCACCGGGAGACCGGGGAGCGCAGCCGCCTCATGCTGGACATTGCCGGCTTCCGGGCCCGCAAGCGCTCCGAGCTGGCCGCGCTCGGTGCCGAGGCCGCCGAGCAGGCGAAGAGCAGCGGCGAGCAGGTCAAGCTGCGGCCGATGACGCCCTTCGAGCGCAAGGTCGTCCACGACGCGGTCGCGGCCGCCGGTCTGCGCAGCGAGTCGGAGGGCGAGGAGCCCGAGCGGTGCGTGGTCGTGCTGCCGGCCTGAGGTCGGCGGCACGACGACCGGTCGCCTCGGCGGCCGGTGGGCTTCACCGGACGCGACCCCGTCCGCCTCGTGCGGGCGGGGTCGTCGTCCCTTCGCGGGGCGTGGGCCCGGCGCGAGATGTTTCACGTGAAACTGTGCGGAGAGCGGGTCGGTGGATCCGGGGATCGGAGAGGTCGAGATGGACACGGAGAACGCGGCCGCTGGCCGGCCGGGGGCGGACGACGTGAATCCGGCCGCTGCGGGGCCGGCCGTCGAGGCGGTCGAGGCGACCGAGGTGCCCGAGCTGGCCGAGGCCCCGGCCGTCGCCCGGGAGGTCTTCGGTGATCGTTTCGACGCCGCGGTCCGCTACACCGAGCTGCTGGCCACCGCGGGCGTGCGGCGCGGGCTGATCGGGCCGCGCGAGGTGCCCCGGCTCTGGGACCGGCACGTCCTCAACTGCGCGGTGCTCGCCGAGCTGCTGCCGGCCGGGTCCACCCTGTGCGACGTCGGCTCCGGCGCCGGCCTGCCGGGCATCCCGGTGGCGCTGGCCCGTCCGGACGTCTCGGTGACGCTGCTGGAGCCGCTGCTGCGGCGGACCACCTTCCTGGAGGAGGTCGTCCGGGAGTTGGGGCTGGAGAACGTCACGGTGCTGCGCGGCCGCGCCGAGGAGATGGTCGGCAAGCTCGCGGTGGACGTGGTGACCGCCCGGGCGGTGGCGCCGCTGGACCGGCTGGCCGGCTGGGGGATGCCGCTGCTCCGTCCGCACGGGCAGATGCTGGCGCTCAAGGGCGACAGCGCCGAGCAGGAGCTGGCCGACTCGCGGGCCGGGCTGACCAAGCTGGGCGCGGTCGAGTGGAGCGTGATCTCGGTCGGCGAGGGCACCCTGGAGACCTCGACCCGGGTGGTCCAGGTCAAGGCGGGGGAGAGCCCCGGCGGGGTGAAGGCCGCGACCCGGCGGGCGAAGGCGGCCCGGGCCGGACGGAACGCGGGCGTCCGGACCGGCGAGCGCAGCCGGGGCGGGCGGCGCCGCACCCGCTGAGGCGGGTGACGCCGGACACGCTCGACGACGGGCGGGTGGTTCCTCCTGAGGGGGGAGCCGCCCGCCCGTCGTCGTTCCGGTGGCCGTCGGGGTGACGGCCGGTCGACGGGAGGACACCGGAGTGTCGCAACGTCAGATTTCCGACATAGCGGGCATGGTGTTTCACGTGAAACGTCGCTCCTTGCTCTCGGGAATCCTCGGCCGCAGCCGGGCGGCGACTGTTGCCGCTCCGGTTTCACGTGAAACACTGACCCTCATGCAGGACTCGGAGACCATCGACCAGATCGATGACACGCCCATCGCGAGGGCTGCCCAGGCTGCGGTTCAGGCGATCGGCCGAGCGGGTGAGGGTCTTCCCCGCCCCGGCGCCACCCGGGTGATCGTGGTCGCCAACCAGAAGGGCGGGGTCGGCAAGACCACCACCACCGTCAACCTGGCCGCCTCGCTCGCCATGCACGGACTGCGCGTCCTGGTCGTCGACCTCGACCCGCAGGGCAACGCCTCCACCGCCCTCGGCATCGACCACCACGCCGAGGTGCCCTCCGTCTACGACGTCCTGGTCGAGGGCAAGCCGCTCGCCGACGTGGTGCAGCCGGTGGTGGACGTCGAGGGGCTGTTCTGCGTCCCCGCGACCATCGACCTGGCCGGCGCCGAGATCGAGCTGGTGTCGCTGGTGGCCCGGGAGAGCCGGCTCCAGCGCGCCATCGCCGCCTACGAGCAGCCGCTGGACTACGTCCTGATCGACTGTCCGCCCTCGCTGGGCCTGCTGACGGTCAACGCCCTGGTGGCCGGGCGGGAGGTGCTGATCCCGATCCAGTGCGAGTACTACGCGCTGGAGGGCCTGGGCCAGCTGCTGCGCAACGTCGAGCTGGTGCGCGCGCACCTCAACCCCGCGCTGCACGTCTCGACCATCCTGCTCACCATGTACGACGCCCGGACGAGGCTGGCCGCCCAGGTCGCCGAGGAGGTCCGGACGCACTTCCCGCAGGAGGTGCTGAGCACCGCGATCCCGCGCTCGGTGCGCATCTCGGAGGCGCCCAGCTACGGTCAGACGGTCCTCACCTACGACCCGGGCTCGACCGGGGCGCTCTCCTACCTGGAGGCCGCCCGCGAGCTCGGGCTGCGCGCGGTGGGGACGGGCGGCGGCCCGCTCCTGGGGCAGCAGCGGCACGGCAGCGGTACGGGGCACGGAGCCCCGGTGGCACAGCACGGTACGACGGAGGGTCATCGGTGAGTGGTCGCAGGGGTTTGGGACGAGGGCTGGAGGCGCTGATCCGCCCCGCCGTGCCGGTGGACGGCGGGGCCTCGCCCGCGCCCGCACCGGCCCCGGTGGGGGCGGCCGACGCGACGTCGCCGACCTCGGTACCGACGCTGCCGACCGGCCGCGGCACGGTGGCGGCCCGGGTGGCCGCGGAGAAGCGGGCCGAGCAGGCGCAGCCGGCGCCGGTGGCCGGCGCCTTCTTCGCGGAGCTGCCGCTGGACGCGATCACGTCCAACCCGCGTCAGCCGCGTGAGGTCTTCGACGACGACAAGCTGGCCGAGCTGGTCGTCTCGATCAAGGAGGTCGGTCTGCTCCAGCCGATCGTGGTGCGCCAGGTCGCGCCCGAGCGCTTCGAGCTGATCATGGGCGAGCGCCGCTGGCGCGCCTCCAAGGAGGCCGGGCTGCAGCAGATCCCGGCGATCGTCCGCGCCACCGAGGACGACAAGCTGCTGCTGGACGCCCTGCTGGAGAACCTGCACCGGGCCGAGCTGAACCCGCTGGAGGAGGCGGCCGCCTACGACCAGCTGCTGCGGGACTTCTCCTGCACCCACGACGAGCTGGCCGACCGGATCGGCCGCTCGCGTTCCCACGTCTCCAACACGCTGCGGCTGCTGAAGCTCTCGCCCACCGTGCAGAGCCGGGTCGCCGCCGGCGTGCTGACCGCCGGCCACGCCCGGGCGCTGCTCGGGGTGCCGGACGACGAGCGGCGGGAGCTGCTGGCCAAGCGGATCGTCGCGGAGGGCCTCTCGGTGCGGACCACCGAGGAGATCGTCGCGCTGATGGCCGAGGAGGAGGACCGGAAGCCGAAGCGCCAGGCGCCGAAGGCGGGCAAGCTGATCTCCCCGGCCTTCAACGATCTGGCGAGCCGGCTGTCGGACCGCTTCGACACCCGGGTCAAGGTCGAGGTGTCGCAGCGCGGCGGCAAGCTGGGCAAGGGCAAGGTGGTGCTGGAGTTCGGTTCGGTGGAGGACCTGAACCGGATCCTGGACAGCCTGGCCCCGGGCGAGGACGGTCTGCGACTGTCGCAGGGCTGAGCCGGGCCGGGGACGACACCCGATGGGTGCATGTTCCGCGTGAGCACTGTTTCACGTGAAACATGCACCCATCGGCGTTTGTGGGGGCATGCTCGACCGTGAAGTGGAGGAGGAGGTGCGGGGCATGGGACGCCGGATCGCTCCGCTGACCCTGGACAACCTCGCCGATCTGCCGACGACCTGCCGCTCCTGCGTGTTCTGGGAGCTGGACCCGGTCAGCGGGAAGGCGGCGGTGGAGTCCGGGAAGCCGGAGCTGGAGAAGGAGGGGTGGATCTCCGCGGTGCTGCTGGAGTGGGGGTCCTGCGGCCGGATCGTCTACGTGGACGACCAGCCGGCCGGCTTCGTGCTGTACGCGCCGCCCGCCTACGTCCCCCGGTCGCAGTCCTTCCCGACCAGTCCGGTCTCGCCGGACGCCGTCCAGCTGATGGTCAGCCGGGTGGTTCCGGGCTACCAGCGCCAGGGGCTCGGCCGGGTGCTGGTGCAGGCCGTGGCCAAGGACCTGCTCGGGCGCGGGGTGCGGGCGATCGAGGCCTTCGGCTCGGCCGGTCCTGAGCCGGTCAGCTGCGTGCTGCCGGCCGACCACCTGCTCGCGGTCGGCTTCAAGACCGTCCGCTCGCACCACCGCTACCCGCGACTGCGGCTGGAGGCGCGCACCACGCTGTCCTGGCGGGGCGATGTGGAGGTGGCGCTGGAGCGGCTGCTCGGCGGGGCGCGCAAGGAGCCGGCGCTGCGGCCGTTCTGAGGCGGCTGGGAACGACGAAGGCGGGGCTCCCCGGTGTGGGGAGCCCCGCCGCCGTACGGTCGACGACCGGTCGACCTAGATGAAGCCGTCCAGCTCGCGCAGCAGCGCGGCCTTCGGACGGGCACCGGTGATGGACTTCACCGGCTCGCCGCCCTTGTAGAGGATCAGGGTCGGGATCGAGATCACGTTGTACTCGGCCGCGGTCGCCTGGTTGGCGTCCACGTCCAGCTTGGCGATGGTCAGCTTGTCGCCGTGCTCGGCCGCGATCTCCTCCAGGATCGGGGCGACCTGGCGGCACGGGCCGCACCAGGTGGCCCAGAAGTCGACCAGCACGGGCTTGTCGCTGTCCAGGACGTCGGCCTTGAACGTCGCGTCGGTGACGGTGGTGGTGGCGCCGGCCACGGGAACTCCTCGGGTTCGGACGGAGGGGGCTGCTGCCAGGGTGAACAACGGGTGGGCCCGTTCTGTTTCGCCCTGGCCGGGGCGGGGGTGTTTCACGTGAAACCGGTGTCACGCCCCCGCCGGGGGTCGGTCGGTGGAGGAGGTCAGACCGCCACGGCGGCGGTGGCCTTGGCCTCCAGGTCGTCCAGGGCGGCGAGGTGGCGCTCGGCGTCCAGCGCGGCGGAGCAGCCGGTGCCGGAGGCGGTGATGGCCTGGCGGTAGGTGTGGTCCACGACGTCGCCGGCGCCGAACACGCCCGGGATGTTGGTCCGGGTCGAAGGCGCCTCGACCTTGAGGTAGCCCTCCGCGTCGAGGTCCAGCTGGCCCTTGAACAGGTCGGTGCGCGGGTCGTGGCCGATCGCGATGAACAGGCCGGTGACGGCCAGCTCGCGGGTCTCGCCGGTGGTGGTGTCGCGCAGGGTGACGCCGGTCAGCTTCGGGTCGCCGTGGATGGCCTCGACCGCGCTGTCCCACTCGAAGCGGATCTTCTCGTCGGCGAAGGCGCGCTCCTGCATCGCCTTGGAGGCGCGCAGGCTGTCCCGGCGGTGGATGATCGTGACGCTCTTGGCGAAGCGGGAGAGGAAGGTCGCCTCCTCCAGCGCGGTGTCGCCGCCGCCGACCACGGCGATGTCCTGGTCGCGGAAGAAGAAGCCGTCGCAGGTGGCGCACCAGGAGACACCGCGACCGGAGAGCTTGTCCTCGTTCGGCAGGCCCAGCTTGCGGTGCTGGGAGCCGGTGGTGACGATCACGGCGCGCGCCTTGTGCACGTTGCCCTCGGAGTCGGTGACGGTCTTGATGTCACCCGTGAGGTCGACCGAGACGATGTCGTCCGGGATCAGCTCGGCGCCGAAGCGCTCGGCCTGCGCCCGCATGTTGTCCATCAGCTCGGGGCCCATGATGCCGTCCCGGAAGCCCGGGAAGTTCTCGACCTCGGTGGTGTTCATCAGGGCGCCGCCGGCGGTGACGGCCCCCTCGAACACCAGCGGCTTGAGGGAGGCCCGTGCCGTGTAGAGCGCGGCCGTGTAGCCGGCCGGGCCGGAACCGATGATGATCACGTTACGGACGTCGCTCACTGCATCTCCTGGTTCGCATCGCGACCCGCGCTAGGTGCGGGGAGGGCGGTTCTGCTCCGCCGCCCGGGACAACGACTGACCAGTGTCTCGCATTCCCAGGCGGATCAGTACCAGGCGGCCGCACTGTGGGAGCGGCGCGGCGCCCTGCTCGTCGATCGCATGGGAACGGAGCCCCGATCCCAGGGACCTCCGGTCTCGGGGACGTCAACGGGTGGGGACGGTGCGCTGCAGCACGACCGGGCCGCAGCCGGGGGAGCGCAGGTAGACGTCCGCGAACCCGGGCCGGCCGGGCGCCGGGTAGACCAGGACCTCGACCGGGGCGCCCGCGTAGCTGCCGTGGTCGGTGGCCAGCGGCACGCCCTCGGCGGGGGCCGGGCAGGACGGCTGGGATGACGGCGGGGACGACGGCGGGGAGGCCTGGGTGGTGAGCTCCTGGCGGCCGTCGGCGGGCATCGCGGCGGAGGGCTTGGCGGGCCCGGTCGGGCGTAGCCCGGGGGCGGTGCCCGACCGGGCCAGCAGCTGCTGGACCTGGGCGGCGAGCTGGTCGTCCTGGTAGGTCGGGCCGGCGCCCGCGGCGTGGTCGGCGCGGGAGCTCTGCCCTGTGCCGGGGCTCGCGCCGGTGCCGAGGGAGGCGGAGGCGGGGGCGCCGGCGGACAGGGCCGGGTGCTGGTCGCCCTGGCCGGTCGGGTGCAGCAGCAGGGTCGCGCCGAGGGCGATCGCGGCCAGGGCGGCGGTCGCGCCGAGCAGCAGGCCGGCGCGCCGCCGCCGGGGGCGGGGACGGCCCGGGCCGGTGGGCGCGGCGGGCCGGGAAGGGGGTGCGGCGGGCGCCGCGGCGGCCCGGGCGGCCGGGGCAGGGGAGGCGGCCCGGGAGGCCGCGAGGGGGGCGTTCTCGGCCTCCTCCGTCGCTGCGGAGGCGGAGGCGGCGGTGGAAGAGGCGGCGGCCGCGGCGAGGGCGGCGTCCAGCCGGGCGGCGACGTCGGCGGGCATCGGCGGTGCCTCGACGGCGCCGAGCAGTGCCTGGACCTCGCCGAGCGCGTCGGCGGTCTCGCGGCACTCGGCGCAGCCGTCCAGGTGCCGGCGCAGCGTCCGGGCGGCGTCGGCGGACTCGACCAGCCCCTCGGCGAGGTCGGCGAGCTCGTCGACGGAGGGGTGGTCCTCGGCGGGGCCGGGGGAGGAGAGGTGGGCCGTCATCGCGTGCTCGCGTCTCCTTCCAGAACCGTCCGACCGGTGTTCGGGCCTGTCCCTGTGACGGTGCCGGTGCCCGTCGGGTTCCCCGGCGCGTTCCGCCGAGGTGGCGGGGCCGCCCCGGGGGCGGTCGGTGTTTTCGGCGTTTCCGGTGTTTCACGTGAAACATCCGGCCCGCCGCCGCTCTCGCGCAGGTGGCGGACCAACGGGAGCAGCCGGGCCCGGCCCCGGGCGCAGCGGCTCTTCACCGTGCCCACCGGGACGCCCAGCAGCTCGGCGGCCTCGGCGACGGGGTAGCCCTGCATGTCGACCAGGACCAGCGCGGCCCGCTGCTCGGCGGGCAGCTCGGCGAGCGCGGCGGCCAGTTCGCGCTGCACCTCGGCCCGGACCACCGGGGAGTCGGCCGGCTCCGCGGCGCCGACCAGGGTGTCCAGGCGCCGCGGGTCCTCGTCGAGCGGGGTGGTGCGGCGGGTGGCGCTGCGCCGGGCGCGGTCCAGACAGGCGTTGACCACGATCCGGTGCAGCCAGGTGGTGACCGCCGAGCGGCCCTGGAAGCCGGGGGCGGCGCGGAAGGCGGAGACCAGGGCGTCCTGGAGGGCGTCGGCGGCCTCCTCGCGGTCCCCCAGGGTGCGCAGCGCGACCGCCCAGAGCCGGTCGCGGTGGCGGTTCACCAGGAGGCCGAAGGCGTCCGGGTCGCCGGCGACGTGCCGGGCGAGCAGCGCCGCGTCGTCCTCCGCCACCGTCACCCTCGCCCCCCCTCGCCGTCGTCCCGCGGGCCGTATCTCCGGTCAGCCGGTGACCTTCACCTCGGCGACCTGCCCGCGGAACTTGCCATCCGTATCCTTCGGCAGGCTGGTCAGCCAGATCAAGAGGTAGCGGGTGTTCGTCGGGGTGCCGAGAGCGAAGTCGACGGTGTTGCCGCTCTTCTTCCCCGCGACCGTGAAGGAGGTCAGCGGCGCCTTCTGCGGGTTGTCCGCCGCCTGGGCGTTCGGGATCCGCAGCTCGGCCGTGGTGGTGCCGACGAACTGGACGCTCACCGAGCTGACGGCGTGCGGCGAGCCGAGGTCGATCAGCAGACCGGTGCCCTCCTTGTAGCCGCCCGGGACGAACTGGTCGTCGTAGCCGTAGGTCGGCCAGCTGGTGCTGGGGTCGCCGTCGATGGCCTTGGGGAGGGCCCAGGCGGATTCCGCCGAGTCGCCCTTCGGGTTGTACGAGAGGGCGGCCTTGGGCGCGATCGGCGTCGGGTTGTGGGTGCTGGCCTGCGGGGTCGGTGCGTCGCTGGTGGCGGTGGCCCGCGGGGTGGTGACCGGTCCGGTGTTGCGCAGGTTGTCCACGAACTGCCAGGAGGCGACGCCGATGGCGCCCAGGGCGACCGTCCAGGCCGTCGCCTTGACGACTCGGCGCAGCCGCCGCCGGGTGCGCCGGTTCGAGGTCGGCCGGGACGAGGCGGGCAGCGGGGCGACGGCCGGGTCGGCCACCCGGGTCGGGTTGGGCGCGGTCGGCAGCGCGTGGGTGTTGTGCCGGGGCGGGGCCGGGAAGGCGGGCAGCTCCGGTTCGGGCTGGCGGATCCGGGGCATCTGCGCGATCGCCCGGGTCAGCTCCTCCGGGGTGGTGATCGGCTCGGCGTGGTGCGGCGGGTGGTCGAACAGGGCCCGCGCGGCCAGCTCGGACAGGCCCTTGTGGACGCCCGCGCGGACCTGGTCCGGCGCGGCGTTCTGGAGGCCCTTGGGTAGGCCCTGGAGGTCGTAGCGGTCCTCCGGGTAGGGCCAGCGGTGGGTGAGCGCGGCGAACAGCAGGGCGCCGATCGCGCGGGTGTCGGTGCGCTCGGAGCCGTCGGTGCTGTTCTCGTCGGGCAGCCCGCGCAGGGCGGCGTCCACCGCGATGCCGTTGATCCGGTACTGGCCGCTGTCGGTGCGCAGCACGCAGCGCGGGGTGAGCCGCAGGTGGGCCTGGCCGCGCCGGTGGGCGGCGGCGACCGCATCGGTCACCTGGCGGACCATCTGGTACGCCTCGTGCGGCTCCATCGGACCGTCGGCGAGCAGCTTGGCGAGGTCGGAGGCGTGCGGCAGCCACTCCCGCACGACGTAGACCAGCTCGCCCTCCTGGACGGCGTCCAGGACCTGGACGAAGCGCGGGTCGCCGAGCAGGGCGGCGGACTTCGCGGCGGCGAGCACCTTGCGGGCGCGCTGGTGGCCGGAGGCCATCAGGTGGACGCCGACGGCCCGGCGCAGCTTCTCGTCGACCGCGCGCCAGCTGCTGAAGGTCTCCGTCTGGGAGATGCACTCCTCGAGCCGGTACCGGTGGCCGATCATGTCGCCGCTGTGCCGCATCGGGGCGGGGAGGGTGCGGGGCAGGGTGGCGGTGTCGCGCGGGTCGACGGTGGGCTGCGGGTCGGTGGGGCGGCGCTTGGCGGCCGCGGGCTCCGGGGCGGCGGGCTTGCGCCGTGCGGCGCCGCCGGCGGCCAGCTCGGCGGCGATCTCGTGGACCGAGAGCGGAGCGGTGATCTCCGAGGTCTCCTCGCCGCGGGGGGTGTCCTGGCCGGCGTCGGAGGCGTCGGTGTCCGCGTCGACGGCCACCGGGGTGTCCGGGGCGGCGGCCCGGTCCTCGGGCGCGTCCTCGGACGGGTTCTCGGACGGGTTCTTGGAGGAGGTGTCGGCGGCGCCCGCCGGGGCGGCCTTCCCCGCCGTGAGCTCGTCGATCGCCGCGGCCAGTGCGGCCTCGTCCGCCGCCGCGTCAGCTGCTGACGTGTCGACGACCGCCTTGGTGCCATCAGCCACCGTGGTCCTGCCTCCCCTTGTGTCGCCCCGGCTTGAGAGAGTCGCTGGAGCCCGCGGGTTGGCGGCCACGTGCTCCAGGACAATTGTGCCCACTCTTCTCCACCGAGTACGACCGCTGAGGGGCGCGCTCGGTTGCGTGCTGGTGGAGAGATATGGTGCAGATCCGACACCGGGCCGCCATCTCGCGGCCCGGGCGGAGCCGGGCGCGGGCGGCGGCCCGGCACCCGGCCGGACGGGCGGAGGAGCCGGTGGCTCCCGTTGACACCCGGTCAGGGCGCCCGCTCGTCCGGTCGGTCGGTGTGGTGGATCAGCGGCCCAGCCGGCCGCGCACCATGCCGAGCATGGCGTTGAGCTCCTCGATCCGCAGGCGCTTCGCGATCAGCACGAACACGGCCAGCTGGAGGCCGCCGCCCACGACGAGGGACAGTACGCTGCCCATCCAACCGTCGAGCACCTGCTGGACCGCCAGGCTGACACCGAGGCCGACCAGCGCGGACGGCACGCCGGCGGTGGCCAGCCGGCTGTACGTCTTGCCGATCCGCTTGCTGTCCAGCCCGCCGATCTTCTTCTTCAGCTTCGGCAGTGCGACCGTCACCCCGACGGCGTAGGCCAGACCATAGCCGAAGGCCATCCCGATCACGGTCCACTGGGCGGGCAGCGCGAACCAGCAGAGCACCGAGAACCCGGCCTGGCAGACCGCGACCCAGACGGTGTTGGAGAACGGCGTCCGGGTGTCCTCGTAGGCGTAGAAGCCGCGCAGCATCACGTACTGGGCCGAGTACGGGATCAGCCCGAGCGCGAAGGCCGAGAGCATCAGGCCGACGTTGGTGGCGTTGTCCAGGGCCCGGTCACCGCCGCCGATCCCGTAGATCGAGCGGGCGATCGCCGGGCCGAGCGCCAGGAACAGGAAGGCGCCCGGGACGACCGCCACCGCGGTGGTGCGCAGCCCGTACGACAGGTCGTCGCGGACGGCGCCGGCGTCCTCGTCGGCCGCCGCCCGGGAGAGCCGGGGGAGCACCGCGCTCATGATCGAGACGGTGATCACGGCCTGCGGGAGCTGCCAGATCAGCAGGGCGTTGGAGAACGCCGCGAGGCCGACGCCCTCGTGGCCGCCCTTCTCGGCGGCGCTTCCGGCGGCGGTGGCCAGCTGGGTGATGACCAGGAAGCCGGCCTGGTTGGCGAGCACGAAGAGGAAGGTCCACTTGGCCAGCCGGGCGGCCTTGCCCAGGCCGTGGCCGCGCCAGTCGAAGCGCGGCCGGTAGCGGAAGCCGGCCGACCGCAGGTACGGGATCATCGCCAGCGACTGGACGACCAGGCCGAGCAGGGTGCCGAGGCCGAGCAGCCGGACGCCCTCGGGCGAGATGCCCTCGGGGGTCACCTGGGTGCCGCTGTAGCCGCCGTACACCCAGATGTAGGCGCCGAAGGTGAAGATCACCACGATGTTGTTGAGGACCGGGGTCCACATCATCGCGCCGAACCGGCCGCGGGCGTTGAGGATCTGCCCCATCACCACGTGGACGCCCATGAAGAAGATGGTCGGCAGGCAGTACCGGGCCAGCGCGACCGTGGTATCGGCGCGGTCCGCGTTCTCCATCATCGAGTGCGAGATCAGCTGCACCAGCAGCGGTGCCCCGAGCACCGCGAGGAACACCACGCCGCCGAGCCCGACCATCACCAGGGTGAGCAGCCGGCTGGCGTACGCGGTGCCGCCGTCCTCGTCGTTCTTCATGCTGCGCACCAGCTGCGGCACGAAGACGGCGTTCAGCGCGCCGCCGCCGATCAGGATGTACAGCAGGGTCGGCAGGGTGTACGCGGCGTTGTACGAGTCGCCCATGACGGCGACGCCGATGGCCGCGGTGATCACCATGGTCCGGACGAAGCCGGTGCCGCGGGAGACCAGCGTGCCGGCCGCCATGATCGCGCTGGAGTTCAGCAGGCTCGCGACCTTGCCGCCGCCGCCGGCCGCCGGGGCGGGCTCGGCCGCGGGCGCGGGCGCGTACTGCGCGGCGCGCTCCTCGGCGACGAGGTCCGCCAGCGGCTCCACCGCCGGCGGCACCGCGACGGCGGCCACCTGCATGGTGGCCTCGTCCTCGGAGAGCGGCGGGTCGAACTCGATCGGGGGGACGAAGGGGCGGTGCCCGTCCGGGCCGGCGTACTGCTGCTGCCCCGGGTAGCCGCCCACCGGCGGGTACGGCGCGGGGGCGACCGGCGGCACGGCGGCGGGGGGCGGGGGAGCGACCGGCGGTGCCGTCGGGTGCGCCTGGGCGGGCGGGGGCACCGGCGGCTGGGCCGCGGCCTGCGCCTGCTGGCCGCCGAACAGCGCGTCCACCCCGACGTACTCGGTGGTCTCGCTGTCCCAGGTCGAGTGCGCCGGGCCCGGCTCCCACTGCGGCCGGGGCTGCTCGGGGCCGCCCCACTGGCCGCCGCCGGCCGGAGCCGGGGCATCCTGCCAGGCGGCCTGCACCGGGGTGTCCCAGCCGGGCTGCACGGGCGGCACCGGGGCCGCGAACGGCGTCGGCGCCGAGTACTGCGCCGGCGGCACCGGCGTCGGGTAGCCGCCGCCCTGCGGCGGCAGCTGCGGCGGCACGTCGTACGCGGTGGCCGGCGGCTGAGGTGCCGCGGGCCGGTCGGCCCGCAGACCGTACGGGTCCTGGCCGGCCTGCGGGTTCCCGTACGCGTCGGCCGCGTACGGGTCCTGGGCGTAGGTGTCGGCCACGTACCAGTCGCCGGACGGCGACTCGGCGCCCGGCCGGTTCTCACCGCGGCCCGGCGGCCGCTCCTCGCTGCGCCCGGTCATGTCACCTCTTCGCTGTCGTGGGGGAGGCCGGCCCGGCGTTGCGGGGTCTCGGCGGTATCAAGGACCAACCTTCTCATCACTGGCGGTCCGATCCCGGCCATCCGCGTTGCTGCCGCGCGGTGTCTGCGCGGGGCCGGCCCCGGCGGATCCGCCGTCGGAGCCGGCCTCGGGGCCGCCACCGGGGCCCTTCCCGGCAGGTCCGCCGGCACCGCCCCCGGCCTCGCCGTCGGGCTTCTCGCCGTTCGCGTCCCCGTTCGCGTCCCCGTCCGGGTCCTGAGCCCCGCCCGCCGCCGGGCCGTCGACCGGCTGGTCGCCGTCGGCGTGCGGCTGCCCGGCCCGCCGCTTGCGCTGGCGCACGAAGCGCAGCGCGGCCAGCAGCAGCAGGGCGGCGGCGGCCGCGAAGACGTACAGCACGCCGTTGGTCACCGAGGTGACGTCCACCCTGAACTGCTGCGGTTCGCCGTACTTCTGCGGGTTGGGGCCGGTGGTCCAGAGCTGGGCGGTCATGTTGACCGGGCCGTTGTTGTGCGCCTCGGCGTTGAACCGGAGGGTGACGCTCTGGGAGGCGGGGATGACCAGTTCCTCCTCCTTGCCCACCCGCAGCCGGTTCGGCTGGGTCGAGGTGAGCACCAGCTTGAGGTTGGTGACGGTCTGGGTGAGGTCGTTGCGGACGCTGACCTGGAGCAGACCGGTGTTGCCGGCGAAGGTGACGACGTTCTTCTTCGGCACCCGGACGGCCCCGGTCAGTTCGTCCAGGTACTTGGCGACGTCCGCGCGGTAGGTGCTGCCGGCCGCCGCGTTGGTGCGCCACTCGGTGGACAGCGAGCGGACCATCGCGGCGCTGAACGGGCCGCGCACCCGCTGGGGCAGGGTGAGCACCCGCATCAGCGTGTCCAGGTTCTGCTGGATCTCGTCGGTGCTGCTCAGCTCGGCCGCGGACAGCTCCGAGGCGCGGACCTGGGCCGGGTAGTCGACGGCCGCCGGGACGGCGGTGTTGGCCTTCGGGTCGGGCGAGGCCTGGGCCAGGGTGTCCAGCTTGACCGGGGTGAGCCACTTGTTGTCGGAGGCCGTCTGCAGGGCGTCCGCCAGCACCTTGGCGGTGCTCGCGGTCAGGTCGCGCGGCGGCATCACCAGCAGGCCGCGCTGGTTCTGCGGCTGCTCGTGGGTGATCGTGTAGGTCTCGGCGAGGAAGCGCTGGTTGGCCCTGGTCTGCGCCTGCGGGGAGGCAAGGTCGGTCTGGAACAGCGAGGAGACGGTCTCGTCGGCGACCACCGCGTTCTGCCCGCTGCCGATCGGGCGCACCGCGGTCGGGGTGTAGTTCATCGCGTCCGGCTCCGGCATGCTCGCGCCGTTGACCAGGACCAGGCTGTCGCCGGACTGCTGGGCGATGCCCGCGATCTGCTGGTCCAGGTAGCCCTGGTACGGCCAGGCCACGTCCGAGCGGGTGTCGACGGACAGCCGGCCCTCGACGGTGAGCCGGCCGGCGGTGGCCGCCTTGCCCAGGGCGGTGGCCATCCCGGTCAGGTCGGCGCCGTTGTGCGCGATCGAGGCGAGGTCCGGGTCGGCGTAGGGCAGCGACACCACCTGGCCGCCCGGCTTGGCGACGGCGGCCCGCAGCTTGTCCAGCCAGGCCGTGGCGGCCGCCTGGCCGGTGCCGGGGACGGTGTTGTCGTCCTTGGCCGGCTTGCCGACGTCCTGGCCCGGCTTCTGCACCCGGTACGGCCTGGTCATCGCGAACGCGGTGTCCAGCAGGTCCGGGTCGACCACCCAGGTCAGCCCGGTCATCTTGGACCCGGTGTCCACCAGCTCGTACAGCCGGCCGCCCGGGGAGAAGTCGGCGGTCAGGCTGTCGTCGCGCAGGACGGGGACGGGCTGGTCGTTGTCGGAGTAGGTCTGCGCGGCCAGCACCGGCGCGTGCACCAGCGGCCAGAGCGTGGTGACCTTGCTGGGCTGCGCCTCGGCGCCGCCCGGGTTGTACGGCAGGAAGGTCCGGGCGATGCCCAGCGGCCGGTCGCGCTGGTTGTCGGCGGTCGAGCCCCAGGCGTCCACCGCGAGCTCGTAGACGCCGCTGTCGGACAGCCCGAGGTCGCTCACCGAGACGCTCAGGGTGTAGGGCTGGTTCTGGCCCGGGCCCAGCTCCGGCAGGGCGTACTGCGGGCTGTCCAGCTCCACGCCGTCGGAGTTGCTCGGGCCGCTGCGGGTGGCCACCAGGGACAGGTCGCTGCGCCGCTGCAGCGGCTTGCTGGACAGCGGCTTGCGGACGGCCGCGTGGGCGTTCTTGACCGCGGCCTTGCCGGTGTTGGTGACGTGCCCGGTGATCTTCACGATGCCGTTCGGGCTGGCCACCTGCGGTGCCACCGTCTCGATGGTCATCTCCACCGGGTACTCGGCCGAGACGCCGTTGTCGGCGGTCGGCCGGATGCCGCCCCCGGCGGGTAGCGCCGCGGCCGGGGCGACCGCCGAGAACAGGGCCAGGGCGGCCCCGCAGACGGCGGCGAGGCGGCGGGCCGCCCGCCCCGCGCGCCGCCCCGTACCGTGCCCTTCGACGGGGCGTTCGGTCCTTCCGGGCCGTCGTTCCGCCCCCAGGCCCGAGTGCCGTGCCGGCTCACTCACTCGTTCCGCCCTCGCCGTTCTCGATCGCTCGCTGCTGATGCTGTTCGCTTGACGTTCTTCGCTTGACGCTGTTCGCCGCGCTGGTGCCGCGGGAGCTCCGCCGTTCACGGCGGCACGCGACACCGCATCCCCTGTCCGGTGCCCGAGACTCGTCCACCGGCATGGTAACGATGCAGCCCGTGGTGCAGTGTTGCGGGCCTTGGGGTGAGACGCCCAAAACGCGCGGGCGGTTGACCTGTCGGGCCACGTACTCTTGTGAGCCGTGTCCACTGCCAATGAGTCCACCGCGCACCTCGACCGTTCCAGCACCGCCGTCCAGGCCGTCCCAGGCCTGAGCGAGGCCCAGACCCTGGGGCTGCAAGAGCTGCTGCGGGTGTCGCCGGTGGCCGACGAGATCGCCCGTCGGTTCGAGGCGGCCGGCCACCGGCTGGCCCTGGTCGGCGGCTCGGTGCGGGACGCCCTGCTCGGCAGGCTCGGCAACGACCTGGACTTCACCACCGACGCCCGCCCGCAGCAGGTGCTCAGGCTGGTCAAGGGCTGGGCGGACGCGGTCTGGGACGTCGGCATCGCCTTCGGCACGGTCGGCGCCCGCAAGGACACCCCCGAGGGCTCCTTCCTGATCGAGATCACCACCTACCGCTCCGAGGCGTACGACCGGACCTCCCGCAAGCCCGAGGTCACCTACGGCGACACCATCGAGCAGGACCTGGTCCGCCGGGACTTCACCGTCAACGCGATGGCCGTCGACCTGCCCGGCCGCGGCTTCGTCGACCCGCACCACGGCCTGGAGGACCTGGAGGCCCGGGTGCTGCGCACCCCCGCGACCCCCGAGGAGTCCTTCTCCGACGACCCGCTGCGGATGATGCGCGCCGCCCGCTTCGCCGCCCAGCTCGACTTCGAGCCGGCCCCCGAGGTCGTCGCCGCGATGACCGCGATGGCCGAGCGGATCACCATCGTGTCCGCCGAGCGCGTCCAGGCCGAGCTGAACAAGCTGCTGCTGGCCAAGCACCCGGTGAAGGGCCTGCGGCTGCTGGTCGACACCGGCCTGGCCGACCACGTGCTGCCCGAGCTGCCCGCACTGCGGCTGGAGCGGGACGAGCACCACCGGCACAAGGACGTCTACGAGCACTCGCTGACCGTCCTGGAGCAGGCCATCGACCTGGAGCAGGACGGCCCGGACCTCACCCTGCGGCTGGCCGCGCTGCTGCACGACATCGGCAAGCCGCGCACCCGCCGCTTCGAGTCGGACGGCCGGGTCTCCTTCCACCACCACGAGGTGGTCGGCGCCAAGATGACCCGCAAGCGGATGCGCGAGCTCAAGTACTCCAAGGAGCTCACCGAGGACGTCTCGCACCTGGTCGAGCTGCACCTGCGCTTCCACGGCTACGGCGGCGGCGAGTGGACGGACTCCGCGGTGCGCCGCTACGTCACCGACGCCGGACCGCTGCTGGAGCGTCTGCACAAGCTCACCCGCTCCGACTGCACCACCCGCAACCGCAAGAAGGCGGCGGCGCTGTCGCGCACCTACGACGGCCTGGAGCAGCGGATCACCGAGCTGAAGGCCCAGGAGGAGCTGGACGCCGTCCGCCCGGCGCTGGACGGCAACCAGATCATGGAGCTGCTCGGGCTCAAGCCCGGCCCGCAGGTCGGCAAGGCGTACAAGCACATGCTCGAACTCCGGCTGGAGCACGGCCCGCTGGAGCACGACGAGGCGGTGGCCGCGCTGCGGGCCTGGTGGGCCGAGCAGCAGGGCTGAGCGACGCCGCGAGGGGTGGGGGCCGCCGCGGGCGGGGCCCCCCCCCCGGGGGGGCGGGGGGGCGCGGGGGGGGGGGGGGGGCCGCTCGGGGGGCGGCGCCGCCGGGCGGGGGGGGGGGCCCGCCCCGGGCCCGCCCCCACCCCTCGGGCGTGCCGGGTCAGCCGTGGAGGCTCTGCAGGCAGAGCACGTAGTTGAGGGCCGACAGAGGTCAGGCCTTCCCCGGCAGCGGGGCGCCGGCCGGGGTCATCGGGCCGAGGCAGAGCACGTACCGCTTCTTGTTCCAGCGGCGTCCGCTCTTGCCCGAGACGGCGCTGGTGGTCTGCGGGGTCTGCCGGCAGCGGTTCACGTCGGTGGTGTCGCCGAACGTCGAAAGGACCCGGTAATTCGCTTTGGTGTCAGTGCACTTGACGATCTCGACATCGCGCGTGCCGCTCACCCGGACGCAGTCGCCGGGCTTGGCGCTGCTGACGCTCGGGCCGCTGACGAAGTAGCCGACGGCCAGCGCGAGGCAGCCGCCGACCACGCCGACGATCCGCAGCTTCGCCTTGACGCCGCGCTTCGCGGGGGGCGCTTCGGCGGCCGGGGCGGAGGGCGGGTAGCCGTACGGGCCGACGGGCTGCTGCTGGGCGTAGGGCGGTTGGGCGCCGTAGCCGGGCGGCTGCTGGCCGTAGGCCGGGGGCGGGCCGAAGCCGGGTGGTGCGGGTTGGGGCTGCGACGGGATGTACGGGACCTGCCCGTACGGCGGGGCCGGCTGCGGGGGCGGCCCGTACGGCGGAGGTGGCCCGTACGGGCCGGGCGGTGTGCTCATCAGTTCGTCCCCCGAGGCCGAGTGCTGTCGCTCCGACAGGTCTGACGTACCTTAGCGACTCGGTCGGACGCTCCCGTTCCGAGGGGCGGAGGGCCTTCAGGAGCCTTCAGGAGGCCTGGTCGCCGGGGAGCGGCCCGTACCGCCGGGCGGAGCGCAGGTAGAACAGTGCCGAGAGCCCGTACACCGCGGCGACGCCGACGACCACCACGACCGAGCGGCCGGAGAGCGGCAGCACCAGCGCCGTGACCAGGGCGGCGGTCACGAAGGCGACGTTGAACAGCACGTCGTAGATCGCGAAGACCCGGCCGCGGTACTCGTCCTCGACCGACTCCTGGACGACGGTGTCGGCGCAGATCTTGGTGCCCTGGGTGACCACCCCGAGCAGCAGCGCCGCGATCAGGCAGGGCAGCAGGGTGAAGCTCAGGCCGAGCGCCGGGACGAAGAGCACCGGGGCCGCCAGGCAGACCGTCATCCAGCCGGCCAGACCGAGCCGCCGGGTGCACCAGGGGCTGATCACCGCGGCGACGAAGAACCCGGCGGCGGACAGGCCGACCGCCTGGCCGAGCGTGACCAGTCCGGCCGCGCTGTCGGAGGGGTCGTTGAAGGTGTACCGGGCGAGCATCACCACGACCACGATCAGCACGCCGTAGCAGAACCGGGCCGCGGTGACGGCGGCCAGCGCGTGCACGGCGGGCCGGCAGTCCCGCACCAAGTGGCGTACGGCGGCGCCGAGTTCGACGGCGGCCCGGACCAGCGCCTGGCCGAGTGCCGGGCGGTCGCCGTGCTTCTCCGGGCCGAGCAGGTCGCGGTCCATCCGGCGGGCGGCCAGTGCGGCCGACAGGTAGAGCAGCGCGGCCACCGTGACCAGCGCGGCGTCGGCCTTCGGCCCGGGGGTCATCACCTGGTGCAGCAGGAAGCCGACCCCTCCGCCGGAGGCGGCGGCGACCGTGCCCAGCGTGGGCGAGAGCGCGTTGGCGGTGACCAGCTGGTCCTGCTCGACCACCCGGGGCAGGGCGGCGGACAGGCCGGCCAGGATGAACCGGTTGAGCGCGGTGACCAGCAGCGCCGAGGCGAAGAACAGCCAGGTCGGCGCCTCCGCCAGGAGCAGGGCGCCGGTGACCAGGCCGAGCCCGAAGCGGGCCAGGTTGCCGTAGTAGAGCACCTGGCGGCGGCGCCAGCGGTCCAGCAGCACCCCGGCGAACGGGCCGATCACCGAGAACGGCAGCAGCATCACGGCCAGCACCGAGGCGATGTCGGCGGGGGAGGACTGCTTCTCCGGGGAGAACACGACGTAGGCGGCGAGCGATACCTGGAAGACGCCGTCCGAGAGCTGGGAGAGCACCCGGGCGGTCAGCAGCCGCCGGAAGTCCCGGCCGCGGAGCAGACCGAGAAGCGTGGCACGGTGTGCGGACTGGTGGGTGCTGCCGTTCTCGGTGATCGCCACCCGCCCAGAGTGCCATGGAACCGGCCGCCGTTTCACGTGAAACATTCGCCGAGAAATGGTGAAGGGCCCACGATCCGATGATCGTGGGCCCTCCGGCGCGGCCGGCGGCGGTCACCCGCCGCCGGCTCCGGCGCTCGACCTCAGCGCTCGACCTCGCCGCGGATGAACTTCTCGACGTTCTCCTTGGCCTCGTCGTCGAAGTACTGCACCGGCGGCGACTTCATGAAGTACGAGGAGGCCGACAGGATCGGGCCGCCGATGCCGCGGTCCTTGGCGATCTTCGCGGCGCGCACGGCGTCGATGATGACACCGGCGGAGTTCGGGGAGTCCCAGACCTCGAGCTTGTACTCCAGGTTCAGCGGGACGTTGCCGAACGCGCGACCCTCGAGGCGGACGTACGCCCACTTGCGGTCGTCCAGCCAGGCCACGTAGTCCGACGGGCCGATGTGGACGTTGTTGGCGCCCAGCTCGCGGTCGCGGATCTGCGAGGTGACGGCCTGGGTCTTGGAGATCTTCTTGGACTCCAGGCGCTCGCGCTCGAGCATGTTCTTGAAGTCCATGTTGCCGCCGACGTTCAGCTGCATGGTGCGCTCGAGGATGACACCGCGGTCCTCGAACAGCTTGGCCATCACGCGGTGCGTGATGGTGGCGCCGACCTGGGACTTGATGTCGTCACCGACGATCGGCACGCCGGCCTCGGTGAACTTGTCCGCCCACTCCTTGGTGCCCGCGATGAACACCGGCAGGGCGTTCACGAAGGCGACCTTGGCGTCGATGGCGCACTGGGCGTAGAACTTGGCGGCGGCCTCGGAACCGACGGGCAGGTAGCAGACCAGGACGTCGACCTGCTGGTCCTTGAGGACCTGGACGACGTCGACCGGGGTCTCGTCGGACTCCTCGATGGTCTCCCGGTAGTACTTGCCCAGGCCGTCGAGGGTGTGGCCGCGCTGGACGGTGACGCCGGTCGGCGGCACGTCGCAGATCTTGATGGTGTTGTTCTCGCTGCTGCCGATGGCGTCGGCCAGGTCGAAGCCGACCTTCTTGGCGTCGACGTCGAACGCGGCGACGAACTCCACGTCGCGGACGTGGTACTCACCGAACTGGACGTGCATCAGCCCGGGGACCTTGCCGGCCGGGTCGGCGTCCTTGTAGTACTCGACACCCTGCACCAGCGACGCGGCGCAGTTGCCCACGCCCACGATGGCTACGCGAACCGAACCCATTCCGGTTGCTCCCTGTGATCTCATGAGGGCCGCCGGGGTCGACGGCACTCGTCCTGCTTCTTCGATGACTGCTTGTACGGGCGCGAGGCGCCCACTCCTGCCGCGCGGCACAGGGCTGACGCGGTGTCAGCGCTCCTGGGCGGAGCGCCCCGGGCGGTCGTACGGTGGCCCGGGCGGGTCCTGGGACCCTTCCTCCTGGCCACGGCCGTCCGAAGTCTTGTGGGGTACGGCGGTGGTGTTGCCGCCGGTTGCGGGCCCGGTCCGGCCGGTGCGGTTGGCCCGCTCGGTCTCGATCAGCTCGTTGAGCCACCGGACCTCGCGCTCCACCGACTCCAGTCCGTGCCGCTGCAGCTCGACGGTGTAGTCGTCGAACCGCTCGCGGGCCCGGGCCAGCGAGTTGCGCATCTTCTCCAGTCGCTCCTCCAGCCGGCTGCGGCGCCCTTCCAGGACGCGCATCCGCACGGCCCGGTCGGTCTGGCCGAAGAACGCGAAGTGGACGCCGAAGTGCTCGTCCTCCCAGGCGTCGGGCCCGGAGTCGGCGAGCAGCTCCTCGAAGCGCTGCTTGCCTTCGGGGGAGAGCCGGTAGACGGTCTTGGACCGCTTGCCGTTGAGCGCGGTGGCCGGGACGTACTCGACGTCCGGGTTGTCCTCGACCAGGAAGCCCTGGGCGACCAGGCTCTTCAGGCACGGGTAGAGCGTTCCGTACGAGAACGCCCGCAACGTTCCGAGCAGGACGTTGAGCCGCTTGCGCAGCTCGTAGCCGTGCATCGGGGCGTCGTGGAGCAGACCGAGAACGGCGAACTCCAGCACTCCTGAGCGCCTGCCCATTGCCGTCGTCCTCCTTCCTCTCGGCCGTCGTCCGGCCGTTGCATCGGGCGGTATGTCGCGTCGATGTATCGGCTCGATATATCGAGAACAGTAAACCGGGCCCTCGGAACGGGCAAGGGGGGCACGCGTGAAGGTGATCACAAGCCGACGCGCAGGAGTGATTGGCAACGGGCGTGTAATGATCTGCTGCCGTTTTGCGGGCATTGGGGACTGATGCCCGATTAGTTGGGATTCCCGGCTGCGTACGCTGTCGCGTGTGCACGAGGACCACCTCCGGGGTTAGGGCGGTTGGCGGGCATCGACGTGAACCCTGCCTTCAGGCTGGAACCGCCTGGCGAGGAGTGGCTGCAACATGAGTGAACGACGGCGAAGGACGCCCAGCCCGGGCGGTGACGGGCAGCAGCCCCCGGGTGGTGGTGGCCGTCAGGGCGGACCCGGCCGGGACGAGGTGAGCTCGGACGGCGTCGGCCGCCGGCGCCCCCCCGGCGAACGGGAGACCGCTCAGCAACCCCGGATGACCCGCGCCGAGTTGCGCAAGGCCGCCCAGAAGGGCGGCAAGGGCGGTCGGCGCGGTGCTGCCGCCGCCTCCGCGTCCGCGGCCGCCGCCGCGGGCCCCGGCAAGAAGCGGTTCATCGACTACCCGCGCTTCGGCAAGACCGGCGTCCGGCGCTGGCTGCCGTCCTGGCGGCAGTGGCTGAGCGGCTTCCTGATCGTCTTCGCCACCTGCGTGGGCGCGGTGTTCTACCTCTACCAGACCACTGAGATCCCGAAGCTCAAGGATCTGATGAAGGACCAGAACACCATCTACTACTGGGCCGACGGCTCGGAGATGACCCGCAAGGGCGAGACCAACCGTCAGATCGTCGAGCTCTCCGACATCAGCCCCAACCTGCAGAACGCCGTGATCGCGGCGGAGAACCAGACCTTCCGCGAGGACAGCGGCATCGACCCCAAGGGCATGCTCCGCGCCGTCTACAACATGGCCAAGGGCGGCGAGACCCAGGGCGCCTCGACGATCACCCAGCAGTACGTGAAGAACGCGTACCTCAGCCAGGAGCAGACCCTCAGCCGCAAGCTGAAGGAGTTCTTCATCACGCTGAAGATCAATCAGAAGATGCAGAAGCCGGACATCCTCAAGGGGTACCTGAACACCAGCTGGTTCGGCCGCGGCTCGAACGGCGCCCAGGCCGCCGCACAGGCCTACTACGGGGTCGATGCCAAGGACCTCGACCTGTGCCAGAGCGCCATGCTGGCCGGCCTGTTGAAGGGCGCGTCGTACTACGACCCGACGAAGCCGGAGAACAAGGAGCGGGCCCAGGGGCGGTGGTCCTGGATCCTCGACAACATGGTGAAGATCAAGGCCGTCACCCCGGAGGAGCGCGCCAAGTGCAGCACGTTCCCCGACCCGATCCCGGTGAAGCCCAACTCCAGCATGAACGGTGAGGTCAGCTACCTGGTCGACACCGCCAACAAGTACCTGGTGGCCACCGACAAGTCGATCACCCAGCAGGTGATCGACAAGGGCGGCCTGAAGGTCTACACCACCTTCGAGAAGGACAAGGTCGACGCCCTGAAGAAGGCCGTCGACGACGTCAAGGGCGAGAACCTCAACGCCCAGAAGCGCCCCAACAACGACACCTTCATCCAGTTCGGCTCCGCCAGCATCCGCCCCGGCGACGGCGCGATCGTCGCCCTCTACGGCGGCGACGGCGTGGAGAACGGCCACTTCGACAACAACGCCGACGCCATCGGCGTCCAGGTCGGCTCGACCTTCAAGCCCTTCGTGCTGGCGACCGCCATGCAGATCGGCGTCCAGACGGCCACCGACGACAAGGGCAAGCCGAAGCGGATCAACGCCGACAGCCGCTACCTGTCCGACGACATGTCCGAGATCCGCAAGCCGGACGGCTCGCTGGTGATCGGCGACGACGGCAAGCCCTACCGGCAGAAGAACGAGGACTCCGGCAAGCGCGGCTACGTCTCGCTGCGGGCGGCCATGCAGAACTCGTTCAACGTGCCCTTCGTCCAGCTCAACCAGGACGTCGGCGGTCAGAACGTGGCCAACATCGCCGAGCAGATGGGCGTCCGGAAGGAGAGCTTCGCGGATCCGAAGACCCCGACCTTCGCCCTCGGCACCTCCACCATCAGCCCGATCCGGATGGCCACCGCCTACGGCACCCTGGCGGCCAGCGGCAAGGAGGCCGAGCCCTACTCGGTCACCAAGGTCGAGGTGAACGGCACCGAGCGCCCGGGCTTCGGCAAGAAGGACGCCAAGGTCGCCCTGGAGCCGGCCGTCGCGGACAACGTCACCGACGTGCTGGTGAACGTGGTCAAGAACGGTACCGGTTTCAAGGCCAAGGAGCTGGGCCGGCCGGTGGCCGGCAAGACCGGTACCACCGACCAGAACAAGTCGGCCTGGTGGGTCGGCTACACCCCGCAGCTGGTGACCAGCGTCGCGATGTGGCGTGAGGACCCGAGCAAGCACGAGCGGCTGTCGCTCAACGGCACCGGCGGCAAGGAGTCCATCCACGGTGGTGACATCCCGACCGACGTCTTCACCCGGTACATGAAGGCCGCGCTGGCCAACGAGAAGAAGATGGACTTCCCGGCCCCGCAGCCGGTCGGCACCCAGGTGGACTCCTCCGGCGCCCCGGTCTCGCCGAGCATGACGCCCACGCCGACGACGAGCGAGACCCCGTCGGCCCCGCCCGCGACCCAGCCGGCCAACAACCAGCCGCCGCCGACCAACAACAACCAGCCGCAGCCGCCCGTGTCCACCCAGGGCCCGGGCTGTGTCCCGGGCGTGGACTGCCCGGGCACGCAGCCGAGCCAGACGCCGTCGCACACCAAGACCAACCCCGGTCCGACGAACAGCTGCGGCATCTTCGGCTGCACCACGCCCCCGCCCACGGCGCCGCCGACGGACCCCCCGGCGACGAGCACCAAGCCGAGCAACAGGCCTACGACCCCGGCCTCGACCGGCGGTGGTGGTGGGCAGAACGCGCTGCTGCCCTGACCACCACCCGCTGAGCGGATGAACCGAACGGCGGTGGCGGCCCTCCCCGGAGGGCCGCCACCGCCGTTTCGTCATGATTCGCCGTGCCGCCGGGCGACGGAGGCCGGGCCCGTTGCGGGGTCCTCCTCGTCCCGGTGGGGCCGGTGCGGCAGGATGTCCGGCATGACGTCGAGCGATCGTGACGAATCCGCAGGGCCGGCCGGGCCCGGCGACGCCGCAGGGCCGGTCGGGCCGGCCGTCGCCACGGCCGCGCCGCCGGTCAACACCGTGGTCGTCCCGGCCGACGAGGACCCGGTGGCGGCGGCCGGCAGCGAGGTGATCGGCGGCCCGCCGGGCCGCCGGGCGCTGCTGGGCGTCTCGTGGTGGATCCCGGCGCGCTTCCTGGCGCTGGCGGTGATCGTGATCTCGGTGCTCGGCATGGTGCAGAAGGCGCCCTGCTACAACCAGGCCTGGTTCCAGCCGGGTTCGCCGCAGTACATCCACGCCTGCTACAGCGACATCCCGCACCTGTTCTCCGGCCGCGGCTTCTCGGCCGGGCTGCACCCGTACGTGGACCGCATCCCGGGTACCTCAGGGGATCTGCAGTACCTCGAATACCCGGTGCTGACCGGCCTGTTCATGCAGGTCGCGGCCTGGCTGACACCCGGCGCCGGCACCGCGCAGGACCAGGAGCGGTGGTTCTGGGCGATCAACGCGGGGCTGCTGATGGCCTGCGCGGTGATCGCCGTGGTGGCGCTCTCGCGCACCCACCGCCGCCGCCCCTGGGACGCCCTGCTGTTCGCGCTCGCGCCCGTCCTGCTGCTGAACGGCACGGTCAACTGGGACCTCCTCGCGGTCGCGCTGGCCGCCGTGGCGATGGCCTGGTGGTCCGGCTCCCGGCCCGGCTGGGCGGGTGTCTTCATCGGCCTGGCCACCGCGGCCAAGCTCTACCCGGTGCTGCTGATCGGCCCGCTGCTGGTGCTCTGCTGGCGGGCCGGGAAGTGGCGCGAGTTCCGGGTGATGCTGGCCGGCGCGGCAGGCTCCTGGCTGCTGGTCAACCTGCCGATCATGGCGGCCAACTGGCAGGGCTGGTCGACCTTCTACGTGTTCAGCAAGCACCGCGCCGAGGACTACGGCTCGTTCTGGCTGATCCTGATGCAGAGCCGGGGCACGGGGCTGGCCGACCTCGACGTCTACATCGGCGTGCTGATGGTCCTCGGCTGCCTGGCCATAGCGTGGCTCGGCTTCTCGGCGCCCCGCCGCCCGCGCTTCGCGCAGCTGGCCTTCCTGGTGGTCGCCCTGTTCGTGCTGGTCAACAAGGTGTACTCGCCGCAGTACGCGCTCTGGCTGCTGCCGCTCGCGGTGCTGGCCCGGCCGCGCTGGCGGGACTTCCTGATCTGGCAGGCCTGCGAGGTGCTGTACACCCTGGGCATCTGGTCCCACCTGGGCTTCGTCACCGGGCCCAAGCAGCACGGGATCGGCGAGGCCTGGTACCACTTCGCGGTCGTGCTGCACCTGCTGGGCACGCTCTACCTGGTGGTCGTGGTGGTCCGCGACGCCCTGCAGGCGGACCGCGACCCGGTGCGCTGGGACGGCAGCGACGACCCGTCCGGCGGGGTGCTCGACCGGGCCCCGGACGTGTTCGTGCTCGGCACCGCCCGGACGCTGCGCGAGGAGGAGAGCTACGCCGGATACGCGCCGGCCGGCTCCGAGCAGTGGCTGGACGAGCCAGGACTGCCGGAGCCGGCCGAGAAGGCGTAGGCGCGCTCAGGCGCTTCGGTCGCCCTAGCGGTCCACCACGCGGTCGAAGTGCGTGGTGGTGTGCCGGACCTGGAGGCCGAGCTCCTCGCCGATCGCGGGGGGCTTGGTCTCGCCGTCCAGGAACAGCAGCGAGACCTGCATGTGCGGCGGCTCGGCGAACCAGAGCTGCTTGCCGGCCCAGTGGAACGGCGACTTGGTCTTGTTGACGGTCGCCAGGCCGGCCCGGGCGATGCCCTTGGCCCGGGAGGCCATGGTCTGCACGTACTTGGGCGCCTCCAGGCCGATGCCGTGCGCGGTGCCGCCGGCCACCACCACGATGTGGCCGTCGGCCGGCGCGGGGTGCTGGCGGTAGCCGTAGCGGTCGCCCTTCTTCACCGGGGTGACGTCCAGCACCGTGGCCCGGACCTCCAGCGCGCCGTGGTCGCCCAGCCAGAGCCGGGTGCCGATCCGGGCCCGGAAGACGATGTCCGGGTAGCGCTGGGCCAGCTGCTCCATGCCGGCCGCGCCGAGGTGGCTGACGTACACGGTGTGCACCGGCACCCCGGCCGCCCGGGCGGTGTCCACCCAGTGGACGACCTCCTCGGTCGGGCTGGAGCCGTCCGGCCGGTCCATCGGCAGGTGCAGCGCCAGGCCCTCGAAGGCGACGCCGTCCAGCTCGGCGGCGACGGCCGCGAGGTCGGCGGCGCTCACCCCGTGGCGGCGCATGGAGGTCATGCACTCCACCACCACCCGGGCGCCGTGCAGCGCCCGCAGCGCGTCCAGGTTCGCCACCGTCCGGATCACCCGGGCGTGCGGCAGCGGCAGGGCCTCCTCGCCGACCCGGTACGGGGTGAGCACCAGCAGCTCGCCGCCGTACCACTCGGCGGCGTCGGCCGCCTCGTACGCGGTGCCGACGGCCAGCACACCGGTGCCCAGCAGCGTCGCCTCCTCGGCCAGCCGGTGGTTGCCCAGGCCGTAGCCGTTCCCCTTGGCGACCGGCACCAGGCCGGGGAACTCGGCGAGGACGGAGCGCTGGTGGGTGCGCCAGCGTTCGGTGTCGAGGTAGAGCGACAGCGTCATCGGGTCAGCCTCCTCATCGGCGGGACATGTAGAGGTCGAGGGCCTTGTGCAGCAGCTTGTTGAGCGGGAAGTCCCACTCGCCGAGGTACTCGGCGGCCTGGCCGCCGGTGCCGACCTTGAACTGGATCAGGCCGAACAGGTGGTCGTTCTCGTCCAGGGTGTCGCTGATGCCGCGCAGGTCGTACACGCCGCCGCCGAGCGCGTAGGAGTCGCGCATCATCCGCCACTGGATCGCGTTGGACGGCTTGACCTCGCGCTTGTGGTTGGCCGAGGCGCCGTAGGAGTACCAGACGTGCTCGCCGACCACCAGCATCGTGGTCGCGGCCAGCGGCTCGCCGTCGTGGTAGGCGATGTAGAGCCGCATCCGGTTCTGGTCCTCGGCGGTGAGGGCCTTCCACATCCGCTGGAAGTAGGACAGCGGGCGCGGGGTGAACTTGTCGCGCTCGGCGGTCACCAGGTAGAGCTGGTGGAAGATCGGCAGCTCGTCGTAGCCGCCCTGGTACACCTCGACGCCGCTCTTCTCGGCCTTCTTGATGTTGCGGCGCCAGAGCTGGTTGAAGTTCTTGTGGATGTCGTCCAGCGAGCGGTTGGCCAGCGGCACCTGGAACACGTAGCGCGGCTGGACGTCGCCGAAGCCGGCGCCGCCGTCCTCGCCCTGCAGCCAGCCGGCCTTGCGCAGCCGGTCGGCCACCTCGAAGGCGCGCGCCTCGTACCAGTCGGCCTCGACGTCGCGCAGGCGCTTGGCCTGCTTGCCGGCGATGGCCTCCTTGATGGTGGGGGCGTTCCAGCGGCGGATGACGATCGGCGGGCCCATCTTGACCGAGAACGCGCCCTGCGACTTGAGGTGGGCGAGCATCGGGGAGAGCCAGCGGTCGAGGTCCCGGTCGAACCAGTCGATGACCGGGCCCTCGGGCAGGTAGGCGAGGTAGCGCTTGAGCTTGGGCAGCTGCCGGTAGAGCACCAGGCCGGCGCCGACGAGCTGGTTGGCCTCGTCGAACCAGCCGATCGACTCCGAGCGCCACTCGGCCTTCACGTCACCCCACGACGGCACCTGCATGTGGCTGGCCGAGGCGCGGCTCCTGATGAAGGCGAGGTGCTCCTCGCGGGTGATCGTCCTCAGGCGCAGGCTCATTGCTCGGTGCTCCTCGTCGGTCGGGCTGCGGTGGGCCCAGGTTCTCGGGCTGACCCTATCGTCCGGGGCCCGGGCGCCCGCCGCTGCGGGCGCGACGGCGCCCCCGTCGCGTACCTGTCTCCTTGCAGATACGCCACGGGGGCGCCGAGGGTTCCGGAACGGTGCGACCGGGGCGGCTCAGCCCCAGAGGCCGCCCCGGGCGATGCCGAGGTAGAAGCCGATGGCGGAGGCGCCGAGCGTGATCATCAGCACGAAGCGCTCGGCCGTGGTGACCGAGACGAACATGCCGAGCAGCCCCGTGATGATCCCGAACAGACCGGTCCACGAGGTCAGCAGGTGCAGGTTGTGGAAGAACGAGGTGGTGAAGGCGATCACGCCCAGCACGGCGGTGAGGCCCACCAGGGCGTTCTCGCGGGGGTGCGGGTGGCCGTCGGTGTTCAGTGTGAGCGCGGGCATGCGGTGGACGGACTGGGCCATGTGTCCCACCTCCTGGCGTGGAGACGAACGGGCAGGAATCCCGTTCCGTCCAGATTGCGGCGGTTGGGTCGGTCTCACAACCCCTATGCGTTTTGTTCGGCCGTCCGGGTGCGGGTAGGCTGTGCCGTCTGCACTGGTGTAGTTGTGCCCCCTTGCGCCCTCTTCCGGGCGACCACCCCGTCGGGTGAGCGGGGCCCGATTGTCGGACCCGGCCGCTACGGTGGCCGGTGTCGTCACTGCTCCGGTGCCGACGCTGCACAACCCTCCTGCCACGGAGAGACCGTGGCCGTTGAGTCCAAAGGAGGTGGGTTACCCATGCGTCACTACGAGGTGATGGTCATCCTCGACCCCTCGGTCGAGGAGCGCGCTGTCTCCCCCCTGATCGAGAACTTCCTCACCGTCGTCCGGAACGCCGGCGGCAAGGTGGAGAAGGTCGACACCTGGGGTCGTCGCCGTCTGGCTTACGAGATCAACAAGCAGTCCGAGGGCATCTACTCGGTCATCGACCTGAAGGCCACGCCTGAGGTCGTCAAGGAGCTCGACCGCCAGATGGGCCTGAGCGAGTCGGTTCTGCGGACCAAGGTCCTGCGCCCGGACACCCACTGAGCCACCTCTGAGGCCTTCGGGTCTCGGGTAGCTCGCGTCCGCTGTTTCACGTGAAACAGCGGTGAACGGACATCTTCCCGAGAGGTCATCACCACCATGGCAGGCGAGACCGTCATCACCCTCGTCGGCAATCTCGTCGACGACCCCGAGCTGCGCTTCACCCCGTCGGGTGCGGCGGTCGCGAAGTTCCGTATCGCGTCCACCCCCCGCACCTTCGACCGTCAGACGAACGAGTGGAAGGACGGCGAGAGCCTCTTCCTCACGTGCAACGTCTGGCGGCAGCCGGCGGAGAACGTGGCCGAGTCGCTGCAGCGCGGCATGCGCGTCATCGTGCAGGGCCGACTGCGCCAGCGGTCTTACGAGACCAAGGAAGGCGAGAAGCGGACGGTCTTCGAGGTCGAGGTCGACGAGGTCGGCCCGAGCCTGCGCTCGGCGACCGCGAAGGTCACCCGGGCCAACCGGTCCGGTGGCCCCGGCGGCTCTGGTGGCGGCTTCGGCGGCCAGCAGGGCGGCGGCGGTGGCCAGCAGGGCGGTTGGGGCGGCGGTGGCGGCCAGCAGGGCGGCGGCAGCTGGGGTGGAAACTCCGGCGGCGGCGGCCAGTCCGGCCCCTCCGACGACCCGTGGGCGTCCAGCACTCCGTCCGGCGGCCAGCAGGGCGGCGGCAGCTGGGGCGCCCCGTCCGGTGGCGGCTTCTCGGAAGAGCCCCCGTTCTAAGAGCTGACAGATTTCGTGCGGCCCGGCCGCCGGCGTCCTGAGGACGCAGGCCGGGCCGTGAACCCCAAATGGAGCACACAATGGCGAAGCCGCCTGCTCGCAAGCCGAAGAAGAAGGTTTGCGTCTTCTGCAAGGACAAGGTCAACTACGTTGACTACAAGGACACGAACCTGCTGCGGAAGTTCATCTCCGACCGTGGCAAGATCCGTGCCCGCCGGGTCACCGGCAACTGCACCCAGCACCAGCGTGACGTCGCCACGGCCGTGAAGAACAGCCGTGAGATGGCGCTGCTGCCCTACACCAGCACCGCGCGCTAAGAGAGGGTGACCAAGTAATGAAGATCATCCTCACGCACGAGGTGCCGGGTCTCGGCTCCGCCGGCGAGGTCGTCGAGGTCAAGGACGGCTACGCCCGCAACTACCTGGTTCCGCGTGGCTACGCCATCCGCTGGACCAAGGGCGGCCAGAAGGACGTCGACGCGATCCGTCGCGCCCGCAAGATCCACGAGATCCAGACCCTTGAGGCCGCCAACGAGGTCAAGGGCAAGCTCGAGGGCGTCCAGGTCAAGCTGGCCGTTCGCTCGGGCGACGCCGGCCGTCTGTTCGGTTCGGTGACCCAGGCCGACGTCGTGGAGGCCATCAAGGCCGCCGGCGGCCCGGCCGTGGACAAGCGCGCCGTCGCGATCGCCTCGCCGATCAAGACCGTGGGCACCCACAAGGTCTCGGTCAAGCTGCACGCCGACGTCCAGGCCAACCTCGACGTCGCCGTCGTCGCTGCCTGAGTTCCGTAGCAGTGGCCTGAGGGCCGGACTCCTCCGGGAGTCCGGCCCTCGGTCGTGTTCCGGCGCGTTCCGTGCTGGAACGTTCGGCCCCGGCGCCGTCAGCCCCGGACGGCCCCGGTGACCAGCCAGCGGCCGCCGCGCGCCCGCCCGACCAGGAAGGCCGCGCGGACCAGCATGAACAGGTTCATCGCCCACCACAGCCCGGCCAGCCCGGTGCCGGTGGCCGGCACCGCGATCGCCGCCGGGGTGAACACCGCCAGGGTCGCGATCGCCGCCCAGGCCAGGTAAGGGCCGTCCCCGGCGCCCATCAGCACCCCGTCCAGCACGAAGACCAGGCCGGCGACCGGCTGGCTGAGCGCGAGCAGCAGCAGGGCGGTGTCCAACTGCCCCTGCACCGCCGGATCGGGCGTGAACAGCGGGACGTACAGCGGGCGGGCGGCCACCACCAGCAGGCCCAGCAGCACGCCCGAGCCGATGCCCCACTCGACCATCCGGCGGGTGGCGGCCCTGGCGCCCGGGACGTCCTCGGCGCCCAGGTAGCGGCCGATGATCGCCTGGCCGGCGATCGCGATGGCGTCCAGGGCGAAGGCCAGGAAGCTGAACAGCGTCATGGCGATCTGGTGCGCGGCCACCTGGTCGTCGCCCAGCCTGGCGGCCACCGCGGTGGCGATCATCAGCACCGCGCGCAGGCTGACCGTCCGGACCAGCAGCGGACCGCCCGCTCTGGCACTGGCCCGGATGCCGGTCGCGTCCGGCCGCAGCGAGGCGTGCTCGCGCCGCGCCCCGCGCACCACCACGACCAGGTAGACGACGGCCATCCCGGTCTGCGCGAGCACGGTGCCCCAGGCCGAGCCGGCCACCCCGAGCCCGGCGCCGTACACCAGGCCGGCGTTCAGGCCGATGTTGGCGGTGAAGCCCGCGATCGCCACCAGCAGCGGCGTGCGGGTGTCCTGGAGGCCGCGCAGCACGCCGGTGGCGGCCATCACCATGAGCATCGCGGGGATGCCCAGGGCGCTGATCCGCAGGTACGTCACGGCGTAGGGGGCGGCGGTCTCCGAGGCCCCCAGGACGTCGGCCGCCCAGGGGGCCAGCAGCACGGTGAGCAGCACCACCGGGACGGCCAGGCCGAGGGCGAGCCAGATGCCGTCGACGCCCTGCTGGACGGCGCCGCGGCGGTCCCCGGCACCGATCCGGCGGGCCACCGCCGCGGTGGTGGCGTAGGCGAGGAAGACGAACACGCCGGTCGCGGTGGACAGCGCGGCGGCGGCGACGCCGACCCCGGCCAGCTGCGGGGTGCCGAGGTGGCCGACGATCGCCGAGTCGGCCATCAGGAACAGCGGTTCGGCGACCAGCGCGCCGAAGGCCGGGACGGCCAGTGCGAGGATCTCCCGGTCGTGCCGGCGTCTGGAGGGGGTCGGGGCTGCGGGAGGGGCGGTCATGGGCTCCAGGCTACTCATCCACAGGTAATGACTGCTAGTGGTAGTTGGCTATTACTCGAATTCTTGAGCGAGGCGCTCGGCCCGCTGCGCGCCCGCGGGCGTCCGGCTGCGTGTGAAGAATTTCTCATGCACAGGCCCGGTAAGAGGTAATACCTGGTCAGCAGGTTGACGGTGGACAGATGGTCTGGTTATCCACAGGGCCTTCCACAGGGGCGTCCACAGCTTTGCGGCACTTCTCCACAGCCCAGGGCCGCTCGTCCACACCCCCTGTGGATAACCGCCTTGGCTGAACGGCTCCCGGCGCCTTAGCGTGGGCCCTCCGCCCGACACTCCCGCCCGCCCCGGCGTCCGATTTGTCGGTGCCGTGGCGTACAAAGAGGAGCGGCTCCGCTCCACCCAGCCACCGGCAAGGCCCGCTCCAACTCGCACCACTCGCTGATCGGGGAACACGCGTGACCGGCCCCCAGTACGACGACCACGACGCCCCGCCGCCGGAGGAGGACTGGCAGCCCGCCGAGGACCCCTTCCCGGCCGGCGCCTTCGACGACGCGTCCTTCCCCGACGGGCCCGGCGACCGGCTCCCGGTCTCCCGCAGCCGCTCCGGCCAGGGCGGCGGCCGGGAGGGCAACCGGGACGGCGGCGGTCGTGAGGGCGGCTTCCAGAAGGGCGGCAAGGGCGGCCGGAGCGGCGCCCCGCGCGACGGTTCGCAGAGCGGTGGCGGCGGCTGGCAGCGCCGCGACGACGAGGGCCAGGGCGGCGTGGACGGCTTCGAGCGCGTCCCCCCGCAGGACCTCGCCGCCGAGCAGTCCGTCCTCGGCGGCATGCTGCTGTCCAAGGACGCCATCGCCGACGTGGTCGAGGTGCTCAAGCCGGCCGACTACTACCGGCCCGCGCACGAGATGGTCCACGGCGCGATCCTCGACCTGTACGCCCGCGGCGAGCCGGCCGACCCGATCACCGTGGCCGGCGAGCTCACCAAGCGCGGCGAACTGCAGCGCGTCGGCGGCGCCTCCTACCTGCACACCCTGGTCAACTCCGTCCCGACCGCCGCCAACGCCGAGTACTACGCGCAGATCGTCCACGAGCGCGCCGTCCTGCGCCGCCTGGTCGAGGCCGGCACCCGTATCGCCGGCATGGGCTACGCGGCCGAGGGCGACGTCGACGAGATCGTCAACGCCGCCCAGGCGGAGATCTACGCCGTCACCGAGCAGCGCACCAACGAGGACTACGCGCCGCTCGCCGACATCATGGAGGGCGCCCTCGACGAGATCGAGGCGATCGGCTCCCGCAACGGCCAGATGTCCGGCGTCCCGACCGGCTTCGCCGACTTCGACGCGCTCACCAACGGCCTCCACCCCGGCCAGATGATCGTCATCGCGGCCCGCCCCGCGATGGGAAAGTCGACCCTGGCGCTGGACTTCGCCCGCGCCTGCTCGATCCAGAACAAGCTGCCGAGCGTGATCTTCTCGCTCGAAATGGGCCGCAACGAGATCGCCATGCGACTGCTGTCCGCCGAGGCCCGGGTCGCGCTGCACCACATGCGCTCCGGGAACATGACGGACGACGACTGGACCCGCGTCGCCCGCCGGATGCCCGACGTCAGCGAGGCGCCGCTGTTCATCGACGACTCCCCGAACCTGTCGATGATGGAGATCCGGGCCAAGTGCCGCCGGCTCAAGCAGCGCAACGACATCAAGCTGGTCGTCATCGACTACCTCCAGCTGATGCAGTCCGGCGGCTCCCGCCGGGCGGAGAACCGCCAGCAGGAGGTCTCCGACATGTCGCGAAACCTGAAGCTGCTGGCCAAGGAGCTGGAAGTCCCGGTCATCGCGCTCTCCCAGCTGAACCGTGGTCCCGAGCAGCGCACCGACAAGCGGCCGATGGTCTCCGACCTGCGCGAGTCCGGCTCGATCGAGCAGGACGCCGACATGGTCATCCTGCTCCACCGCGAGGACGCCTACGAGAAGGAGTCCCCGCGCGCCGGCGAGGCCGACCTGATCGTCGCCAAGCACCGTAACGGCCCCACCGCCACCATCACGGTGGCCTTCCAGGGCCACTACTCGCGCTTCGTCGACATGACCCGGGACTAGGAACGGCCGCGGGGGCACTCGGGAGGCCTCGTCCGACCGTCACCGAGGCGAACGCATCAGTGTGATGAGCTACTGTCCGTGCGGTGAAAACGATACGACAGCTGTCCGCCCGCCGGGCCGGGGGAAGCAAGCAGGCTCGGGCGGGCGGATCGGCCAGTCGGCTGGGCTGGCTCGACGCGCTTCGCGGCGTGGCCGCCCTGGTGGTGGCGCTCCACCACTTCGACGTCCTGAAGATGCTGCCGGACGGGGTGGCGTCCTTCATCTGGTGGCACGCCGACCTGGGCCTCTACGGCGTCATGCTGTTCTTCCTGGTCAGCGGTTACATCATCCCGGCCTCGCTGGAGCGCCGCGGGGACGTGCGGGCGTTCTGGATCGGACGGATCTTCCGGCTCTGGCCGCCGGTGATCATCGGAATCACGGTGGCGCTGGCCATCATCCCGAAGGGCGACGGCTCGGTCGCGCTCTTCGCCACCGATCACGACCTGATCTACGTGGCCGCCAACTCGACCATGCTGCAGGACTTCATGGGCGTCTGGAACGGCCTGGGCGTCATGTGGACCCTCAGCTACGAGATGGTCTTCTACTACATGGTCACCGCGCTCTTCACGGTCGGCCAGCACCGCCGCAGCGGCCCGATCGCGGTCGGCTTCGCCGGCGTGGCGCTGCTCTTCGGCACCTCCATCGCCTCCCACACGCTGACCAGTGACATCACCTCGACCCGCAACCTGGTCTGGGGCTCCGTCCTGATCGTGCTGTTCGGCTTCGCCTGCGTGCTGAGCGGCCGGCCGAACCTGACCCGGGTCGGGGCGATCACGCTCGGCCTGCTGGGCTTCGTGCTGATGTACAACAACAGCCGGGCCCCGATGTTCGAGACCCTGATGATCTTCGCGACGATGTTCGCGGGCACCGCGATCTACCGGGCCGAGAACCGCCAGATCGACCGCCTCCAGGCGATCATGTGCTGCGGCTTCGTGCTCGTCGCGGGGGTGGCCGTCGCCTGGATGTACAACCGTGACGGCATGGAGCAGAACACCTGGACGTCCGGCTGGATGGCCTGGGCCGGCTCCTACCTCGGGGCCTGGATCACGTTCGGCATCGGCATGGCGCTGCGCAAGCGCCGCTTCCCGAAGCCGCTCACCTGGCTCGGCGGGATCAGCTTCTCGCTCTACCTGCTGCACGTCCCGCTGGTGCACACCATCCAGCCGCTGCTGCACGTGCCCAAGGTGCCGCCGACGACCGGCGGCAAGCTGATCTGGACGGCCGAGTACCTCGTCGTGATCATGCTGGCGAGCTGGGTGATGTACCGGCTGGTGGAGCTGCCCGTGCAGAAGCTGGGCCGCAAGGTGGCCAAGGCGGTCGAGCGCCGCTGGCCGGGCGGTGCCCCGCAGCCGGCGGCCGCCCCGTCGACCGGGGCGCCCGCGACCGGCGAGGCCGCCGGGGCCGTTCCGGCTCAGTCCGGGGAGAAGGCCCAGTCCGGGGAGAAGGGCCAGGGCGGGGGCCAGGACCAGGAACAGGTGCCGGTCGAAGTCGGCGCCGGCGGCCCGGGGCAACGGGTCGGCTGACCGCCGCACGGACGCGCCGAGGGCTCGCCTCCCACCCGGGAGGCGAGCCCTCGGCGCGTGGCCCCCGGGCGCCGTCAGACGGTGACGGTGGCGCGGAAGAGGGTCGTGGCGGTGCCGGACAGCCGGGTGGGGGCGCCGGTGGCGGGGAGGAAGGCCGACCGGCCGCGGGCGAGCTCCAGGGTGGTGCCGTCGGCGGCGGTGAGCCGGGCGGTGCCCTCGGTGCAGAGCAGGATTTGCGGGGCGCGGCCGTCGACCTCGCGGTCCCGGCCGTCCAGGACGAAGCGGGAGAGCCGGAACTCGTCGATCGGGACGGGGTAGAGCTCCTCGCCGGCGGTGCCGTCGACCGGGCGGGGGTGCAGCAGCTCGGGGGCGCCGGCCTCGAAGACCAGGACCTTCAGCAGCTCGGGCAGGTCGATGTGCTTGGGGGTGAGGCCGGCCCGCAGCACGTTGTCGGAGTTGGCCTGGAGCTCGACGCAGGCGCCCGACAGGTAGGCGTGCGGCACGCCGGCGTCCAGGTAGAGCGCCTCGCCGGCCCGGAGCCGGAAGTGGTTGAGCAGCAGGGCGGCGATCAGGCCGCGGTCCTCCGGGAAGTCCTCGGCGATCCGGGCGTACGGCCCGTAGCCGCCGGCCGGGTCGGTGCGGGCCAGGGCCCGGGCCGTCTCCCGGACGGTCTCCTCGGCGGCCTTCCCGTCCATGGCGAGGATGGCGGCCAGCGTGCCGCGCAGCGCCTCGGCCTCGTCCTCGACGGCCAGCAGGTCGATCAGCGGGGCGAGCCCGGGCACCGCGAGCCCGGCCATCAGCCCGGCCGCCTCGGCGGGCCGCCGGAAGCCGCAGAGCCCCTCGAAGGCGCCCAGCGCGCAGACCATCTCGGGCTTGTGGTTGGCGTCGCGATAGCTGCGCTCGGGGGCGTCCAGCGGGATGCCGAGGGCGTTCTCGGCGGCGAACCCGGCGCGGGCCTGGGCGATCGTGGGGTGGGCCTGGATGGACAGCGGGAGGCCCGCGGTCAGGATCTTGAACAGGAACGGCAGGGTCGGACCGAACCGGGCGACGGTCGCGGCGCCGAGCTCGCCCTCGGGGTCGGCCGCGATCAGCTCGTCCAGCCGGCGGGGCCCCTCGCCCCGGTCGGCCCGGGACGGGTCGCCGGGGTGGGCGCCCATCCACAGCTCGGCCTGCGGTTCGCCGGTCGGCTCCTGCCCGAGCAGTTCGGGCAGGGCGGTCAGCGACCCCCAGGCGTACGGGCGGACGGTGTTGATGAGCCTGTCCATGCGCGCGGTCCTACTCCTTCGCTGGGTGGCGGGTGTGCCGGATCGTCGGGGCAACGGGCCCGACGGTGCGGGGGGCCGGACACGGGCAAGGTCATCGACCCTAGCCGACCGGTGTCGCCCGCGAGGAAACGGCGGGTACCGGAGGGGAGTGCCCTGGCCGGACCGGTGGTTCCCGGGCGCGGTAGTAGGATGCCAGGACGCAGTAGTCTCCGCCCTGCACAGCAGTTTCCACCGTGGTTCACCCCGTCGGCGGGCTGCCGGCGGAGCCGCGTTCCAGAGTGCGGGCGATGGTGTTCTGACACTCCCCGCCATCGGCCGAGAGGTTTGTACGTGACCGTGAACCAGCAGAGTTTTGCTGATCTCGGCAGGGTCCTGGTGATCATTCCGACCTACAACGAGGCGGAGAACGTCGAGCGGATCGTCGGCCGGGTGCGGGCGGCGGTCCCCGAGGCCCACGTGCTGGTCGCCGACGACAACAGCCCCGACGGCACCGGCGAACTGGCCGACAAGCTGTCCGCCGAGGACCCGAACGTGCACGTCATGCACCGCAAGGGCAAGGAGGGCCTGGGCGCCGCCTACCTCGCGGGCTTCCGCTGGGGCATCGACAGCGGCTACGACGTCCTGGTCGAGATGGACGCGGACGGCTCGCACCAGCCCGAGGAACTGGACCGGCTGCTGAGCGCGCTGCGCGGCGCCGACCTGGTACTGGGCTCGCGCTGGGTGCCGGGCGGCCGGGTGGTGAACTGGCCGAAGTCGCGCCTGCTGCTCTCCCGCGGCGGCTCGACCTACTCGCGGCTGGCGCTGGGCGTGCCGATCCGGGACGTCACCGGCGGCTACCGGGCGTTCCGCAAGGAGACCCTGCTGGGCCTGGGCATGGACGAGGTCGCCTCGGCCGGGTACTGCTTCCAGGTCGACCTGGCCTGGCGCACGGTGAAGGCCGGGTTCAAGGTGGCCGAGGTGCCGATCACCTTCGTCGAGCGCGAGCTGGGCGCGTCCAAGATGAGCCGCAACATCGTGATCGAGGCGCTGTGGCGGGTGACCGCCTGGGGCGTCTCCGACCGGCTGGCCCGCCTGCGCGGCGCGGCCAAGCGCTGACCCCCACGAAGTGACCGCCCGGGGCTCGTCCGTCGTCACGACGGACGAGCCCCGGGCGTTCTCGTGCCCCGGGGCGGGCCGCCCACGACGCCGAGGCTCCGGCCGTTCGGGCCGCGATGTGACCTGAGCCGGAAGGCGTGCCCCGCCGGGCGCGCCTTCCGCGCAATCCGACACCGGTACTCCCATGCTGTAGGGCGCAGGAAGTCCGACCGCCGACCAGAGGGAGCAGCCAGTGACGTCGTCCCCGCCCGAGGAGGGCGCCGGCGCGGAGCGCACGGCGGCCGAGGCCGCCGCCCCGGACCACGAGCGGCCCGCCCGCCCGCTGGAGGTCGCCGTCTTCACCGGCCCCGAATCGGCCTTCTTCGCCACCTCCACCCTGATCCTCGGCGAGCGGACCGCGATCCTGGTCGACGCCCAGCTCACCCGCAGCGCCGGCCGCGAGCTCGCCGAATGGGTCGCCGGCAAGGGCCGCCGACTGCTCGCCATCGTCGTCACCCACCACCACCCCGACCACTACTTCGGCGCCGAGGAGGTGCTGAGGCTCTTCCCCGACGCCCGGCTGCTGGCCGCGCCCGCCGTGGTCGACGGCATCCGGCGCACCGCCGCCGCCAAGGTCGCCCAGTGGAAGCCGGTCTACGGCGACGACATCCCGGACCACCCGCTGATCCCTGCCCCGCTGCTGCCGCAGCCCCTCATGCTCGACCGCCAGGTCATCCCCGTGCTGCTGCTCGGCCAGGGCGACTGCGGCGACTCGACGGTCGTCCACGTGCCGAGCATCCGGACGGTGATCGCCGGGGACTTCGCCTACAACGGCACCCACGTCTGGACCGCCGACACCACCCCGGCCCAGCGCACCACCTGGGGCCACAACCTCGGCCGGATCGCCGACCTCGGCGTGGACCGGGTCATCGCCGGCCACCGCGCCCCCGACCAGGGCGATGACGCCGCCCGGGTGCTCGCCTTCACCGGCGAGTACCTCCAGGACTTCGACCGGCTGCTGGCCGAGCACCCGCACGACCCGGAGGCACTGGTCACCGCGATGAACGAGCGGTACGGGGAGCTGACGCTGCCGGCCATCCTGGAACTGGGCGCCGCCGCCAACACCGCCCGGGCGGCACGAGGGGGCGAGATCGTCGAGGCGGAGATCGTCGAGGACGACATCGTCGAGGCGGAGATCGTCGAGGACGAGCCCACCGAGGAGCCCGGGGAGTCCACGGAGCCCGAGCAGTCCACGGAGTCCGAGGAGCCCGGGCGGTCCCCGGAGCGCGGGACGGGCGGAGCCGAGTAGGGCGGATACTGGCCGCATGACGCCCTACGACGTGATCGTCCCGGCCGGCGGGGCCGCCCGTCGCCTGGGCGGGGCCGACAAACCCGGGCTGACCGTGGGCGAGACCACCCTGCTCGACCGGGTGCTCGCCGCCTGCACGGGCGCCCGCACCACCGTCGTGGTCGGCCCCGACCGGCCGACCGCGCGCAGCGGCGTCCGCCGGACCAGGGAGCAGCCGCCGGGCGGCGGGCCGGTCGCCGCCGTCGCCGCCGGACTCGACCTGGTCACCGCGCCGACCGTGCTGCTGCTCGCCGCGGACCTGCCGTTCCTGGACCGACGGACCGTCGACCGGCTGGTCACCGTCCTCGCCGAGGCGGGCCCGGCCGTCGAGGCCGCCGTCCTGGTCGACGCCGGCGGGCGCGACCAGCCGCTCGCCGCCGCCTACCGCACCGCCCCGCTGCGCATCGCGCTGGCCGCCCTCGGCGATCCGGCCGGCCTCCCGCTGCGCCGCCTCATCGGCGGTCTCGCCCGGCAGTTGGTGGCCGACACCGACAACGTCGCCTACGACTGCGACACCTGGGAGGACCTCGAACAGGCCCGGGAGCGCGACCGGTCGTAGGGCGTGTTTCACCGTTCCCGCCGGTCCGTGCGCACGGACCGCGCGGGTGTGCGTGCGGGAAACGACGCGCGCCGCACACGGGGCGAACACTCCGGGGAAACCGCCGATCAGGCAGCATGGGCGCATGGAGCGCACGCTGGAAGACTGGATCGCCGAGGTCAGGGCCGACCTGGGCATCGACCTGGACGTCGACGTCCGGGGACTGCTCGACCTCACCCGGGTGGTCGCGCACGGGGTGGCCCGCCCGGCCGCGCCGCTGACCGCCTTTCTGATCGGCTACGCGGCCGCCCAGCAGGGCGGCGGGCCGGAGGCCGTGGCCGTGGCCGCCCGGCGGACCGCCGCGCTCGCCGAGCGCTGGAGCGCCGCCGACGGGCCGGGCGAGCCGTGAGCGCCGTCGGCCGGACCACCGTGGCCGCCCGGTCGGCCGGTCCCGGCGTGCTGAGCTGGGCGCAGGCCCGCGAGGCCGCCCGCCGGGCCGGGCTGCGCCCGCTGCCGGCGGTCGGGCTGCCGCTCGCCGAGGCGCTCGGCCGCACCCTCGCCGAGCCGCTCACCGCGCTGACCGACCTGCCCGCCTTCGACACCTCCGCGATGGACGGCTGGGCGGTCGCCGGGCCGGGCCCCTGGCGGGTCGCCGGGCGGGTGCTGGCCGGTCGGGCCGCGTCCGCGCCGCTGGCCGACGGCGCCGCCGTCGAGATCGCCACCGGCGCCCAACTGCCGCCCGGCGCCACCGCCGTCCTGCGCCGTGAGCACGGCCGCACGGACGGCACGCTGCTGCACGACTGCGGCCACCAATCGCTGACCACCGGTCAGGACGTCCGCCCGCGCGGCCAGGAGTGCCGTCGCGGCGAGGCGTTGCTGCCCGGTGGCGCCCTGGTCGGTCCGGCCGTGCTCGGTCTGGCCGCCGCCTGCGGTCACGACCGGCTCGCCGTGCGCCGCCGCCCGGTGGTCGAACTGTTCGTCCTCGGCGATGAGTTGCTCGCCTCGGGCGTCCCCGGTCCGGGCCTGGTCCGGGACGCGCTCGGTCCGCTGCTGCCGCCCTGGCTGCGGGTGGCCGGTGCCGAGGTGGCCGAAGTGCGGTCCGTCCGGGACGACTTCGGGCTGCTCCGGGACGCGCTGCGGCACTCCACCGCCGACATCGTGGTCACCACCGGTGGAACGGCGGCCGGCCCGGTCGACTTCCTGCACCGGGCCCTCGCCGAGGCCGGGGCCCGGCTGCTGGTGGACGGCGTGGCCGTCCGCCCCGGACACCCGATGCTGCTGGCCGAACTCCCCTCGCCCGCATGCCCGTCGGCCGGCCCCGCCCGGAGCGGGGGGCCGGGTGGGCGTCACCTGGTGGGGCTGCCCGGCAATCCGCTGGCCGCCGTCGCCGGGACGGTCACCCTCGCCCTGCCGCTGCTGCACGCCCGCAGCGGGCGGTCCGCCGTCACCCCGGTCCTCGCACCCACCGCCGTCGGCCTGCCCGGGCACCCGGTGGACACCCGGCTGCTGCCCGTCCGGCACACCGCCGACGGCGTCGTCCCGCTCGCCTTCGACGGGCCCGCGATGCTGCGCGGCCTCGCCCGGGCCGAGGCGCTGGCCGTGGTCCCGCCCGGCGGCGCGGCGGCCGGCGAACCCGTCGAACTGCTGGAGGCGCCGTGAACGGGCCCACCGGGGCGTGCGCGCCCCACGACAGCGGGGAGGTGGCCGCATGAGCAGGCTGCGGGGTGCGCCCGCCCCGGGAACCGAGCCGTGGTCGGACTCCGGGATCGTGCTGCCCGCCCGGCGGAGCGCGCCGGCCCTCCGGCAGGTCGGCTCCCGGCTGCTGCTGGCGCTCGCCGTCCTGGTCGCCACGACCCTGATCGTCTACGTCGACCGGGACGGCTACAACGACAACGCGGGCGACGGGGTCAGCTTCCTGGACGCGGCGTACTACGCCACCGTGACGCTGTCCACCACCGGGTACGGCGACATCACCCCGTACAGCGACGGCGCCCGGCTCACCAACATCTTCGTGATCACCCCGCTGCGGGTGGTGTTCCTGATCATCCTGGTCGGGACCACGCTGGAGGTGCTCACCGAACGAACCCGCCAGCAGTGGCGGTTGAACCGCTGGAGGTCCACCGTGCGCGAGCACACCGTCGTCATCGGGTACGGCACCAAGGGCCGCAGCGCCGTCGACACCCTGCTCGGGCAGGGCGTGAAGAAGGACGAGATCGTCGTCGTCGACCCGCAGCGCAAGGTGATCGACCAGGCCGCCCGGCACGGGCTGGTCGGCGTGGTCGGCGACGCCACCCGCACCGACACGCTGCTGCGGGCCGAGGTGCCCACCGCCGCCCGGGTCGTGGTCGCGCCGGAACGGGACGACACCGCGGTCCTGGTCACGCTGACGGCGCGCCAGCTGAACAAGGGCGCCACCGTGGTCGCGGCCGTCCGGGAGGACGAGAACGCCCCGTTGCTGCGGCAGAGCGGCGCCGACGTCGTCGTCACCAGCTCCAGTTCGGCCGGGCGGCTGCTCGGCCTGTCGATGCTCAGCCCGCACGCCGGCGCGGTGATGGAGGACCTGCTCACCTACGGCAACGGCCTGGACGTGGTCGAGCGCCCCGTCACCCGGGCCGAGGCCGGGCACAGCCCGCGCGCGTGCGAGGACCTGGTGGTCGCGGTGGTCCGCGGCCGGCGGGTGCTCAACTACACCGAGCCCGAGGCCGCCGTGCTCCAGCTCACCGACCGGGTGATCGTGATCAAGTCGACCGGCTGACGCGGGCCTTGCCCGCTCCTCGCCGTGACGCGCAGTAGGTTCGGGTCATGCATGCGATGACGATTCCCGTACCCGGCGGTCCCGAGGCACTCGTGTGGGCGGAGGTGCCCGACCCGGTGCCCGGCGAGGGCGAGGTCCTGGTCGAGGTGGCGGCCACCGCCGTCAACCGGGCCGACCTGCTCCAGCGGCAGGGCAACTACAACCCGCCACCCGGCGCCTCGCCCTACCCCGGGCTGGAGTGCGCCGGGCGGATCGTCGCCCTCGGCCCGGGCGTGTCCGGCTGGGCGGTCGGCGACGAGGTGTGCGCGCTGCTGTCCGGCGGCGGGTACGCGCAGCTCGTCGCGGTGCCGACCGGGCAGCTGCTGCCGCTGCCCAAGGGCCTGGGCTTCGAGGAGGCCGCCGCGCTGCCCGAGGTCGCCTGCACGGTGTGGTCCAACGTGTTCCTCACCGCCCACCTGCGGCCCGGCGAGACGGTGCTGCTGCACGGCGGCGCGAGCGGCATCGGGACCATGGCGATCCAGCTGGCCAAGGCGGTGGGCGCGCGGGTCGCGGTGACCGCGGGCAGCGCCGGGAAGCTGGCCCGGTGCGTCGAACTCGGTGCCGACATCGCGATCGACTACCGCGAGCAGGACTTCGTCGAGGTGCTCAAGGAGGCGACCGGCGGGGCCGGGGTGGACGTGATCCTGGACATCATGGGCGCCAAGTACCTGCAGCGGAACGTGGACGCGCTGGCCGTCAACGGGCGGCTGGTGATCATCGGGCTGCAGGGCGGCGTGAAGGGCGAGCTCGACCTCAACGCGCTGCTGCGCAAGCGCGCCGCGGTGATCGCCACCAATCTGCGCGGGCGCCCGCTGGCGGAGAAGGCGGCGATCGTGGCGGCGGTGCGCGAGCACGTGTGGCCGCTGGTGGAGTCCGGGGTGGTGAAGCCGGTGATCGACCGGGTGCTGCCGCTGACCGACGCCGGCGACGGGCACCGGGCGCTGGAGGCGGGGGAGCAGGTCGGCAAGGTCGTGCTGCGGGCCTGAGTCTCGCCCGAGGGGCTGCCGTCCGAGGGTCTGCGGCCCGAGGGCTTGTGGCCCGGGGCGGAACATCCGAAATGCCCTGATCGTCGGATTGTGTGAGGCTGGTTCGGAGCTGTCCCGCCGCCGACCCCGCCGCGCGCGGTCGGCCGTCGGAAGGACCTCCGACCGTGGCCGCACCAACGCACCTCCTCGGGCCGCTGCCCTCCGCGCCGCACCACCGTCGTACCCGCCGTACCGGCCGTACCGGCCCGGGCCGGGCCCAGCGACTGATCGCGGCGGCCGTACTCGGGCTCACGCTCCCGCTGGCCGCCGCTTCGGCGGCCGCCGCCGTCGGGCCGGTGGCGTCGTCGCCGTCCCCGTTCACCGCTGAGCCCGCCGCCGTGGGCAGGCCGGAGCCCCAGGCCGTTCCGGCGGTCGGGCCGCCGCAGCACCCGCGCCCCGGCCGGGGCGACGCCCGGGTGTTCCGGCGCTGGGCGGTGTGGGCGCCCGAGCGCGCCGACACCGCCCCGGAGCGGGCGCCGGACCGGGCTCCCGAGCAGAACCCCGAGCAGGCTCCCGACCAGGTCCCTGACCGGAGCACCGGGCAGGACGGTGCGGGGGACCAGGCCGAGGCCGACCAGGGCACCCCGGACGCGGCGGCTCCCGGCGCCGACGCCGCACCGGACGCCGCCGACGCGGCCGCCGCGGCGACCGCCCAGGCCGTCGCCGCCGGCGTCCCCGCCGTCCTGCCCGCCCGCTGGCGGGACGCCTCGACCCTCCAGTTCCCGCTGGGCGCGGGGCTGGGGTTGATCGGCTGCGGCCTGGGGTTGATCGGGTTGCGGCTGCGCCGGGGGTGAGCCGCGGGGCGGGGGCGGCGGGGGGAGGTTCCGTGAGGGGTGTGTGCGCGCCCCAGGGGGGCCGGGGCGGGCCGGGAGCTGAGTATCCGTACGGATTCCGGGGCGGCGCCCGGGGGCGTACCGTCGTCAGCGGTGGCTCAGGACGGCGGTCGTACGGGGGCTTCCGCCCGACCAACCCCAGTGAGAGAGAATGTTGTTCATGACGAATCCGATGAACGAGCGCTCGTTTCAGCAGCCATTCCAGGCCGCGGGCGGGCAGTCGCAGGACGGCCAGAAGGTGCTGATCGTCGGACCGGACGGGCTGCCCGTGGGCCAGGGGTTCGCCGGCTCGGCGGGGGACGAGGACGAGGGCGACCTGCCGCGTGAGCTCCCGGTGACCGAGATGGTCGAGCAGCCCGCGAAGGTCATGCGTATCGGCAGCATGATCAAGCAACTGCTGGAGGAGGTCCGGGCGGCGCCCCTCGACGAGGCCAGCCGGGCCCGGCTGAAGGACATCCACGCCAGTTCGATCAAGGAGCTGGAGCTCGGTCTGGCCCCCGAGCTGGTCGCCGAGCTGGAGCGGCTGTCGCTGCCCTTCACCGAGGACAGCATTCCGACCGAGGCGGAGCTGCGGATCGCCCAGGCCCAGCTGGTCGGCTGGCTGGAGGGCCTGTTCCACGGGATCCAGACCGCGCTGTTCGCCCAGCAGATGGCGGCGCGGGCCCAGCTGGAGCAGATGCGGCGGGCGCTGCCGCCCGGTCTGCACGGCGCCGAGCCGGACGAGGACGAGCCGGGCCAGGGTCGCGGCATCCGTTCCGGCCCGTACCTGTAACGGGCCGCCGACACCGGACGTACCACGACGGTCCGCCCCGGGCCGGGGCGCCGCCGGAGGCGCCCCGGCGGTCCGGGGGCAGGACCGGCCCTGGACCGATCACCGTCGGCGTCAGCCGATACCCTGACCCCTGTCGCAGGCCGGTCGCACCGCCGCGGCAGGGGTCTGCCGGGCCCGCGGGCCCGGCCCACCACGCACGGACGAGACCGAACGTCACGGTCGCGGCGCCACGGCCGCGCCGAGGGGGAGCAGAGGACCATGAGCGAGCACGGCAACGCGGCGGTCGGGGGCTCCTCCCTGGGCAACGGCCGCTATGTGCTGCAGCGGCTGCTGGGCGAGGGCGGCATGGCCTCGGTGCACCTCGCGTACGACAGCGTGCTGGACCGGCAGGTCGCGCTGAAGAGCATGCACAACGAGCTGGGCCGGGACGCCTCGTTCAAGGAGCGGTTCCGCCGCGAGGCGCAGGCGGTGGCCCGGCTGGAGCACCCGAACATCGTCACGGTGTACGACAGCGGCGAGGACGTCGCGCCGGACGGCTCCAGCACCCCGTACATCGTCATGCAGCTGGTCGACGGCAAGGGCCTGCGCGAGGCGATCAACGAGGCGGTCGCCCAGTACGGCGCGATGCCGACCGAGGAGGCCCTGCGGGTCATCGTCGGCGTGCTGAGCGCGCTGGAGGCCTCGCACGACATGTCCCTGGTGCACCGCGACATCAAGCCCGGCAACGTCATGTTCGACCGCAAGGGCAACGTCAAGGTCATGGACTTCGGCATCGCCCGGGCGCTGGAACCGGGCGCCACGTCGATGACGCAGACCGGCATGGTGGTCGGCACCCCGCAGTACCTGTCGCCCGAGCAGGCGCTCGGCAAGCCGGTGGACGCCCGCTCCGACCTCTACTCGGTCGGCGTGATGCTCTTCGAGATGCTCACCGGGCAGCTGGTCTTCGACGGCGACTCGGCGTTCTCGATCGCCTACAAGCACGTCCAGGAGGAGCCGCCGGCGCCGTCCACCCTCAACCGGTCGGTCAGCCCGGCGGTGGACGCCTTCGTCGCCCAGGCGCTGCGCAAGGACCCGGCGCACCGGTTCCAGAGCGCGGCGGCGATGCGGGACGAGGCGGAGCGGCTGATCGCGGCCGCGAAGGGCGGCGGCAGCGGGCACCCGCTGCAGGCCAGCACGCCGCTGGTGATCAACGAGGGCCCGCGCTCGGTGCACGCGGCGCCGCAGGGGCCGCAGACGCCGCACCCCCAGTACCTCCAGCAGCCTCCGCCGCCGCAGCAGCCGCAGTACCGGACCCCGCCGCCGGCCTTCCAGCCGCCGCGTCCGCAGGGGCCGCAGACGCCGCACCCCCAGTACCTCCAGCAGCCTCCGCCGCCGCAGCAGCCGCAGTACCGGACCCCGCCGCCGGCCTTCCAGCCGCCGCGTCCGCAGGGGCCGCACACGCCGCACCCCCAGTACCTCCAGCAGGCCCCGCCGCAGCGGGCGCACACCCCGCCGCCGCAGCCGATGCCGCCGTACCAGCAGCCGAAGGCGCCCAGCGGCGGCGGCTGCTCGACGGCCGTGGTCGTCATCGGGATCATCGTCGGCGTGCTCGTGCTGGCCGGCATCGTCATCGCGATCGTGGTCAACAAGGCGCAGGACAACAAGACGAAGACCAAGAGCGGGCACACCACCGGTGAGCGGCCCGCAGCGGTGCTGGTGGTTGACCTTCCGGCCGACCGGAATGGCCTGCTCTGACGCTTTCCGGCCGGTTCGGGCGTGCCACGGGCCCGCGCCGGAGGCGGTAGCGTTCGGGGATACGAAGCGACAGGGCACCGCGATCCGAGCGAACGCCCGGGGCGAGGAGCGATGGCACAGACGCAGCAGCCGGATGACGGAACGGGTGCCGGAGCTGACGGCCGGACCGGCGGGACGCCGAGGATGCCCGGACCCGGCAGCGACGCCGCGACCAGCGCGTTTCCCCCGGGCGGCCCGCAGACCCCCGGCCGCGGCACGGCCGCGCCGCTGGGCACGGTCGGCGACGGCCGCTACCGGCTGACCTACCGGCTCGGCCGCGGCGGCATGGCCGAGGTGTTCGCGGCCGAGGACGTACGGCTGGGACGGACGGTCGCGGTCAAGCTGCTCCGCGGCGAGCTGGCCCAGGACGACATCGCCCGGCTGCGGTTCACCCGCGAGGCACACGCCGTCGCGGGGCTCAACCACCACTCGATCGTCGCGGTCTACGACACCGGCGAGGAGTACGCCGGGGACGAGTCCACGCCGTACATCGTGATGGAGCTGGTCGAGGGCCGGACCGTCCGCGAGCTGCTGGTGGACGAGGACGCGCCGCCGGTCGACCAGGCGCTGATCATCATCGCCGGGGTGCTGGAGGCGCTGGCCTACAGCCACCGCAACGGCATCGTCCACCGGGACATCAAGCCCGCCAACGTGATCATCACGACCGCGGGCGCCGTCAAGGTGATGGACTTCGGCATCGCCCGGGCGCTGACCGGCACGGCCAGCACCATGACCCAGACCGGCATGGTCATGGGCACCCCGCAGTACCTCTCGCCCGAGCAGGCCCTCGGCAAGCCCGTCGACCACCGCTCCGACCTGTACGCGGCCGGCTGCATGCTGTACGAACTGCTGGCGCTGCGCCCGCCGTTCACCGGCGACACCCCGCTCTCGGTGGTCTACCAGCACGTCCAGGACATGCCGGTGCCGCCCTCGCAGGCCAACGGCCGGGTGCCGGTCGGGCTGGACCAGCTGGTGCTGCGCTCGCTGGCCAAGAACCCGGACGACCGCTTCCAGGACGCCGACGAGTTCCGCGCGCACGTCCAGCACGCGCTGCGCGAGATGCACGGCGCGGGCGGCGCGGGCTGGGCCGGCACCACGGCCGGACTGGCCGCCGCGGGGCAGGGGAACACCGACGCCACCCAGGTGATCCGGCCCGACCAGACCGCGGCCACCGCGGCCTTCGGCGCGATCGGCCCCGGCGACCAGACCTCGGTGCTGCCCTACCAGGGGATGGGGGGCCCGGGCGGCCCGCACACCCCGTCGACGCCCTACCCGGGGGCCGGCGGCCCTTACGACGGCGACGACGACGGCGGCTCCGGCCGCCGGCGCGGGCCGTGGGCCTGGGTGGCCGGCACCGCGGCCGTGCTGCTCGCGGCCGGGGTCGGCATGGCGTTCGCGTTCAGCGGCAACGAACCCGGGAACTCGCACGTCGTGCCGCCGACGCCGCTCCCGGCGGTCAGCACGACCGAGCCCAGCACGCCGCCCCAGAGCGGTTCGCAGAGCCCGCCCGCGTCCAACACCGGCAGCCGGCGCCCGACGCAGCCGACCGAGAACGGCAGCAACGGCGGCAGCTACAACGGCGGCGGCGGCGGCAACAACAACAACGGCAACAACAACGGCAACAACAACATGTCGCCGTCGCCGGGTTCGGGCAAGCACTCGACGCCCGCGTCGCCCAGCCAGACCCCCAGCCACACGCAGCCGCCCACCACGGCGCCCGGCACGCCCAGCACGGTGCCGACCGCCCCGAGCACGGGCACCGGCGGCAGCACGGGGGCGGCCACGCAGCCGCCGGCGACCAAGTCGAACCCGCCGGCCACCCAGCCGCCGGCGACCCAGCCGCCGGCGACGCCCTGATCGGGCCGGGCTGACACCGGTCAGTTGGCGAAGGCGTCCAGGACCTGTTCGTACTCCTGGCACCACCACGTCAACTGGCCGGCCGAGGCGGGGTAGAGCGGGTCGGCCCGGTGGTCGGCCCGCTGGTAGCGCCACTGGAGCATCCAGAAGTCGTTCAGCCGCTCCCACCAGACCCGGTGGACGGCGGCGGCCAGGTGCTCGGCGGTGGCGGCTCCGGTGGCCCGGTAGGACTGCGAGTAGTGGCGGACCCGCACCAGGTCGAGGGTGCCGGTCGTCCGGTCGTTGAAGAGCAGCGTGGCGGCGCGGACGGCCTCCTCGGCGCGCGGCTGCGGGCCGAGCTTGTCCCAGTCCAGGACGGCCGCGACCGGGCCGCCGTCGGGGCCGTCGCCGTACAGCAGGTTGAGTCCGTGGAAGTCGCCGTGGGTCCATCCGGTGGGCGGGGCGGTCTGCGGGGCGGGGCGGCGGTGGGCGTGTTCGGCGAGCAGTTCCAGCCTTTCGGTGAGCCTCCGTTCGACCAGCGCGTCCAGGTCGCCGTACGGGCGGTGGTCGCGGGCGTGGCGCCGCAGGTCGCGGGCGAGGTCGGCGCTGTCGACGGGGTCGGCGGTGCGGTAGCCGGGGGGCTGTTCGAAGGGGGCGCACACGTCGTCGAGCGCGCCGTGCAGTCGGCCGAGCAGCGCGCCGAGCGCGTCGCACTGCGGCGGGGAGAGGTCGGTACCGTGCCGGTGTCGGCCATCCACCCAGGGGAACAGCGCGAACAGCCGGCCGCCGTAGCCGGCCACCGTACCGGCTCGTTCGGCGCAGGTCAGCGGGGGTGCGACGGGCAGTCCGAGGGCCTGGAGCCCGGCCATCGCCCGGTGGTGGGCGACGATCTTCGGGCGGCTGGCGGTGGCGGCGTCGACGTAGCACTTCAGGAAGTACGCGCCGGTCCCGGTGGTGACCCGGTACCCGCGGTTCAGCAGGCCTTCGGCGACCGGTTCGGCGGTCAGCAGCTCCCCCACCCGGTAGCGGTCCAGGACCTCGGCGAGTGCGGCGCGCGGGACGGGCGGACTGAGGGTCCCTATCGGCGGCGCGGAGAGGTCGGGGCGGGCCGGGGAACAGGAGAGGGTCTGGCTGAAAGTCACAGCCAGAGGTTAGGGCCCCCGTGCGGGGGCCCTTGACAAGTCGTCAGTTCTGTGATCGCTGTTCTGATCAGTGCTGCTGGTCCGCCTGGTGCCGTGCCACGAAGGCCGCCGCCTGGGTGCGTCGCTCCATTCCCATCTTGGCGAGCAGACTGGAGACGTAGTTCTTCACCGTCTTCTCGGCCAGGTGCAACTCGTTGCCGATCTGACGGTTGGTCATCCCCTCGCCGATCAGATCGAGGATCCGGCGCTCCTGCTTGGTGAGTTGCGCCAGCCGCTCGTCCTCCTTCTCGCCGCCGTCGCGCAGCCGGGCCAGCACCCGGCTGGTGGCGACCTGGTCGAGCAGCGACTTGCCGGCCGCGACGTCCCGGACGGCGGTGATCAGGTCGGTGCCGCGGATCGCCTTCAGGACGTAGCCGGACGCGCCCGCCATGATCGAGTCGAACAGCGCCTCGTCGTCCGAGAACGAGGTCAGCATCAGGCACTTGATCTCCGGCAGCCGGGACCGGATCTCCCGGCAGACCTCGACCCCGTTGCCGTCCGGCAGCCGGACGTCGAGCACCGCGACGTCGGGGTGGACCGCCGGGATCCGGGTGAGCGCCTCGGCGGCGGTGCCGGCCTCGCCGACCACCTCGATGTCGTCCTCGACCGAGAGCAGGTCGTGCACGCCCCGCCGGACAACCTCGTGATCGTCGAGCAGGAAAACCCTGATTTGTCCGTTATCAGTCACGTCCAAAGCCTCCCATATCACCGTACGGAAGACCTATCGTCCCTGGTGCCGCAGCCGGGCGGTCCGGCCGGGGCGGTCCGAAACCGATACCGAGAACCCCCTTACGTACGGGCTCGCGCCCGGATAACGTGCGCTGGTGTCCTGAAGGCGCCCGAATTGAGAGCTGCGTCACGCGGTCCGTCACCCCCACCCTTCCGACGGCGCGCTGCCCGCGGCACCCTCGGGGTTGTAAGCCCTGAACAAGTAGGACGTCCTAGCGCAAGCGCGCCAAGGGCGGACGCTGGGTAACGTTCTCGTGAGGGACGCCGTCGGAACAGGATCACCACCTGCCCCGCAGTAGGAGCGCACACCCACGCGCGCCCCGCGAGGCGGTGACCGGACCGGTCACCGGCGACCCCGGGCGGCCGGACAGACCGAGGAGTGAACGTGACCGTCAAAAGCACGGCGAGGGCCCGCAAGAAGGCGGCCCCCGGCGTCCCTGACACCCTCCGCGCCACGGGGAAGGACGCCCAGCCGGAGCTCGTACAGCTGCTCACCCCGGAAGGCGAGCGGGTCGAGCACCCGGACTACCCGCTCACCACCACCCCGGAGGAGCTGCGCGCCCTCTACCGCGACCTGGTGCTGGTCCGCCGGTTCGACGGCGAGGCCACCGCACTCCAGCGCCAGGGCGAGCTGGGCCTGTGGGCCTCGCTGCTCGGCCAGGAGGCCGCCCAGGTCGGCTCCGGCCGCGCCATGCGCACCGGCGACTACGCCTTCCCCACCTACCGCGAGCACGGTGTCGCCTGGTGCCGCGACGTCGACCCGCTCAACCTGCTCGGCATGTTCCGCGGCGTGAACCACGGCGGCTGGGACCCGAACGAGAAGAACTTCCACCTGTACACCATCGTGATCGGCGCGCAGGCCCTGCACGCCACCGGCTACGCGATGGGCATCAGCAAGGACGGCGCCGACGACGCGGTCATCGCCTACTTCGGCGACGGCGCCTCCAGCCAGGGCGACGTCAACGAGGCCTTCACCTTCGCCTCGGTCTACAACGCGCCCGTGGTGTTCTTCTGCCAGAACAACCAGTGGGCGATCTCCGAGCCCACCACCACCCAGACCAAGATCCCGCTGTACCGCCGCGCCTCCGGCTTCGGCTTCCCCGGCGTCCGGGTCGACGGCAACGACGTGCTGGCCTGCCTGGCCGTCACCCGCTGGGCGCTCGACCACGCCCGCAGCGGCAACGGCCCGGTGCTGATCGAGGCGTTCACCTACCGGATGGGCGCGCACACCACCTCCGACGACCCCACCCGCTACCGGCCCACCGAGGAGACCGAGGCCTGGAAGGCCAAGGACCCGATCGCCCGGCTCCGCGCCCTCCTGGAGAAGGAGGGCCTGGCCGACGAGGAGTTCTTCACCGCGATCGACGCCGAGAGCGAGCGGCTGGGGCTGCGGGTGCGCGAGGGCGTGCGCGGCATGCCCGACCCGGACCCGACCCTGATCTTCGACCACGTGTACAGCGAGCCGCACGCGCTGGTCGATGAGGAACGGGCCGAGTACGTCCAGTACGCGGCCTCCTTCGAGGCGGGGGAGAACCTCTGATGGCCGGTCAGCTCAGCATTGCCAAGGCGCTCAACGGCGCGCTGCGCAAGTCGCTGGAGAGCGACCCGAAGACCGTCCTGATGGGCGAGGACATCGGCAAGCTCGGCGGCGTCTTCCGGATCACCGACGGCCTGCAGAAGGACTTCGGCGAGGGCCGGGTCATCGACACCCCGCTCGCCGAGTCCGGCATCGTCGGCACCGCGATCGGCCTGGCGCTGCGCGGCTACCGCCCGGTGGTGGAGATCCAGTTCGACGGCTTCGTCTACCCGGCCTTCGACCAGATCGTCTCCCAGCTGGCCAAGATGCACGCCCGCGCGCTCGGGAACATCAAGCTCCCGGTCACCATCCGCATCCCCTTCGCGGGCGGCATCGGCGCGGTCGAGCACCACAGCGAGTCGCACGAGGCGTACTTCGCGCACACCGCGGGCCTGCGCGTGGTCAGCCCGTCCAACGCGCACGACGCGCACTGGATGCTGCGGCAGGCCATCGCCTCGGACGACCCGGTGGTCTTCCTGGAGCCCAAGCGCCGGTACTGGGACAAGGGCGAGGTCGGCGACGCCGCCGACCTCGGACTGCACGACGCCCGGATCGTGCGCTCCGGCACCGACGCCACGCTGCTCGCCTACGGCCCGATGGTCAAGGTCTGCCTGGAGGCCGCCGCGGCCGCCGAGGAGGACGGCCGCCGGCTGGAGGTCGTCGACCTGCGCTCGCTCTCCCCGGTGGACTTCACCACCCTGGAGGAGTCGGTCAAGCGCACCGGGCGGGCCGTCGTGGTGCACGAGGCGCCGGTCTTCCTGGGCATGGGCGCCGAACTGGCCGCCCGGCTCACCGAACGGTGCTTCTACCACCTGGAGGCGCCCGTGCTGCGGGTCGGCGGCTACCACGCGCCGTATCCGCCGTCCCGCGTCGAGGAGGCCTTCCTCCCCGACCTGGACCGCGTGCTCGACGCCGTCGACCGCGCACTCGCGTACTGATCCGGGGGAGCGAAGATGACCACCGAAGTTCGCTCGCTCCGCGAGTTCAAGATGCCCGATGTGGGCGAGGGCCTGACCGAGGCCGAAATCCTCAGCTGGTACGTCAAGCCCGGTGACACCGTCACCGACGGGCAGGTCGTGTGCGAGGTGGAGACCGCCAAGGCGGCGGTGGAGCTGCCGATCCCGTTCAACGGGGTCGTCGAGCAGCTCTTCTTCCCCGCGGGCGCGACGGTCGACGTCGGCACCGTGATCATCTCGGTCGCGGTCGCCGGGGAGGCCGGGGCCGCGGCTCCTGTCGCCGCTGCCGCTGCCGCTGTTGCGCCCGCCGCCGCGGCGCCGGCCGAACCGGCCGAGCCCGAGCGGCGCGAGGTGCTGGTCGGCTACGGCCCGCGCACCGGCACCGCCCAGCGCCGGGCCCGGCGCACGACCACGACGACCGTCACCGCGACGCCGGCTCCGGCCGCGCCCGTCGTGCCGGCGGCTCCGGTCGTGCCGGCCGCTCCGGCACCGGCCGTGCCGGTCGCGACCGCCTCGCCCGTCCTGGCCGAACAGCCCGCCGGGGAGCGGCCGTTGGCCAAGCCGCCGGTGCGCAAGCTGGCCAAGGACCTCGGCATCGACCTGCGCGCGGTCGTCCCGACCGGCCGGGACGGCGTGATCACCCGCGAGGACGTGCACGCCCACGCGTCGGCCCTGGCCGCCGCGCAGGCCGCCCCGGCGGCGCCGGTCGAGGCCGCTCCGGTCGCGGCGGCGGTGCCGGCGCCGGTCACCGTGGCGGGCGACGTCCGGGTGCCGATCAAGGGCGTCCGCAAGGCGACCGCGCAGGCGATGGTGGCCTCGGCCTTCACCGCCCCGCACGTCACCGAGTTCGTCCAGGTCGACGTGACCCGCACGATGAAGTTCGTCCGCCGGCTCAAGGAGAGCGGCGAGTTGGGCCGGGACGTCCGGATCAGCCCGCTGCTGCTGGTCGCCAAGGCGCTGCTCACCGCGGTCAAGCGGCACCCCGAGATCAACGCGCAGTGGGACGAGGCGGCCCAGGAGATCGTCATCAAGGGCCAGGTGAACCTCGGCATCGCCGCGGCCACCCCGCGCGGCCTGATCGTCCCCAACATCAAGGACGCCGGCGGCAAGACCCTCACGGGCCTCGCCGTCTCGCTGGGCGAGCTGATCGATACCGCCCGCCAGGGCAAGACCTCGCCGGGCGACATGCAGGGCGGGACCATCACCATCACCAACGTCGGCGTCTTCGGCGTCGACACCGGCACCCCGATCCTCAACCCCGGCGAGGCCGCGATCCTCGCCGTCGGCGCGATCCGGGACATGCCGTGGGTGCACAAGGGCAAGGTCGTCCCGCGTCAGGTGACCACGCTGGCGCTCTCCTTCGACCACCGCCTGGTGGACGGGGAGTTGGGCTCCAAGGTGCTGGCCGACGTGGCCGCGCTGCTGGAGCGCCCGAAGCGCCTGATCACCTGGGGCTGACGGCCCGGGACGTCCCGGACGGGAAGCCACGAAGGGGCCTTCCCCCACACCGCCGTGTGGGGGAGGGCCTCTCCGCTTCTGCCCGCCCGTCGGCCGTCGCTGGGGGCGAAGGCGGCGCGCGGCGATCAGGACCAGCCGATGGCGGACGCGCGCATGACCTGACTCCCCGGGGTCATGGGTCCGACGGCGTGGCTGGGTGAAGACGGCGTGGCTGGGTGAAGACGGCGTGGCCGGGTGAAGGCGACGGCCCCGCTCCGGGCGGAGCGGAAGCGCCCCGGCCCCGCCGGTCGCACTCTCCGTGCCTTCATCCGTACAGACGTGCATCCTCGCCGGGGGTTGCAGGTGGTTTCAAAGTCTTTTCCGGGAGCCCGGGTTGCGGCGTTGGGGATACTTCCGGAATGACTGAAGAGCTGACGGTCCGACCGGAGACGGTGCCGGACGGGGGCGGGGAGCGCCGCTCGCTGCGGCGGGACGTGTCGGGGCCTGCGCTGCTGGCGGGGTTGGTCTGCATCGCGGTGTCGTTCTCGGGGCCGCTGGTGGTGGTGCTCGCGGCGGCGGCCGCCGGGCGGCTGGACGCGGCGCACACGGCGTCCTGGATCTGGGCGATGGCCATCGGCAGCGGGCTGAGCGGCTTCGCGCTGAGCTGGTGGACCAGGACCCCGGTGATCACCGCCTGGTCCACCCCGGGCGCCGCGCTGCTGGTGACCAGCCTGGGCGCGTACCCGTACCGGGAGGCGGTGGGGGCGTTCCTGGTGAGCGCGGTGGTGGTGACGCTCTTCGGGGTCACCGGCTGGTTCGGCCGGCTGATCGCGGCGGTGCCGACCGGGATCGTCAACGCGATGCTGGCGGGCATCCTGTTCTCCTTCGGAGCCGGGATCTTCGGCGCCGTGCACGGCGCGCCGGTGCTGGTGGTGGGCAGCCTCGCGGCCTTCCTGCTGGCCAAGCGGCTGGCCCCGCGGTACGCCGTCCCGGTGGCGCTGCTGGTGGGCGGGGTGCTGGCGGCGCTGACCGTCGGACTCCCGCTGCACCTGGGCTCGGGCGGGCCGACCCGGCCGGTGTTCACCGTGCCGGCGTTCTCCTGGGCGGCCGCGGTGGGGCTGGCGCTGCCGCTCACGATCGTGGTGCTGGCCTCGCAGAACGCACCGGGCCTCGGGGTGATGCGGGCCTTCGGCTACCGGGCGGACGACCGGCTGCTGATCGGGTCGACCGGTGTGGTGTCGCTGCTGCTGGCGCCGTTCGGCTCGCCGGGGGTGAACCTGGCGGCGATCACGGCGGCGATCTGCTCCGGCCCGGAGAGCCACCCCGACCCGCGCCGCCGCTACATCGCGGGGATGTCCTCGGGCGTGCTGTACGTGCTGGTGGGCAGCTTCGGCGGGGTGCTGGTGAGCCTGTTCACCGGCCTGCCGAAGGAGCTGATCGCGGTGATCGCCGGGGTCGCCCTGCTGGCCTCGCTGCAGGGCAGCCTGGCGGCGGCGGTGGCGGACGAGCGGGGGCGGGACGCGGCGGTGGTGACCTTCCTGGCCTGCGCCTCGGGGATGAGCCTGTTCGGGATCGGCTCGGCCTTCTGGGGCCTGCTGTTCGGCCTCGGCACCCACCTGGTGCTGAACCTCCGCAGGCGCTGACGAGAGGCTTTTCATCGGCCAGATTCCAGTCATTGGGATGACTGGTGTGGTGAGGGTCATTCGGCCAGGTCGGTGACATTTTCGGCGCGCGGTAGGGGTGACACACCCGTCCGGGTACGTCTTCGCTCCACCACCCGGGCTACGCCGGGTGACCGGAACCCCGAGGACGCACCCGTATGCCACCTGGCAACCCTGGCCGTCTCGTTCGGAGTCTGGCCGCGCTCGTGCTGGTGTCCACCGCCGTACTCCCCGCCGCCCTGGAACTGGTCGGCCCCTCGCCGTTCGGCGTGATCGGGCCGGGTGCCCCCGCCGACCGGGCCGTCCCGCCGCACAGTGCACAGCGCGCCGACCGCCGGCCCGTCACGGCCGCCCCCACCGTCGACATACGCCGCACCGGGGACCCGGCCAACCGGATCACCCTGGTCCTGCTCGGCGACGGCTACACGGCCACCGAACAGGACCTGTTCCGACAGCAGGTCGACCGGGCCTGGCACGCGCTGATGGCCATCGAGCCGTTCCGCACCTACCAGGGGTTCTTCAACATACGGCGGGTCGAAGTGGTCTCCCCGGTCTCCGGGATAGCCGAGACCGAGAGCCGCGGCCGCAACCCCGCCACCCCGCTCGGCATGCACTTCTGGTGCGAGGGCACCGCCCGGCTGCTCTGCGCCGACGAGGCCGCCACCGCCCGGTACGCGGGCGACAGCTCCGGGCCGCAGTACCTGATAGCCCTGGCCAACTCCACCGAGTACGGCGGCGCCGGCGGCACCGGGGTGACCACCCTGGCCGGCGGCAGCCCGGACGCCGGGCGGATCATCCAGCACGAGATCGGGCACACCGTGGGGGACCTCGGCGACGAGTACGACAGCGCCCCGGACGACGCCGACTACCCGAACCTCGCCACCCTCGACGCCGACGACATGCGCACGAAGCAGACCAAGTGGTGGCGCTGGCTGGGCGCGGAGTCCCCGGACGGCGCCGGGACGGTCGGCGCCTACCGCAGCGCCAACGGCCTCTACCGGCCCACCCCCGACTCGGTGATGCGCACCCTGGGCAGCGCCTACAACCTGCCGTCGCGCGAGGCGATCATGGAGGAGCTGTACCGCAGGATCCGGCCCACCGACACCCCGTCGCCGCCGCCCGGCGAGGTGAGCGGGCGCCCCCGGCTGAACGTCCGGCCGGTGCCGCTGACCGGCCCGCGACAGCTGAAGGTCGAGTGGAAGGTGGACGGCGTCGCGGTGACGCCGCAGGCCGCCGACGGCTCCTGGCTGGACACCGACCAGCTGAACCTGGCCCCGGGCCGGACGGCCACCGTCACGGCGACCGTCCGGGACACCACCGACTGGGTGCGGGACGAGGCCTTCCGGGACCGCTACATGACCCGGGCGGTGTCCTGGACGGTGACCGGCTGACGCCCGGTCCGCGGGATCCGTGCTTCGTGGGATCCGTGGTCCGTGGACGATCGACCGTACCCCGCACTGGGCGTCCCATCATGGGATGACTAGTCTGGTCGCACTATGACCGTGGAGCCCGCCCGTTCAGCCGCACCCCTGTCCGACCCCGCTCCCCGAACCGCCGACCCGACGCCGCCGGCAGCCCCGACGCCGTCCGTCGCCCCCGCGCCGTCCCCGCCCGGCGGGCGCGCGGCCTGGCTGGCCTGGTCCATCGGCGTCAGCGTCTACATCCTCGCGGTGATCCACCGCACCAGCCTCGGCGTGGCCGGACTGGACGCCGCCGACCGCTTCGGCATCGGCGCCTCCGCGCTCTCCACCTTCTCCATCCTCCAGGTGCTGGTCTACGCGGCCATGCAGATACCGGTCGGCCTGCTCGTCGACCGGATCGGGCCGCGCCGGGTGCTGCTGCTCGGCGTCGTCCTGCTGAGCTTCGGCCAGCTGGCCTTCGCGTTCAGCTCCTCCTTCGCCCCCGCGCTGGCCTCCCGGGCGGTGCTCGGCTGCGGCGACGCGATGACCTTCATCAGCGTGCTGCGGCTCGCCGCCCGGTGGTTCCCCGCCGCCCGGAACCCGTTCGTCGCCCAGCTGACCGGCCTCGCCGGAATGGGCGGCAACCTGATCACCACCGTGGTGCTCGCACAGGCCCTGCACCGCGAGGGCTGGACACCCACCTTCACCGCGATCGCCCTGCTCGGCGTCGCGGTCTTCGCGCTGGTCGCGCTCTTCCTCAAGGAAGCCCCGGCGGCCGCCGTACGGCCGGTCGAACACCCGCCCGCGCCGCGGCCGAAGGTCGGCCGGCAGGTCCGCGCGTGCTGGCGCGAACCGGGCACCCGGCTCGGGCTCTGGGTGCACTTCACCACCCAGTTCCCCGGCAACGCCTTCGGCCTGCTCTGGGGCCTGCCCTACCTGGTCGAGGCGCAGGGCCTCTCCCGGGCCGAGGCCGGCGGAATGCTGACCCTGCTGGTGCTCAGCAACATGGCCTTCGGCTTCCTGTTCGGCCGGGTGCTCTCCGTCTCGGCGCGGGCCCGGATGCCGATCGTCCTCACCGTCATCACGGCCACCGCCCTCGGCTGGGCGCTCGTCCTGGCCTGGCCCGGCGGACACCCGCCGATCTGGCTGCTGTCCGCCATCATCGTGGTGATGGGCAGCAACGGCCCGGCCTCACTGGTCGGCCTCGACTACGCCCGCGCCCGCAACCCGGTGGAGCGCCTCGGCACCGCCTCCGGGATCGTCAACATGGGCGGGTTCATCGGCACGATGATCACCCTCTTCGGCATCGGCGTCATCCTGGACGGCCTCTCCCCGGCCGGCACCGACTCCTACTCGGCCGACGCCTTCCGCTGGGCGTTCTGCTGGCAGTACGTCCCGCTGGCGGTCGGCACCATGATGATCCTGCGCCTGCGCCGCAAGGTCGCGGCGGGGGCATAGGGTTTCTGACCTGCGAAGATGCGGGAGACCCTTGTTCAGAACAAGGGTCTCCCGCGATTACAGCCCGATACCCCGGAGCACCTCGGTGACCTCCGGCGGCCGTCCGTAGAGCTGGACCCGGTCGATCACACAGAGCACTGCGCCCTCCGGCGGCATCATCGGTGTGCGAGCCGGATGCGCCTTCGGTCGCGTCGGCTGCTCGGCGACTTCGCGCCGCATGCGGATCAGGTCCACCAGCTTCAGTTTCGGGCAGCCGGGGACGATCCGGCTGGCCCGGATGCCGACCCGTTCCTCGCCCGGGCAGGCGAAGTACGCACCGAACGGTGGTCCGCTGTCTTCCTCCCTGGTCGGCAGGTGGAGGACCATTTCGCCGTGCTGGCAGTGGACCGTCCCGTCCGAGTGGACGGTCAGGCCGGGCCAGTCCTCGTGGTCGATCTCGGCGACGATCCGTACCTGTTGCCCGATCGCCTCGGCCAGGGTCTCCGCCATCCGCTGCTGCTGGGTGGGAATGTCGGTGTCCCCACGGCGGACGGAGGGGAGAAGGTCGCGGGTGACCCAGTCCCTGAACGGCTTGGATGCCCGATTGTTGGACCTCATCAGCAGGCTGTACAAGCCGGCCTCGTTGACCAGGTTCAGGAAGGGATTTCCGCCCTTGTACAGCTTCCCACCTGGGGAAACGCCGTATGCCTGACTTTTAGTCAGGCATACGGATCGCATATCGACAGTGCGAGTGTCCTTGGGATCCACCGTCTTGCTCGCGCGGCTTGCGCTGCCTCGATCGAGAATCGTGCACACGTCTGCCGTGACGAACCACGGTTGTCCGTCGATCATCACGACTCGGATCGGTTGGCCCGTGACCGGGAAGCTCGACTGGACCAGGACCATCTGCTGCTGTTCGTCGTCCACGGGGGACGCCCCTTCTTCTTCCGGGTGGTGGCTGGAGTGCCCGGAACAACGAGGTCGAACGGGTGAGGTGATGGTGCTGGATTGACGGATGGATGCACGAGTGGTGCCGACTCGGCGCGCACTCGTGCGTGTACGCCGGGCGGCGTGCGCCGTGGGGCGGATGGGGTCAGAGGGTGACCGCGAAGGCGGGAGGGGCGCGGTCGGCGAGCTCCTGCGTTTGAGTCGGAAGGTGCGGCGGCGGGCCGTAGGGTTTCTGACCTGCGAAAACGTTGTAACCCTAGCTTTCAGCGAGGGTCTCGAAGGTCATGCTGTGGCGCTGCCCCGTAGATGCGGCCTCGGGTGACCCAGTGCCTGAACGGCTGGGCGTCGGGCTTGCTCGACCTCAAGGCATACAAGCCCGCCTCGCTGATCACTCCGAGCAGTGGGTTTCCGCGCGTATGGTTTCCCACCTGCGGAAACGTCCTAACCATCGCTTTGGGTGATGGTTACCGGCCACATGCCGACAGCGCGGTGCCGGTGGGTTTCCGACCTCTTGACGGCGTTGGGCGGATTGCGCCGGTCCAGGATTCGGCACCCGGCGCGCACTTGTGCGTGTGCGTCGGGTGGTGTGCGCGGCGGGGTGGCTGGGGTCAGATGGTGACGGCGAAGGCGGACAGGACGCGGTCGGCGAGTTCCTTGTCGCCGTCGATGGTGACCGGGCCGGGGCGGCCGCGGCCGCAGGCGAGCCGGAGGTAGGTCTCCCAGTCCATGGTGAGCTGGACGTCGGGGGCCAGGCTGATCGACTCGTCGACGGTGCCGCGGCCGGTCGAGTCGACGCGGACGGTGCGCAGGAACTCCACGCGGCCGGTGACGTCCAGGACCATGGCCGTTCCGGCCGGGGCGCCGGCCTGGTGGGCGACGGCCTTGGGCAGCAGTCCCAGCAGGACGTCCCGGGCGATCAGGGCGGCCGGGGAGTCGAGGTTGCCGGGGGTGTCCAGGGCCCGGCGCAGGTCCTGCTCGTGCACCCAGACGTCGAAGGCCCGCAGGCGCAGCAGCTCGTGGTAGTGCACGTCGCGGCTGTTCGGGCCGGCCGGCCAGCGCACCGGCTCCAGGGGCATCTGCTTGGCGTTCCGCAGTGCCCGGGAGCGGCGGATGATGGTGTACTCCAGCTCGCTGGTCATCTCCAGAGCGGTGTGGCAGCGGCGCTTGTCGACCGGCAGTTCGATGTAGCGGGCGAAGTCGGTGGTGACGTGGCGAAGGTCACGCGGCAGGGAGTGGATCGGGCGGGGGTCGCCGAGGAGTTCGGACTCGACCGCGATGATGTGCGAGACGACGTCCCGGACCGACCAGCCGGGGCATTCGGTGGCCCGGTTCCAGGAGCCCTCGGGGAGGGGGGCGACCAGCTCCGATATGGACTCGATGCTCTGGGCCCACGCCTCCGTGTAAGCCTGCACGGTCTGGTTGTCCGTCACGGGAATCTCCGGCCCTCCGTCAGCTTCCTTGCCCTCTGCGCCCGGCCTCCCCGGTCGGCCGGGATGGTCCGGCTTCCAGGCGCACACGCTAACCGCACGTTACGCTGCCGGGAGACAGCTGGGCAGCGCTTTCGGGTGACGATCGTAGGTCTCTTGCCGTGGACGGTGGTACTGTGCGCGCTTCATTGATCCAACTCGGGGTCTCCGACGCCGAGCCGCCCGCCGAACGGCGGGCCCGGGCCGCCGCGCTGGTCCGGGCGCAGCAGGGCGCGGACCTGGTGGTCCTGCCGGAGCTGTGGCCGCTCGGCGGCTTCGCCTACGACCTGTGGTCGGACGGCGCCGAGACGCTGGACGGGCCCACGTCGGACGCGATGGCGGCGGCCGCGCGGGCGGCCGGGGTCTGGCTGCACGCCGGTTCGATCGTCGAGCGCGACCCGGACGGGCCGATCTACAACACCTCGCTGCTGTTCGCCCCGGACGGCGAGCTGGTGCACACCTACCGCAAGATCCACCGCTTCGGTTTCGACAGCGGCGAGGCGGTGGTGATGGGCGCCGGTCAGGAGATCGTCACCGCGGCCACCGACTTCGCCACCCTGGGCCTGGCCACCTGCTACGACCTGCGCTTCCCGGAGCTGTTCCGGGCGCTGCTGGACGCCGGCGCGCAGCTGCTGGTGGTTCCGGCGGCCTGGCCGGCCCGGCGGCGCGAGCACTGGACGCTGCTGGCGCGGGCGCGGGCGGTGGAGGAGCAGGCGTTCGTGCTGGCCTGCAACACGGCCGGGACGCACGCCGGGGTCGAGCAGGCCGGGCACAGCATCGTGGTGGACCCGTGGGGCCGGGTGCTGGCCGAGGCCGGCACGGAGGAGCAGGTGCTGACCGTCGAGTTCGATCCGGCCGAGGTGGGCAAGGCCCGCGAGGAGTTCCCGGTGCTGCGGGACCGCCTGCTGGGGATCCCCGCGCCGGTCCAGCGCTGACCCGGGCCGGCGTTGACCCGGGCCCGCCTCGCCCCGCCCAGGCCCGGCCCGGGCGGGGGAGTCCGGGGGTGTCGGGGCCTCCGGGGGGTTGGTTTGTACCTTCTCGGGGCGGGTTTGAGAAGATGAGCACTCGTCGTGTTCCCCGCCGCTCGTTGGCCGGTCCGCCGAGGGGCGGCCTGATCGGCCCGCCCCAGGAGGTTGCGCGCATGCCCGGCAACGGCGCAGGCGACACCCGTTCCGTCATCCAGCGCAACAGCCTGCGCGAGCAGATCGCCGGTGCGCTGCGCGAGGAGATGATGGCCGGCCGGTTGGCGGCCGGCCGCAACTTCACCGTCAAGGAGATCGCCGAGCTGTACGGCGTCTCGGCGACCCCGGCCCGCGAGGCGCTGGTCGACCTCGGTGCTCAGGGGCTGCTGCGGGCCGAGCACCACCGCGGGTTCACCGTGCCCGAGCTGGGCTGGGACGACTTCCTGGAGATCTTCGAGTCCCGGGTGCTGGTCACCGACAGCTACTACCGCCAGTTCTCCGCTCGCAGGGCGCTGCCGGACCTCGCCAGGCTGCCCTCGCTGCGCCGCCGGGCCGACGCGGCGGTCCGGGCCGCCCGGGCCGGGAACCTGGACGTGATGGTGGGCTGCGACCGCCGGTTCTGGCAGGAGGTCGCCGCGCTGATCGGCAACCGCCGGATCGGCGACTACCTGGACTGGCTGCGGGTGCAGTCGTGGATGTTCGCCGCGCCCTACCTGCGGGACCTGCCCGTCCTGGCCGAGGTCTGCTGGGACCGCCACCTCGACCTGGTCGACGCCATCGGCGCGCGGGACCTGGTCGGCGCGCACCGGATCATCTGCGAGTACAACCTGTACACCGCCCGGCTGTTGGCCGGGTTGGCCGGGCGGCCGCTGGAGTCGGTGACGGTGCTGGGGCTGCTCACCGAACCCCGGGACGGCGGACCCCGGGACGGCGAGTCCGATGGTGGCGGGCCCGACGGCGGTGGCCCCGTTCCGCCGGCCCCGTCCGCCGACGCCCCGTCCGCCGACGCCCCGTCGGTGGCGGCCGAACCGGCCTCCGGCCAGGCGTTCGACCAGGTCGGGAGGGGCCGGCGCCGGCCGGGCGAGGAGGTCGGCCGGGAGCTCGGCCGCGAACTCGGGCTGGGCCTCGGCCTGGTGCCGCAACCTCGCTCGGTGTCGTACGGCCGGTTCGGCCGGCGGCTGCCCGAACCGCCCCCGGACGCACCGCAGGGACGGCCCGACCCGCGCCCGGCCCCGGGCCGGTAGGGTGGGCGGTCGTCGAACCGGGCGTCCCGCACAACGGCCGTCCGGGTACCGACCCCGCCCCCGTCGTCGTCCCGCTCTGCGGGCGACCCCGTCGCCCGGAGAGGAACTGCCGGCCATGGCCTGCGACCTCTGGCTCGTCCCGCTCGTGGACGTGCTGAGCCACAGCCCCGACAATCCCTTCAGGGACGATCTCGCCCTCTACAACGCGGTGTTGGCCTCCCGCGGGCTGCCCGAGGTGCCGGTCTACCAGTACGTACCGGGGCTGAGCGGGGCGGTCGAGCCGATAGCCGCCTTCGACTACGACTCGCTGCACTTCCTGCGCCGTGCCTACCTGCTGGGCCTCACCGGGCTGGACATCACGCCGGTGGACTCGCTCGGCGGCGACTACGAGCAGCTGCTGGAGATGTTCGAGAGCAGCGCCGAACAGTCGCACCTGGTCTGGCACTTCGACCACGCGGGCGCCTACGTGCCGATAGAGTTCCCGGCTCCGCTGGTGGACGACGCACTGCTCGCCTCCGGCGGTCCGCTCGGCTCCAGCCACGGGCTGCTGCGCGAACTGCAGGCCGTCGCCCCGGCGCTGGGCCTCGACCCGCTCAACCCGCCGGACCCGACCCGGCCGCTCGGCCCGACCGGCCTGGAGCAGCCGTTCGGGCCGCCGCTGGACGACCTGCACCCCTTCGCCCGTGAGCGGCACGCCTGGGCGGGCCTGTACGCGGCGGCGACCCGCAGCCTCGCCCAGGGCTCGATGGTGGTCTTCGCCTGAGGCGCCGGGCGGCCTTCCGCCCGAGGCACCGCCCGCTGCGCCCGCCCGGCCGCCGCACCCTCCCGCCGTACCGGCCCGCCCGTCACGGCAGGCGGCCCGCCTTCGCGCCCGCTACCGCAGCGGCCCCTCCGGCGGCCGCTGGCGCGGCATGGTGGGCCGGGTGCCCGGCGGCGGCAGCACCCGCACCTGGGCGCCCACCCCGCTCTCGCTGCGCCCGCCCCAGGTGCCCGGGGCCTGGGTGGGCAGCTGCGTCATGGACGCGCGGAACTCCAGCATCCACTCCGAGGTCTCGGTGCGGACCATGTCCGAGACGTCCTCGCAGAACCGGCGCAGCACGCCGAGGCAGCGCTCGGCGGCTTCGCCCGCGGTGCCCTCGGTCGGGCCGAGCACCTCGCGCACGCACTCCGACGCCCAGTCGAACTGGAAGGCCTCCAGCCGGCGTTGCAGCGCCTGCGCGGTGCTGACGTCACGCATCCAGCCGGAGGTGAGGCCGAACACCCGGTCGGTGCCGTAGCAGGCGGCGGCGAGCGCCAGGCCGACGTAGCCCCAGCTGGTGCCGTGCGAGACCACGCCGGTCAGGTCGACCAGCGGCGCGGTCACCCCGCCCACCGCGAAGCCGGCCGTGCCGAACCGCAGCAGGCGCGCCCAGCGGCGCTTCCAGATCCGGTCCTTGCGGTACCACTCGATCGCCTCGACCGCCCGCTCCTCGGACCAGCGGTACAGCTCCTCCAGGCGCTCGGCCGGCTCGCCCCAGTCCCCGAGGGGGAACTGTCGAGTGCTCAGATCGGTCCGTCGGCGGGTGGACTCCTGGCGGGCGATGGTCGCGGCGGGCGGGTCCTCCTCGCCGATCTCCTTGCCCCAGGCACTCTCCTCGGGCTGCATTTCCGGCTGGCTCACCTGTGGGGCTCCCTGTGGCGGGCGGACTGCTGGGTCTGGCGGTCCATCGACTGACTCAACGTCTGCCGTTGGTTGTCCAACAGCACTTCTTACCGCCAAATGGCTGACCATGGGGTCGCTTCCCCGGTGATCGTTACCGGATTCGGCCACCGGAACCCGAGGTGGAAGGGATGCGGGGGTCGGCGAGATTTCACCCGTCCGAGGGAGGGTCCGGTGACCCGCCGTCCTGACTCGGGCACCCGGTGCGCACCGAGCCGGTCCGAGTTGGAGGTTTCTCTGACATCCTCGGCGTACGGACCGCCCCGACTGGAGGATCGGACGGGACCGGAGAGCGGCCGGAACTGGCCACCGACTACCCTTGCCAAGCGTGAAGGTCCTCGTCATCGGCGGCGGCGCCCGCGAACACGCCCTGTGCCGCTCTCTGTCCCAAGATCCCGCCGTCTCCGAGCTCCACTGTGCCCCGGGCAACGCCGGGATCGCACAGGTGGCGACGGTCCACCCGGTCGACCAGCTGAACGGCGCGCAGGTCGCCGACCTGGCCGTGCGGCTCGGCGCCGCCCTGGTCGTGGTCGGCCCGGAGGCCCCGCTGGTCGCGGGCGTCTCCGACGCCGTGCGCGCGGCCGGCATCCCGGTGTTCGGCCCGTCCGCCGAAGCCGCCCGCCTGGAAGGCTCCAAGGCCTTCGCCAAGGACGTGATGGCCGGGGCCGGCGTGCCCACCGCCCGCTCCTACGTCTGCACCACCCCGGCCGAGGCCGCCGAGGCGCTGGACGCCTTCGGCGCGCCGTACGTGGTCAAGGACGACGGCCTGGCCGCCGGCAAGGGCGTGGTGGTCACCTCCGACCGCGCGGCCGCGCTGGCGCACGCCGCCTCGTGCGAGCGCGTGGTCATCGAGGAGTACCTGGACGGCCCCGAGGTGTCGCTGTTCGCGATCACCGACGGCACCACCGTCGTCCCGCTCCAGCCCGCGCAGGACTTCAAGCGCGCGCTGGACGGCGACGAGGGCCCCAACACCGGTGGCATGGGCGCCTACTCGCCGCTGCCGTGGGCGCCCGCCGGGCTGGTCGAGGAGGTCCAGCAGAGCGTCCTGCAGCCGACCGTCGACGAGCTGCGCCGCCGGGGCACCGAGTTCTCCGGCCTGCTGTACGCGGGCCTCGCGCTCACCTCGCGCGGTACCCGGGTGATCGAGTTCAACGCCCGCTTCGGCGACCCGGAGACCCAGGTCGTGCTGGCCCGGCTGCGCACCCCGCTGGCCGCCGTCCTGCTGGCCGCCGCCACCGGCACCCTGGACCAGCTGGAGCCGCTGCGCTGGGACGAGGGCGCGGCCGTCACGGTGGTCGTCGCCTCCGAGGGCTACCCGGCCGCGCCGCGCACCGGTGACCCGATCGAGGGCCTGGCCGAGGCCGAGGCCGACGGCACCGCGTTCGTCCTGCACGCCGGTACCAGGGCCGACGAGGACGGCCGGGTGCTGAGCGCCGGCGGCCGCGTCCTGTCGGTCACCGCGACCGGCGCCGACCTGGCGGAGGCGCGCGACCGCGCGTACGCCGCCGTGGACCGGATCGCGCTCAAGGGCGGCCAGCACCGCACCGACATCGCCCTGAAGGCGGCCACCGCGTAGGGCCTGCCCCGCCTCCGCCCGCAGGGCGCCGCGCACCGTGGGATTTCCCCCCATGGACGCAGCGCCCTGCGGCGTTTCCGGGGCGGGAGTGGCTCCGGGGGCCGGCGCACCGTTCGGCGGCCGGATTCCAGCCCATCGGGTGATAGCACCCGCATCCGGCTGACGTAGCCGGGCGCCCGGCCTTATGGTGCGCTGGATCGCAGTGCGACGTGGCCGTGCGCCGGGGTCGCCGCCGGGTAGCGGTGTTCCCACGGGGGGATGCTGGACGGCGTCCGGCCGGGCGGGTGCCCGGGTGCTTCGCACCGGACCGGTCGTGACCGTCCGGAATCCGGGCGGTGTCACCGGGACGAGTGGAAACCGGGGCGATCCGGAACACCCACCCGGGCCGGTGCGTCGAACATGGCAGAAGCGCCACACAGCATGCACTACCGGGGATCGGACGCCTCCGCTTCCCGGTCGGAACTGATCGTTTCGAGTCGGCTCAGGGCCCGTCGCCGGGCGCCCGAGGGCTCCGAAGGGGGTGCCGCACCGTATGGCCGCAGTCGACACCGCGCGCGCTCATGCCCAGGCGGTCCTGCGGGTCCGTGGTCTCGCCCTGGCCGCCGCCGCCATGCCCGCCGCCGTCGCGGTGGTCCTGCTCGCGGGCCGGTTCACCGGGCGGATCGGCGCACCCGGCTCCTCCGACGCCGCCGGGTGGGACGCCGCCCGCTGGGTGGTCTGCGCGGTGGCCGCGCTGACCCTCCTGGTGGCCGGGCTGACCGCCCGCGCCTACCACCGGGCCGTCCCGCCCCGGACCCCGGCCGTCCCGCTGAAACGCGCCGAGGCGCCCGAGCTGTACCGGCTGATCGACGAACTCGCCGACCGGCTGGACGTGCCCGCGCCCTCCACCGTGGCCCTCACCCCGGACTGCGACAGCTGGCTGGAGGACGTGCCGCCGGTGCGGCGGGCCCGCCCGTTCCGGACGCACCCCGAGCCGCCGGGCCCGGTCCTGGTGATCGGCTCGCCGTTCCTGTGGTGGATGCGGGCCGGCGAACTGCGCGCCCTGCTCGCCCCCGTGGTGGCCGGCACCGCCGCCTCCGCCGACCCGGAGATCGCCGCCGCCCGCCGCTTCCTGCGCAGCCTGGACGCCGGCCTGGACTCCGGCCAGGGTGCCGCCCCCGGCCTCGGCGGCGCCACCCTGGCGGGCCCGCCCCGGCCGCCCCGCCGCGGGCCGGCCGCGCTCGCCGAGCGGATCACCCGCGGGATCATCCGACGGCTGCTCGGCGCCTGCCGGGGCCACGCCGCCGAATTGGAGCGCTCCGTCGCGAGCTGGGCCTCCGAGCAGGCCAGGACGGTCGACTACGGCCTGCGGATCGCCGCCCAGGAGCAGGTCGGCCTGGCCTACGCGGGCTGGGACCGGCTGCTCACCCGGGTCGCGCTGCCCGCCTGGCGGCTCGGCCGCCACCCCGCCCACCTCAACGCCGGCGTCGTCTCCGCCCTCACCGAGCTGTCCCGGCGCGACCGCCTGGCCGACGGCTACGGCACCCGGCTCGGCGACCGCCCCGCCTGCGACCTGCTGGAGGAGCCCGGCACCGTCGACCGGGCGGTCTCCCGGCTCGCCGCCGAGCTGTTCTTCGGCAGCCCGGCCGCCGGAGGCTGGCACGAACTGGAGTGGACGGACTACCCGGCCGACGTGGTGGACGCCGGCTGGCGGGCCCGCGCCGCCGCCCTGCAGACCGCCCTGGACCGGCTCGCCCCCCAGGCCCGCCCCGGCTCCCCGACGCTCACCCGGCTGCTGGTCCGGCTCGCCGAGGGCGAGGGGGAGCAGCTGGCCGCCGCGCTGGCCGCCCAGCTGGCCCGCACCACCGCCCCGGCCCCGCTGCTCGAAACCGCCCGCAGCGGCCGTGACCTGCTGGTCGACCACGTCACCGCGATGGTCTGCTGCGCCGCCGTCGACACCGCGGGCGGCGCGCCCGGCCTGGACTGGCTGGACGGTCCGGTGCTGCTGCTGGGCGGGATCCGCCGCACCGACCTGGCCGGGCCGGTCGCCCAGGCCGTCGAGCAGGGCCAGGACGGCCCGCTGCGGGCCTGGCTGGACGCCGCCGACGTCCGGCTGGAGAAACCCGTCCGGTTGTGAGCCGGACAGGCGGCGCTCGGTGCTCCGGCGCGCGCCCCCAAACCGACCGGCGGGCGGCCGTCTCCGCAGGCCGGAGGCCCGGCCGGGGGAGGGCGTGAGATTCCCGGCACCAATTGCGACCGCAGGGTGACGGAGCGCCAGCACTCTGTGGTGTATTAGACCGCACGCACATCCGGGGGGCACGTGCCAACCGGGCGGAAGTGCACCTGGGAGGGGCGCGTGGGCACGGAACTCAACCGCCGCTGGGAGTCCGGAACGCACGCTTACAGCGTCTCCGACCCCTTCGGTCAGGGCCCGCTGCCCTGGCTGCGCAGCCCGGACCAGTACCTGGCCGGTGCCGAGGGCGCCGTCCCCTGGTACGTCTCGGTGGACGCGCCCGGCCAGCGGCCGCTGGCGGCCGGCGCCCGGCCCAAGCCGCCGGTCGGCACCCCGCAGAGCGCCAACGACGTGGACCAGCAGATCAAGGGCTTCGCCTCGGCCGGGGTGATCCGCCCCGGCGGTTCGGTGGACTTCCGGGTCACCGTCAACCCGCCCCGCGAGTTCACCGTGGACGTCTGGCGGATCGGCCACTACGGCGGCGACGGCGCCCGCCACATGACGTCCAGCCCGCTGATCGCCGGGCTGGCCCAGCCCGCCCCGCTGGTGGTCGAGCGGACGGTCTCCTGCCACCACTGGTGGCACTCCTGGCGGTTGCAGATCCCGGTGCACTGGAAGCCCGGCGCGTACGTCGCCGTGCTGACCACCGCGGACATGCTGCACCGCAGCCACATCCCGTTCACCGTCCGGGACTTCGAGGACCGGGAGCACGCCGCCGAACTGCTCCTGGTGGTCCCGGACGTGACCTGGCAGGCCTACAACCTGTTCCCCGAGGACGGCCGCAGCGGCGCCAGCCTCTACCACGCCTGGGACGGCCGGGGCGGCCTGGTCGGCGAGCCGGAGGCGGCCGTCACGGTCTCCTTCGACCGCCCGCACGCCACCGCCGGGCTGCCGCTGCACGTCGGCCACGCGTACGACTTCATCCGCTGGGCCGAGCGCTACGGCTACGACCTCTCCTACGCCACCGCCACCGACCTGCACGCGGGCCTGGTCGACCCGGGGCGGCACCGGGCGCTGATCTTCCCGGGCCACGACGAGTACTGGTCCGAGCCGATGCGCCGGGCCGTCGAGCAGGCCAGGGACGACGGCACCTCGCTGGTGTTCCTGTCCGCCAACACCATGTACTGGCGGGTCGAGCTGACCGCCGCCGCCTCCGGCGAACCCAACCGGCTGCTCAACTGCCGCAAGCGGCAGAAGGTCCAGCCGGGCAACCCGGCCGCCGGGGTGCCCGGTTCGGCCAGCGCGCTGTGGCGGGACGCCGGCGAGCCCGAGCAGCAGGTGCTCGGCCTGCAGTACTCGGGCCGGGTCGCCGCGCCCGTCCCGCTGATCGCCCGGCACACCGCGCACTGGCTCTGGGACGGCACCGGCCTGCAGGAGGGCGACGAACTGCCCGGCCTGGTCGCCGGCGAGGCCGACCGCTACTACCCCAAGGTGGCGCTGCCCGAGCACACCGAGCGGGTGCTGCTCGCGCACTCGCCGTACCAGGACCTCGCCGGCCGCACCCGCTACCAGGAGACCTCGCTGTACCGGGCGCCCAGCGGCGCGTACGTGTTCGCGGCCGGCACCTTCGCCTGGTCGCCCGCGCTGGGCCGCCCCGGCCTCACCGACGAGCGGATCCAGCGGGCCACCGCCAACCTGCTCGACCGCCTCGGCAAGAACGAGGCCTCCTTCGGCCGGGCCCCGCTCGCCCGGAACGGGGCCGCCCTCGGCCAGAAACGGGGCCTCGGGGGTTCGTGAAAGACTGCGGGGGCAGTGACCTCCCCTTTCGCGCGCCCCACGCCCGCGAACGACCCCTGAGGACTGAGACACCTTGAGCGGATTTGTCACCAAGCCCGAGCCGGTCCAGGTGCCCGGCCTGGTCCACCTGCACACCGGCAAGGTGCGCGACCTCTACCGGACCGAGTCGGGCGAGCTGGTCATGGTCGCCAGCGACCGGATGTCCGCCCACGACTGGGTGCTGCCGAACGAGATCCCCGACAAGGGTCGCGTCCTCACCCAGCTGTCCCTGTGGTGGTTCGAGCGGATCGCCGACATCGTCCCCAACCACGTGATCTCCACCGAGGTCCCGTCCGGCGCCCCCGCCGACTGGAAGGGCCGCACGCTGATCTGCCGCAGCCTGGACATGGTCCCGGTCGAGGCGGTCGCCCGCGGCTACCTGGCCGGCTCCGGCCTGGCCGAGTACCAGGAGAACCGCACGGTCTGCGGCATCGCCCTGCCGGAGGGCCTGGAGAACAGCTCCGAGCTGCCCGCCCCGATCTACACCCCGGCGCTCAAGGCCGAGGTCGGCGAGCACGACGAGAACGTCTCCTACGAGGAGACCGCCCGCCGGATCGGCGCCGACCTGGCCGCCCAGCTGCGCCGCACCACCCTGGACGTCTACGGCCGGGCCCGGGACATCGCCCGCGACCGCGGCATCATCCTGGCCGACACCAAGTTCGAGTTCGGCCTGCTGGACGGCGAGCTGCTGATCGGCGACGAGGTGCTCACCCCGGACTCCTCCCGGTACTGGCCGGCCGACGAGTGGCAGCCCGGCCGCTCGCAGCCGTCCTTCGACAAGCAGCTGATCCGCGACTGGCTGGTCTCCCCGGCCTCCGGCTGGGACCGCTACAGCGAGCAGCCGCCGCCGGAGCTGCCGGCCGAGGTGGTCGAGCAGACCCGCGCCAAGTACATCGAGGTGTACGAGCGGCTGACCGGCACCGCCTGGGCCTGACGCCCGACCGCCCGCGAGCCGTGCCCGTGTTCGGACCTAGATCCAGCCGTGCTCGCGGGCGATCCGCACCGCCGCGTGCCGGTTCTCGGCGCCCAGCTTCCCGGCCGCCGAGGACAGGTAGTTGCGGACGGTGCCGGGGGACAGCGCCGCCCGTTCGGCGATCTCGGTGATCGAGGTGCCGTCGGCGGCCAGTTCCAGGACGTCCGTCTCGCGCGGGGTGAGCGGGGTCTCGCCCGCGCTGATCGCGTCCGCGGCCAGCTCCGGGTCCACGTACCGGCCGCCGGCCCGGACGGTCCGGATGATGCCGGCCAGGTCGGCCGCCGAGACGGTCTTCGGCAGGAAGCCGCGCACCCCGACCTCCAGCGCCCGCTTGAGGTAGCCGGGGCGGCCGTGGCCGGTGACGATCATGCAGCGGCAGTCCGGCAGCAGCCGGCGCAGTTCGGTGGCCACCTCGATGCCGTCCTTGCCGGGCATCTGGAGGTCCAGCACCGCGACGTCCGGGCGGTGGGCCTGCGCCATCGCCAGCGCCTCCGGGCCGGAGCCGGCCTCGGCGACCACGGTGATGTCCTCCTCCAGGGAGAGCAGCGCGGCCAGCGCGCCCCGGATCAGGTGCTCGTCGTCGGCGAGCAGGACGCGCACGGGTGCGGGGTCGGTCATCGGGCGGTCCTCCGTCGGTGGGTGCGGGTCAGAGCGGGACGGCGGCGAGCATCCGGAAGGTGCCCCGGGCGGTCTCGGGGATGGTCAGCTCGCCGTCGTGGGCGGCCAGCCGTTCGCGCAGGCCGCGCAGTCCGGTGCCGCCGCCCAGCGAGGGGAGCGGGACGGCGGGCACCCCGTCATTCTCCAGCTCCAGGACGGCGCGGCCGTCCTGGAGGTTCAGCCGGATCAGGCAGTGGGCGGCCTCGCTGTGCCGCAGCACGTTGGTGGTGGCCTCGCGGATCACCCAGCCGAGCACCGACTGGACCGGCGGCGGCAGCTGGTCGGCGTTCTCGCCGAGGTCGATCTCGCAGACGACGTCGGCGCTGCGCAGCACCGCGCGGGCGCCGATCGCCTCGGCGTGCAGGTCGGCGGTGCGGTAGCCGCGGATGACGTCCCGGACCTCGCGCTGCGACTCCTGGGCGATCCGCTGCACCTCGGCCATCTGGTCGGCGGCCTCCGGGCGCCCGCGGCGGGCGAACTGGACGGCGAGTTCGCTCTTGAGCGCGATGGTGGTGAGGTTGCGGCCCATCACGTCGTGCAGGTCGCGGGAGAACCGCAGCCGCTCCTCGGCGACGGCCAGCCGGGACTGGGCCTCGCGGGCGGTCTCCAGTTCCCAGATGATCGCGGTCACCCAGGCGAAGCTGCGGCAGGTGCCGACGAGGAAGGTCAGGCTGATCGACGCCCCGACCGCGAGTCCGGCCGTGGTGGCGGGGCTCATCCCGGCCAGCAGCATCGCCGGGGAGACCAGCAGGATCAGTCCGAGTCCGGCGGCGAAGGCCCGGCGCAGGGGCAGCCCCACGCTGATCGGGCCGATGGCGGCGCACAGCAGGGCGATGGCGACCGACGCGGTGAACGGTGGCCCTCCGGGCCGCCCGGGTTCGGCGGAGGACGGGCCCAGCAGCAGGACGGCCCAGGAACCGGCGACCGAGAGCGCGCTGTTGACGATCAGCCAGCGCAGGTGCTCGGTGGGGCGGTGCAGGTAGTGGTCGAGCGAGGTGCGGAACGCCCGGAGGCAGAGCAGGGTGGAGGCGAGCGAGACGACCAGGGTGACCCGGACGGCGCCGATCGACCGGTCGAGGTTCTCGACGGAGGAGGCGCTGAACACCAGGTTCACCGGAACGATGCACCAGGCCACCATGTAGAGCGACCAGCGGAAGTACAGCTCGGCGCGTTGGGGCTTGCCGAAGCCCTTCCATCTGCGGACCGGCCCCTGGACGGCCATCGAATCGCTCCCCGTTTCGATCAAGATCGTGTCGCTACCTTCATATCAGAGGCGGAACGGGGGCCTGACCTTCGCACTTCCGGAGCGGGTGCCCGCCGGGGCGTCAGCGGCGCGACTCCCAGCGGAAGTAGCGCACCGCGCCCCAGACCGCCAGGCCGAGCCAGACGGCGCCGGTCACCAGGTGCGGGGCGGCGGTGGACCAGGTGCCGGCGAAGCCGGTGGCGGCGGCCGAGCCGTCGGTGCCGGTCCAGCCGATCCGGATCAGCTGGAACGCCGGGGTGGTGGGCAGCAGGCGGCAGAAGTCGGCCAGCCCGGGGGGCATGATCTCCAGCGGGATGAGCAGGCCGGAGCCGAACTGGGAGACCAGCAGCACCGGGAGGGTGGTGATGCCGGCGGTCTCGACGGTCTTGGTGAAGGCGCTGGAGACGGCGGCCAGTGCGATGAAGACGGCGATGCTCAGGACCAGCCCGACGGCCAGCAGCAGCGGGTTCACCGGCGTGCTGAGTTTGAGGAGGGCGGCCGCGCCGACGCCGACCACGGCGCACATCATCAGGGCGAGGCTCACCGAGGGCACCGCCGTGCCGGCCAGGATCTCGATGTCCCGGGCCTCGCCGGTGCGCAGCCGCTTGAGCACCAGCTCGTTGCGGCGGGCGACGTACGCGGCGGTCAGGTTGTAGTAGACGACGAAGGCGAGGACGCCGCCGATGGTGCCGGTGATCAGCAGCGTGTCGACGTCCAGTCCGGGGTGGGACTCGGCCTGCTGCTTGAGCATGTTGTGCCGGCCGGCGATCAGCAGCAGCGGCAGCAGCAGCGCGGTGAACAGGGCGGCCCGGTTGCGCAGCAGCAGGGTGGCCTCGGCGCGGCCGAGGGCGAGCAGCCGGCGGGCGGTGGTGCTCTGCGGGCCGGCGGCGGTCTTGGCGGCGGTGGCAGTGGTCATCGGGCGGATCCGATCAGGCGGCGGCGGGCGGGGCGGGCGGTGGGGGCGGCGGGCGACTGGGGCGGGGCCTGGTGGGCGGCCTCGGAGGCGATGGCGAGGAAGGCCTCCTCCAGCGAGGCGCTGCGGGCGTCCAGGGAGCCGAGCGTGATCCCGTGCTGCTGGGCCCAGCCGAGCAGTTCGAAGAGGGTGTGCTGGAGGCCGCCGGTCTGCACGGTGACCTTGCGGCCGTCGACGGCGATCTCGGCCCCGGCGAGGACCGGCAGCGCCGTCCCGGTGAACTCGGGGAGTTCGAAGCTGATCCGGGAGGGCCGGCCGGCGATCACCTCGGCGACGGTGCCGGTGGTGACGATCCGGCCGCCGTGCATGATGGCCAGCCGGTCGGCGAGCTCCTCGGCCTCCTCCAGGTAGTGCGTGGTGAGCAGCACGGTGGTGCCCTGGGCGCGCAGTTCGCGGACCAGCCGCCAGACGGCGGCGCGCGCCTCGGGGTCGAGGCCGGTGCTGGGCTCGTCCAGGAAGAGCACCTCGGGGCGGCCGAGCAGGGCCATCGCGAGGTCGAGCCGGCGCCGCTCGCCGCCGGACAGCTGCTTGACCCGGACGTCGCGGCGGTGGCCGAGGCCGACCAGCTCCAGGGCCTCGTCGACCGGGCGGGCGCCGCTGGTCATGCCGGCCCAGCTGCGGCCGGTCTCGGCGATGGTGAGGTCGCCGGGGAAGCCGCCCTCCTGGAGCATGATGCCGATCCGCGGGCGGAGGGCGGCGCGCTCCCGGTGGGGGTCGTGGCCGAGCACCCGGACGGTGCCGCCGGTGGGGGCGGCCAGGCCCTCGATGAGCTCCATGGTGGAGGTCTTGCCCGCCCCGTTGGTGCCGAGCAGGGCGAACAGCTCACCGCGGCCCACGGTCAGGTCGACGCCGCGGACGGCGTGGTAGCCGGTGGTGCCGGTGCCGTAGTGGCGGTGCAGGTCGGTGACCTCGATCACGCTGTCGCCGGGGCGGAGGGGCTGGCTCGTTTCCATGGCTCAAGCCTTCCGCCTCCCCGGCCGGGCGGGCAGTGCGCGCCGTCATGAGACGGCGGTGGAGATCCACGGGTCGGCGATGACAAATGTCATGGGCCGGGATCGGCGTGGCGCGGGAATGCCGAAAGGCCCCCTCGATCGAGGGGGCCTTTCGTTCTGGAGCGGACGACGAGATTCGAACTCGCGACCCTCACCTTGGCAAGGTGATGCTCTACCAACTGAGCCACGTCCGCAGGTCTAACTATGGAGTTGTGCTGTGCTCGCGCACTGCGAGCGGACGACGAGATTCGAACTCGCGACCCTCACCTTGGCAAGGTGATGCTCTACCAACTGAGCCACGTCCGCACGGTGCCTGGTGGGGCACCCGCCGCCTCTTCGGATCTCTCCGTTGCGGCGACGAGGATTACTCTACAGCATCGTTCGGGGTGGTCGCCCCACCCTTTCGGTCCAGGCGGGCGGGGCGACCGGGGTGCCCGGGGCGGTCAGTTCGCCTCGGCGAACTGCTCGTACACGTGCTTGGGGATGCGTCCGCGGGCCGGCAGCTCCATGCCGCGCGACAGGGCCCAGGCGCGCACCGCGGCCGGGTCCGGGGTGAGCGCGGTGCGGCGGAAGGACTTTCCGGTGCGGCTCTGGCGGCGGCCGGCCGCGACGAACGGAGCGAGGGCCTCCCGCAGCTTTTCCGCGTTGTCCACGGACAGGTCGATCTCGTACGACTTCCCGTCGACGCCGAAGTGGACGGTTTCCGCCGCGGCGCCGCCGTCCAGGTCGTCGGAGAGCGTGACAACTACACGCTGAGCCATGGGTGTCAATCCTCTCGGGCAATTCGGCCGCCGGTCCGCGGGGTGCGTCCGGGGGCCTGATGTGCACCCACTCGCGCAAGCGCATACGGGCAGGCCTGGTGGCCCGCCGGATACGCAGCACTTGCCGCGACAGGTGGCCCTATTCTGCACCCGAAGGGGGTCGAAATCGAAGAGTCCGGCATTCTTTTCCGGATATTCACGTGTCTTCGCCGGAGTGCCGGATACCGGAGTGCGGGACGGGTCGATCTGTCCCGGAGTGCCGTATTCGGGTGTTCTTCGGGTGTTCTCGTTCCGGGGGCCGAATCCGTGGAAACCGCGCGGCCCGGCCGGGGGTTCACGGGCTTGGATCCCTTGTCGCGTAAGGGTCTCGGGTCTACGCGCGTCGCCTGCCCCGGCCAGCAATCCCGCCCGAAACCCCCGGTAGTCTGGAGTTCCCCCGCCTCACCGAAGACACCACCGGGAGTGCCAGTGGCACGCGTCGTAGTCGACGTCATGCTCAAGCCGGAGATCCTCGACCCCCAGGGCCAGGCGGTGCAGCGTGCACTGCCCCGTCTCGGATTCACCGGGATCGCCGACGTCCGCCAGGGCAAGCGTTTCGAGCTGGAAGTGGAGGGCCCGGTCGACGACGCCGCGCTCGCCCGTATCCGCGAAGCCGCCGAGACCTTTCTCGCCAACACCGTGATCGAGGACTTCACCGTCCGCGTCGAGGAGGCGGCGAAGTGACCACCCGCGTCGGCGTCGTCACTTTCCCCGGCTCCCTCGACGACCGTGACGCCCAGCGTGCGGTCCGCCTGGCCGGCGCCGAGCCGGTCGCGCTCTGGCACCGTGACAAGGATCTCCACCAGGTCGACGCCGTCGTCCTGCCGGGCGGATTCAGTTACGGCGACTATCTGCGCTGCGGCGCGATCTCCCGCTTCTCGCCCGTGATGGACACCGTCATCGAGCAGGCGAAGCTGGGAATGCCGGTCCTCGGTATCTGCAACGGCTTCCAGGTGCTCTGCGAATCGCACCTGCTGCCCGGCGCGCTCACCCGCAACGACTCGCTGCACTTCGTCTGCCGCGACCAGAAGCTGCGCATCGAGAACACCGGTACCGCCTGGACCCGGGATTACTCGGCGGGCCAGGAAATCGTCGTTCCGCTGAAGAACGGCGAGGGCCGGTTCGTCGCCGAGGAGCGCGTCCTGGACCAACTGGAGGCGGAGGGCCGGGTGGTGGCCCGTTACGTGGACGTCAACCCGAACGGTTCGTACCGCGACATCGCCGGCATCACCAACGCCGCCGGCAATGTCGTCGGCCTGATGCCGCACCCGGAGCACGCCGTGGAGCCGCTCACCGGTCCGACCGTCGAGGGCCTGGGCTTCTTCACTTCCGTCCTGAAGCAGCTGGTGAACGCCTGATGAGCCTCGACACCGTCAAGAACGCCGAGCAGACCCCGGACGTCGCCCAGCCCTGGGCCGAACTCGGGCTCAAGGAGGACGAGTACGCGCGCATCCGCGAGATTCTCGGCCGCCGCCCGACCGGCGCCGAACTCGCGATGTACTCGGTCATGTGGTCGGAGCACTGTTCGTACAAGAGCAGCAAGGTCCACCTGAAGCAGTTCGGCGACAAGAAGCCCGACTCGGACGCGATGCTCGTCGGCATCGGCGAGAACGCCGGTGTGGTCGACGTCGGCCAGGGCTACGCCGTGACCTTCAAGGTCGAGTCGCACAACCACCCGTCGTACATCGAGCCCTACCAGGGCGCGGCCACCGGCATCGGCGGCATCGTGCGCGACATCCTGGCGATGGGCGCCCGCCCGGTCGCCGTGATGGACCCGCTGCGGTTCGGCGCGGCCGACCACCCGGACACCCGGCGCGTGCTGCCCGGGATCGTCGCGGGCATCGGCGGCTACGGCAACTGCCTGGGCCTGCCGAACATCGGCGGCGAGGTCGTCTTCGACTCCTGCTACCAGGGCAACCCGCTGGTCAACGCGCTGTGCGTGGGCGTCATGAAGCACGAGGACATCCACCTCGCGCAGGCCTCCGGCGCCGGCAACAAGGTCATCCTGTACGGAGCCCGCACCGGCGGCGACGGCATCGGCGGCGTCTCCGTGCTCGCCTCCGAGACCTTCGACGACACCAAGCCGACCAAGCGTCCGGCCGTCCAGGTCGGCGACCCGTTCCAGGAGAAGCTCCTGATCGAGTGCACCCTGGAGATCTTCCGGGAGAAGCTCGTCAAGGGCATCCAGGACCTGGGCGGCGCGGGCCTGTCCTGCGCGACCTCGGAGCTGGCGAGCGCCGGCTCCGGCGGCATGCGGGTCGAGCTGGACACCGTGCCGCTGCGCGACAACACGCTCTCGCCCGAGGAGATCCTCATGAGCGAGTCGCAGGAGCGCATGTGCGCCATCGTCGAGCCCGGCAAGGTCGACCGCTTCCTGGAGATCTGCGAGAAGTGGGACGTCATCGCCACCGTCATCGGTGAGGTGACCGACGGCGAGCGCCTGGAGATCTTCTGGCACGGCGAACTCGTCGTCGACGTGCCGCCGCGCACCGTCGCCCACGAGGGCCCGACCTACCAGCGCCCGTACGCCCGCCCGAGCTGGCAGGACGCGCTGCAGGCCGACGCCCCCACCGGCGAGCGGCTGGCCCGCCCGACCACCGGCGAGGGCCTCAAGGCCGACCTGCTGAAGGTCGCCGGCTCCCCGAACCAGGCCTCCAAGTCCTGGATCACCGACCAGTACGACCGCTACGTGCTCGGCAACACCGTGCTCTCGGTCGGCGAGGACTCGGGCATGATCCGGATCGACGAGGAGACCAACCTCGGCGTCTCGGTCGCCACCGACGGCAACGGCCGCTACACCAAGCTGGACCCGTACACCGGCGCCCAGCTGGCCCTCGCCGAGGCCTACCGCAACGTCGCGGCCGGCGGCGCCAAGCCGCTCGCGATCTCCGACTGCCTCAACTTCGGCTCCCCCGAGGACCCGGACGTGATGTGGCAGTTCGCCGAGGCCACCCGCGGCCTGGCCGACGCCTGCCTGGTGCTCGGCACCCCGGTCACCGGCGGCAACGTCTCGCTGTACAACCAGACCGGCGAGGTCGCCATCCACCCGACCCCGGTGGTCGCGGTGCTCGGCGTCATCGACGACGTCACCCGGCGCACCCCGGTCGCCTTCGCCGAGGAGGGGCAGCTGCTCTACCTGCTCGGCGACACCGCGGACGAGCTCGGCGGCTCGGCCTGGTCGCAGGTGGTCCACGACCACCTCGGCGGTCTGCCGCCCAAGGTCGACCTGGAGCGCGAGCGGCTGCTCGGCGACATCCTGATCGCCGCCTCGCGCGACGGCATGATCGACGCCGCGCACGACCTCTCCGACGGCGGCCTCGGCCAGGCGCTCGTGGAGAGCTGCCTCAAGGGCGGCCACGGCGCGCGGATCATCGTGCCCGAGGGCGCGGACCCGTTCGTGTTCCTGTTCTCCGAGTCGGCCGGCCGCGCCGTCGTGGCGGTGCCGCGCAGCGAGGAGCTCCGGTTCAACGACATGTGCACCGCGCGCGGCCTGCCGGCCACCCGCATCGGTGTCGTGGACGGCGAATCCCTGGACGTCCAGGGCCAGTTCAGCGTCTCGCTGGCCGAGCTGAAGGACGCCCACACCGGCGTCATCGAGGCTCTGCTCGCCTGACCCGCGTGGTTCGAGGGGCGGACGGTCCGACGGGGCCGTCCGCCCCTCGGCGTATGTTGGGGCCATGCCCCCCAAGCCCCGTACCTACCAGCCGCAGAAGGTGCGCGCCGCGCTCGCGGCGCAGACCGGCGCGCTGCGCGACGCCGTCCGGCAGCTGTGCGAACGTCCGGACGCCGAGCAGTGGTTGGCCCGGCCGACCAGGCTGGGGGAGTGGACGGTCCGCGAGCTGATCGCGCACCTCGCCGTCCAGCTCGACTTCGTCCCCGAGCACCTCGACGATCCGCTGGAAGGGCGGGCGCCGTTGGACCTGCCGGGGTGGGTGGCCGCGGTCGGCACGGTCGCGCCGCTGCTCGACGAGCAGGCCCGGGCGAGGGCCGCGGGCGACTTCGGCGGGGACGCGGCCTCGGTGGCGCGGGCCTTCGCCCGGGCGGCCGCCGCGCTGACCGGTCTGCTGGACCGGCCCGAAGCCGCCGACCCGGTACGGCGGTTCGAGATCCGGCTGGGCTCGATGACACTCGCCGACATGCTGGTGACCAGGCTGGTGGAGACCGTCGTGCACGCCGACGACCTGGCCGCCGCGCTCGGCCTCGACGGCTTCCCGCACGACCGCCAGGCCGTCGCCGCCGTCACCCGGCTGCTGGCCGACGCCTTCGCCGACCGCGCGCCGGGCGGCGCGGTCGAGCTGCGGATCCCGCCGTACGCCGTCGTGCAGGCCGTCGAGGGCCCCCGGCACACCCGGGGCACCCCGCCGAACGTGGTCGAGACCGACCCGCTGACCTGGATCCGGCTGGCCGCCGGCCGGGCCGACTGGGCGGCCGCGGTGGACGCGGCGGCGGTCTCCGCCTCCGGCGAGCGCAGCGACCTGCGGGAGTACCTGCCGGTGCTCGGGTAACCGCGCTTCGGGGCGTCCTACGGCACCGACGGCCCGCTGAGGTAGGTGCCGTTCTCCGAGTACGGCCAGGCGTTGGGCTCGCAGCCCTTGAGTCCGTAGATCTGCTGCATCATCGCGGGCGCCGGCTTGCCGGGGCCGGGGCAGGTCTCGTGCCCGTGGCCTATCCGGTGGCCGACCTCGTGGTTGATGATCAGCGCCCGGTACTCGTCGAGCGGGCCGCTGAACTGCGGTGAACCGGTGTTCCAGCGCTTGGAGTTGACGAGCACCTGGTTGCCGACGTTGCAGTTCACCTCGCCGTGGGTGTCCAGGCCGGAGGCGCCGCAGATCCGGTCCACGGTGGCCGGCGAGGCGATCTTCACGGTGAAGTCGTACCCGCCGCCGGCGACCAGCTGGAAGCCGTTCTTGCGGTCGTTGGTCCAGCCGCGCTTGTCGCCGAGGAAGCCGTGGATCTGGGTGGCTGCGGCGCCGGCGTCGATGCCTATGCCGTCCTCGACCTCCACCCGGTAGCGGCGCACGGTGCCGCGTCCGACCGGCTGGGCGGTGGCGGCGGCGATGCTGAAGGTGCCCGCGCCCTTGGCCGGGCCGGGATCGGGCGTGGCGGGCGTGGTGGGGGTGGGCGTCGAGGGCGGAGCGGGGGGCTCGCTCGGGGTGTCGGTCGGCGTCGGGGTCGGCGTCGGGCCGGCGGGCGAGGGAGCCTGGTCGGTCGGCGGGGCGATCCGCGCCTGGGCGGTCGGCCCGCCGTCGGGCGCGTCCAAGGAGCGGGTCAGCACGACCGCCGTACCGCCCAGCACCGCCACCGCCGTGACCAGCGCCGCGAGCATGCCGGGCCCGAGCCTGCGCGGCGGCCGGCGGCGTCGGCGGCCGCGGGCGCTGCCGCTCCTGGCGGCGGATCTGGCTGCGGGCATGATCGACACCCTGGCATGGCGAACGGGTGAATGTCCACATACCGGGTATGCAGGCGCCCGGCGGCGGCCGCCGATCCCGGGACGGCGGTTGACCCTGGCGCCCCGGATGGCAGACTGCCTGCATGGCGATTCACCGGAATCTTCTCGACGGCCCCGACCCGACCCTTCTCCCGGAGGACGAGCAGCCCTACCGCATGCTGGCGGAGGAATCGGCCTCACCCACCCAGGTGGCCGCCGACTTCCCGACCTTCTGCCTCGCCTGGGCGATGCTCGCCGACGACGCCTACGCGGCCGGCCGCTACGTCGAGTCCTACGCCTACGCCCGCACCGGCTACCACCGCGGCCTGGACGCGCTGCGCCGCAACGGCTGGAAGGGCCACGGTCCCGTGCCGTGGGAGCACCGCGGCAACCGCGGCTTCCTGCGCTGCCTGGCCGGGCTCGCCCGGGCGGCCGGCGCGATCAAGGAGACCGAGGAGGAGGCCCGCTGCTGGCAGTTCCTGAAGGACAGCAGCGCGGAGGCGTACGCGGAGCTGAAGCAGTAGACCCGCACGGCTGCTGAGGCAGCAGACCCACCCACAGGTGCGCCCCCCGGTGAAGTCCACCGGGGGGCGCATCCGCGTTCACACCGTGGCCGGGCTCGGCCCGGCCGCCGGGCTCACTTCAGGCGGTTGCCGGCCGAGCGCAGCTGCTGCGCGGCCTCCAGCACACGGGCGGCCATGCCCGCCTCGGCGAGCTTGCCCCAGGTGCGCGGGTCGTAGGTGTTCTTCTTGCCGACCTCGCCGTCGACCTTCAGCACACCGTCGTAGTTGCGGAACATGTGGTCCACGACGGGGCGGGTGAAGGCGTACTGGGTGTCGGTGTCCAGGTTCATCTTCACGACGCCGTTCTCCAGCGCGGTGGCGATCTCCGCCGCGGTCGAGCCGGAACCGCCGTGGAAGACGAAGTCGAACGGGTCGGTCTTGCCGTACTGCTTGCCGATCGCGTCCTGCAGCTCGCGCAGCAGCTCCGGCTTCAGCACGACGTTGCCCGGCTTGTAGACGCCGTGCACGTTGCCGAACGAGGCGGCCAGCAGGTAGCGGCCCTTCTCGCCCAGGCCCAGCGCCTCGGCGGTGCGCACGGCGTCGTTGACGGTGGTGTACAGCTCGTCGTTGATCTCGTGGGTGACGCCGTCCTCCTCGCCGCCGGTCGGGGTGATCTCGACCTCAAGGATGATCTTGGCGGCGGCGGCCTGGGCCAGCAGCTCCTGGGCGATCGCCAGGTTGTCGGCGAGGGTCTCGGCCGAGCCGTCCCACATGTGCGACTGGAACAGCGGGTTCTGGCCCTTGGCCACGCGCTCGGCGGAGACCGCCAGCAGCGGGCGGACGTAGCCGTCCAGCTTGTCCTTCGGGCAGTGGTCGGTGTGCAGCGCGACGGTGATGTCGTACTTGGCGGCGACGATGTGCGCGAACTCGGCCAGCGCCACGGCGCCGGTCACCATGTCCTTGTTGTGCTGGCCGCCCAGGAACTCCGCGCCACCGGTCGAGATCTGGATGATGCCGTCGCTCTCGGCCTCGGCGAAACCACGCAGTGCGGCGTGCAGGGTCTGCGACGAGGTGACGTTGATGGCCGGGTAGGCGAACTTGCCCGCCTTGGCCCGGTCCAGCATCTCGTTGTAGACCTCGGGAGTTGCGATGGGCATGCGATCCGCTCCTGTCGGGTTGCGGCGTACGGACGGTGCTGTCCGACGCTGTGTACGCCTTCGGTACGACTCCGTGCCGGCCGCCGACGCGCGGCGCTGCGGTGTGGCTCTCCGGCACCAAGGTTCGAGCGACCTCCGCGGTACGGCAATGAGGGTGGTGTGCCGCCGCGGACCGGACGCCCGTGCCATCCTCCCAGACTCGTGCCCGCAGGTCAGCAGGAGCCCGCCAGTCGGACCGTCCGCCGCCGGCGTCAGCGGACGCCCCGCTGCTGCGACCTTCGGCGGACACCGGATACACCTGCTGGGCGAAGCCTTCGTACAGAACGGCCCGCTATCCTGCGGCCGTGGACTACAACCAGCTGGCCGTCAACATCCTCGACGCCAAATCCCTGATCTCGTCCCTCGGCGCCATCGGGCTGATCGCGATCATCTTCGCGGAGACCGGCCTGCTGGTCGGCTTCTTCTTCCCGGGTGACTCACTGCTGATCATCGCCGGCGTCGCGGCGTCGAACGCCGCCTCGTCGGTGCTCGGCGACGGCGCCAAGCTGCCGATCGCCGTCCTGCTCGTCGGCGCCCCGGTGGCCGCGGTCGCGGGGGCCCAGCTCGGGCACCTGATCGGGGTCAAGGTCGGGCCGAAGATGTTCGACAAGCCCGATTCGAAGATCTTCCGCCGCGAGTACGTGGTGAAGGCGGAGGAGTACTTCAACAAGTTCGGGCCCGGCAAGGCCGTGGTGCTGGCCCGCTTCATGCCGATCGTCCGGACCTTCCTCAACCCGGTCGCGGGCACCCTGGAGATGCCCGCCCGGACGTTCTTCCTGTGGAACGTCATCGGCGGCGTGCTCTGGACCGAGTCCATGCTGCTGATCGGCTACTTCTTCGGCGACGCGCTCGCCCCGGTGATCGACAAGTACCTGATCCCGGCGGTGCTGCTGATCGTCCTGCTCTCGATCTCGCCGATCCTGATCGAGGTCCTGCGCGAGCGCAAGAAGCGGAAGGCCGGCGGCGCCGTGGAGAGCGCCGAGGCCGACCCCGTGCAGACCGGCGGCCGCCACCGGCGCGGCTGAGCACCGGGGCCTCGCGCACGACACGCGAAGGGGCCGGGTCCCGTCTCACGTTTCACGTGAAACAGGACCCGGCCCCTCGTGCTGTCAGGTCCGGCCGGGCTCAGAGGCCCAGGTCGTCCAGGTCGTAGGCGGTCACGTACGGCAGGCCCTGCGCCTCGACCGCGGCCGCGCCGCCGCGCTCCACGATCACCGCGACGCCGACCACCTCGGCGCCCGCCTCGCGCAGCGCCTCGACGGCGGTCAGCACCGAGCCACCGGTGGTGGAGGTGTCCTCGACCGCCAGCACCCGGCGGCCCTTGACCTCCGGGCCCTCGATCCGGCGCTGCAGGCCGTGCGCCTTGCCCGCCTTGCGGACCACGAAGGCGTCCAGCTCACGCCCGCGCGCGGCGGCGGCGTGCAGCATCGCGGCGGCCACCGGGTCGGCGCCCAGGGTCAGACCGCCGACGGCGTCGTACTCCAGGTGCGAGGTCGCGTCCAGCATCACCCGGCCGACCAGCGGGGCGGCCTGGCCGTCCAGCGTGATCCGGCGCAGGTCGACGTAGTAGTCGGCCTCCTTGCCGGAGGAGAGGGTGACCTTGCCGTGTACGACGGCCTTGTCCTTGATCTGTGCCAGCAGGGCGTCGCGGTCGTTGCTCATGAGCGTCCAGTCTAGGCCCTCTCCCGCCGGTCAGCGCCGACGCAAGGCCCTGACCAGCACCACGGCGCCACCCAGCAGCGCGACCCCGCCGCCGATCATCCACGGCACCGCGCTGCGGCCGCCCGAACCCGGCACCACGATCCCGCCGGCCTCGCCGCCCCAGCGGGACGCCGCCCGGGCCCGGGCGCTGCGGGCCGGCAGCGCCGGGGCGTAGCGCCCGCGCGGCGGCGCGTGGTCCACCTCCTCGGCCGAGCGGCCGACGATGCTGCGGCGCACCGGGCCGCCGCCCGCCGGCTCCTCGTCGTACTCGAAGAGCGGCTCGGCGGGGAGCTCCTCGGCGACGCCCTCCTCGGGCCCGTCCTCGTCGCCGCCGCCGGTGGGCAGGCCGAAGCGCTCGGCGTCGGCGTCGGAGAAGGCGATCAGGTCGGACAGGTCGTCGTCGAGGTCGTCACCGGGCTGGTCCTGGTGCTCCTCGATGAACACCACGCTGGCGTCGGTCCCGGTGCCGTCCTCGGTCCCGTCCTCGGCCTCGCCGCAGGTCTCCGTGTCGCTCTCGCCGTCGTTCTCGCCGTCGCTCTCGCTCTCCGGCTCGGGCTCGGCGTCCGGGGAGGCGAGCGCGGTGGCGAACCGGTCCAGCAGGCGGCGGCCGGCGGCGTCGAGGGTCTCCCCGTCGAACTCGGTGAGCCGGCCGGTGGCGCTCAGGTCGCCGGTGAAGCGGACCACGGCGGTACCGTCCTCGGCGCCGTCCGCGACGCTGACCCGGACGGTGGCGGTCGCCTCGCCGCTGCCGCGGGCCTCCTGGCCCTCGGCGAACACGGTCAGCACGCCCTCGCGCCCCTCGATCAGGGACAGCACGCCCTTGTACGTGATGGTGGAGCCGCCGATCCGCAGCTTCAGCCGGCCGCCGATCTCCTCCGCCGGTCCTCCGCCGACCGCGGCCGGCTCGGTGCTCAGCCCCGGCACGCTACGGGCCAGCAGAGCCGGATCCTGCAAGGCCTGCCGCACCAACTCGGCGGGCATCGGGACGACAACCTCATGCTCCATGTCAGGGAGCCTACCGACCCGACCCCGTCCGGTCCCCACCCACCGCCACCCGACTTCCCCGGACCACCGGTGTCCGGCCCCGCGCCCCCGGCTCAGCGGGGGCCGAGCAGGGTGAGGGCGGCCGGGGGGTGGGCGGGGCGGAGGGCGGCGAGGCGGGTGGCGGAGCCGCGGAGGCCGTCGGGGGTGAGGGCGCGGGGCGGTGGGGCGTCGGGGGCGAGGGTGAGCGGGGGCCGGGCGGCGGCCGCGAGGAGGAAGATCTGGGCGGCGCCCGGCTGGTCGGGGCGGCAGCTCGCGGTGGCGCTGCCCTGGACGGCGTACGGGACGGTCTGCAGCCCTGCCGTCCGCAGGCCGGACTCGATCGGCCAGAGGCCGTCCGGGTCGCCGCCGGCCCGGACGGCGACGCGGCCGCCGGGGGAGAGCAGCCGGGTGGCGAGGCCGTAGAACTCCTGGGAGTGGAAGGTGACCGGTCCGCCGTCGGCGGGCGCGGGCAGGTCGGCGAGCACCACGTCGTACGGTCCGCCGGCCGTGGCGGCGCCGCGCAGCCAGGCCATCGGGTCGGCGGCGGTGGCGTGGACGCGGGGGTCGTCGAGGGAGTGGTCGGTGAGGGCGGCGAGCCCGGGGTCGGTGCGGGCGAGCCGGGGGAGCGCGGGGTCGGCGTCGACGAGCCGGACGGAGCGGACGCCGCGGTGCCGGAGCACCTCGCGCAGGGCGAGGCCGTCGCCGCCGCCGAGGAGCAGGACCCGGGCGTCCGGGCCGGCGGCCATCGCCGGGTGGACCAAGGCCTCGTTGCCGCGGTACTCGTCCGGTCCGCAGACGGTGAGGCGGCCGTTCAGGTAGAGCCGGAGCGGTCCTTCGGTGGGGCCGGTGAGCACGATCTCCTGGGAGCGGCTGCGGGCGGCGAAGCGGACCTGCGCACCGTAGAGGGCGTGCCGGGCGGCGCGTTCGATGGCACCGGAGCCGGCGGCGGCCGCGGCGAGCAGGGCGAGGACGAGCGCGCAGCCGCCCCAGAGCAGGAGCCGTATCCGGGGGGCGGGTTCCTCGCGGAAGAGCCAGAGCACGACGGCGGCTCCGGCGACGGCGTTGACGGCGCCGGTGACGAGGGCGCCGTCGCCGGGCCCGAGGCCGGGGAGGATGAGGAAGGGGAAGGCGAGGCCGCCGATCAGCGCGCCCACGTAGTCGGCGGCGAAGAGGTCGGCGGCGGCGCGGCCGGCGTCCTCGCGCCGGATCCGCTGGATGAGGGTCATCAGGAGTGGGATCTCGGCGCCGATGAGGATGCCGATGAGGCAGGTGAGTCCGACCATGGCGGCCTGGTAGCGGCCGATCCAGGCCCAGCAGGAGTAGAGCGCGAGGACGGAGAGGCCGCCGGTGAGCGCGAGGGCGCATTCGACCAGGGCGAAGGCGGTGGCGGGCTGCCGGGTGAGGCGTTTGGCGAGGAGCGAGCCGAGGCCCATCGCGAACACCATGACGGAGAGCACGACGGAGGTTTGGGTGACCGAGTCCCCGAGCAGGTAGTCGCCGAGCGCCACGAGTTCGAGTTCGTACACGAGTCCGCAGGCCGCACAGACGAACGCGGCCAGCAGGACGGTGAGGCGGGCCAGTCGGGGGCGGGAGCGCAGCCGGGACCGACGGCGGGCGGGCAGGGGGGCGAGGCTCCGCCCGGGCCGGGGTGGGGCGCCGTCGTCGAGGTCCACTCGCGAGCGGGCGGGTGGACCGGCCGGATGGTTGATCACGAACAAACGCTAGGGGACGTTCGGGACGGATAGCTGCGCCCATTCGACGGACAGTGCGGGACGCCGGATTGACGAATCGTTCCTGCGTACGATTCATGGGCCATGGCGGGATCGGCGACCCTGTTCGGACGGTTGGCGGTCATGCCCCGGACACCACCAGCGAGGAGCGGGTGCAGACCAGTCGGCCCTCCTGCGGGTAGGCGTGCCAGGTTCGCCAGAGCAGCCGGTCGGCGCCGCCCTGGGTGACCAGCGCGGTGAAGGCGCTCGGGTCGCCCGGGAACACTCCGGCCAGGCCGCGCGGGTGACCCTCGACCAGGGCCAGCAGCTCCTGCGCGCGGGCCGCGAAGTCGTGCGGGGGCAGCGCCTCGATCCGGGCCGCGAACTCGTACTCCCAGCCGCCGACCTGCTTGGCCACCCGGGCCGGCAGCGGGGTGCGGCGGCCGGGCAGGCAGGCGACGGTCTCCAGGCACTCGCCGGGGCCGGCGGCGATCACCACCTGGTGCGAAGCGCCGAGCAGCCGCAGCTGGAGGGTGCCGGACGCGGCGGGGTGGCCGCCTCCGTCGAGTCTCAGGTCGCGGACCGCGAGAGCGGGCAGCGGGTCGCCGCCCAGGCACCAGGCCAGGTCACCGGCGCGGGTGTCCGTGTAGGAGGTCTGCAGTGTGGTGAGCATGCTCGGCTCCGCGTTTCAGCTCCGTGCGCGCCCGCCGAGCAGCACCGAGTAGGCCTAGGCGATGGCGAGGCTGTTCGTGGCTGTGCGGCCCTGGGCGCGGCCGACCGTGGAAGGAGGGATTCCGGCTGGAGATTCAGCAGCAGAGAAGCATGAATACGCCGGGTCCGCCGGTGATTTACCCAACTTTGTCAAGCATTCACCGTTTCGAGCACACCTGCTCCCCGGCTCTGATCGACCCGGTGTGCGACTCTGCACAGCGCGCGCCCCTACGGCCGGGTCGTGCGCCGTGCACGCTGGTAGTGCGCCGGGTGCACGCCTCGTGCGCCACCGCCCTGCACGCACCGGGCGGGCAGGGCGGTCGGAGCGTTCCGTCGAGGCCGGGGGAATTGCCTCACAGGCATCATTCAATCGTCAACCAGACGTCAACCAACCATGACTGTCAGGCGAGTTGAGAAGAACTGGGCCCACTCGCCGGGCCATCATTGCTCCGCTCACGGCCGGGGGTCGATCGGCGCGAGCACCCCGAGCCGGTCCTCGACCGCCTGGGCCGCCTCCAGGCAGAGGTCCTCCCGGAACGCCCGCCCGACGAGCTGCACCCCGGTCGGCAGTCCGTCGGCCAGGCCGGTGGGCACCGCCACCGCGGGCAGCCCCGCGAAGCTGGTCGCCTTGCACAGCCGCATCGCCGTGCGGACCAGCTCCCACCCGGCCGCGTCCCGGGACTCGATGCCCGGTTCGACCGGCGGTTCGGTGAACACCGGTCCGAGCAGCAGCGGGTACTCGTCCAGGAACTCGGCCCAGGAGCGGCGGATGCCCAGCCAGCTCCCCATCAGCTCCATGAGCTCGGCAGCCGTCGTGGGCGGGGTCCGGGCCATCGTCAGCTCGATGTAGCGGTCGCCGCCCGGGCCGAGCAGGCGGCGTACGGCGGGCCACTTGGGCGCGAACTCGGTCATGGTGATCCGGTCGCACACCTCCAGGGCCTCGTCGAGTCGCGGGACGTCCGCCACCTCGCGCACGTCGTACCCGGCGTCCCGCAGCGCCGCCGCCGCGCGTCCGACCGCGGCCCGGACCGTCGGGTGGACGCCGTGGCCGCCCGGATCGGCCACCACCGCGACCTTCACCGGCCCGGGCAGCGGCTCGCCGTAGCGCGGCACGGGCAGCGCCCGCGGGTCGCGCGGATCGGGGCCGGCCAACACCTCGTAGGCCAGCCGGAGGTCGGCGACGCTCCGGGCGAGCGGGCCGTCGGAGACCAGCCACTGGGAGGCCGGCCCCGGGTCCTGCGGCCCGAACGCGCGGTGGTCGGCGGGGAACCGGCCGCTGGACGGGACCAGCCCGGCGACCCCGCAGAACGCGGCCGGGACGCGGACGGACGCGCCGGAGTCGTTGCCGAGCCCGAGCGCGGCCAGGCCGGTCGCGACGGCCGCGCCGTCGCCGCCGCTGCTCCCGCCCGGGGTGCGGCCGCGGTCCCACGGGTTGGCGGTGTCGCCGTAGAGCTCGCTGCGGGTGTGCATCCCGGCCAGGATCATGGTGGGCATGTTGCTGTGCCCGATCGGTACGGCCCCGGCCGCGCGCAGCCGGGCGACCGGGGGAGCGTCGGCCCGCGCCACCAGGTCGCGGAAGCGCGGCACCCCGAAGGTGGTGGCCACGCCCTCGATGGCGGTGGTCTCCTTCACGGTGAACGGCACGCCCGCCAGCGGGCCGGGGTCCTCGCCCGCGGCCAGACGCCGGTCGAGTTCCAGGGCCTGCACCCGGGCGCGCTCCGCCAGGACCTGGGTGACGGCGTTGACCTGCGGGTTCACCGCGCCGATCCGCTCCAGGTGGCTGTCGAGCAGTTCGACGGCCGAGACCTCCTTGCCGCGTACCGCCGCCGCCTGCGCGGTGGCCGTCAGTCGCCACAGGGCGTCCTGCATGACGTACTCCCCTCCTCGTTCCGATGCGCTCGTATCGGTACCGTAGCCTGGGAACCGATACGAGTGCATCGAATAAACCGGAGGGGGAGCCCGTGCCCAGACAGGTGGACCACGACGGCCGGCGCCGGCGGATCGCCGAGGCCGTCTGCCGGCTCGCCGACGAACGCGGCCTGGAAGGGGTGACCCTGCGCGACGTGGCCGACCGCGCGCAGGTGTCGACCGGCGCCGTCCAGCGCTGCTTCCGCACCAAGGACGAGATGCTCCGCTTCGCCCTCGGCTACGTCGGCGAGCGGATCACCGCCCGGGTCCGGGCGTACCCCGCCGACGACCCGGCGCCCTCGCCCGCCGCGCTCCTGGCACACGCGGCCGGCGAGGTGGCGCTGCTCGGCGACGGACAGCGCTCCCAGGCGCGGGTCTGGCTGGCCTTCGTCGCGCAGGCCGCCGTCGACGAGCGGCTGGCGGGCCCGCTGAACGCCGACTACGCCGCCCTGGAGGGCCTGTTCGCCCGGCTGATCGCCGAGGCGTCGCCGGCGGCCGGGCCGGACGCCGCCCGGGAGGCGAAGACGCTGCTGGCCCTTGCCGACGGGCTCACCACGCACGTCCTCGTCGGCCGCCTCACCGCCCCCGAGGCCCGGGCGATCCTGAACGCCCACCTGTCCGGCCTCGGGCGGCGGCCGGGCGACGGCTCAGAGGCGCTGGAGCCGTGACACCGCTTCCTCCAGCACGGAGTCCTGCTTGCAGAAGGTGAAGCGGACCAGGCTGCGGCCGGCCTCGGTGTTGTCGTAGAAGACGGCGTTCGGGATGGCGACGACGCCGCAGCGCTCCGGCAGGGCGCGGCAGAACTCGATGCCGTCCTTCTCGCCGAGCGGGGTGATGTCGGTCGTGATGAAGTACGTGCCCTCGGGGGTGAACACCCGGAAGCCGGCCGCGGTGAGCCCGTCGACCAGCAGGTCGCGCTTGCGGAGCAGGTCGGCGCGGAAGCCGTCGAAGTAGCTGTCGGGCAGCCGCAGCGCCTCGGCGACGGCGTACTGGAAGGGGCCGGCGCTGACGTAGGTGAGGTACTGCTTGGCCGTGCGGACGGCCGTGACCAGGGCCGGGTCCGCGGTGACCCAGCCGACCTTCCAGCCGGTGAAGGAGAAGGTCTTGCCGGCGGAGGAGATGGAGACGGTGCGCTCGCGCATGCCGGGCAGGGCGGCGATCGGGTGGTGGGTGGCGCCGAAGACGAGGTGCTCGTAGACCTCGTCGGTGACGACCAGCAGGTCGTGCTCGACGGCGAGGGCGGCGATGGCGGCCAGCTCGTCGGCGGTGAGCACGGTGCCGGTCGGGTTGTGCGGGGTGTTGATCAGCAGCAGGCGGGTGCGCGGGGTGATCAGGGCGCGCAGTTCGTCCAGGTCGGGGCGGAAGTCCGGGGCGCGCAGGGTGAGCGGGCGGCGGGTGGCGCCGGCCATCGCGATGCAGGCGGCGTAGGAGTCGTAGAAGGGTTCGAGGGCGATCACCTCGTCACCGGGCTCCAGCAGTGCGAGCAGGGTGGCGGCGATGGCCTCGGTGGCGCCGGCGGTGACCAGCACCTCGGTGTCCGGGTCGTAGCCGAGGCCGTGGAAGCGCTGCTGGTGCTCGGCGATGGCCTGCCGCAGCTCGGGGATGCCGGGGCCGGGCGGGTACTGGTTGCCGCGCCCGCTCAGCACGGCGTCGGCAGCGGCCCGGGCCACCGAAGCCGGGCCGTCGGTGTCGGGGAAGCCCTGGCCGAGGTTGATCGAGCCGGTGGCCGTGGCCAGGGTCGACATCTCGGCGAAGATGGTCGTCCCCATGCCGGCCAGTCGGCGGTTCAGCAGCGGCCTGTTGCCCATCGGTGGCTCCTCACGCGTCGTCGTCGGCCCCATCCTGGGTCAGCCGGGGGCCGGGGACAAGGACGGCCCGACCACCTGGGGCCAAGTGGTCGGGCCGTGCGCTCGCGGGGCGGGCAGGGTCACGCCTCGTTGGTGCCCTCGGGGGTCTCGCCGTCCTCGCCCTCGATCTCGTTCTGCAGGCCGAGGCGCTCGACGATCCACTGCTCGAAGCCGACGGCGGCCTGGGTCCAGTTGGCGGTGGTGGTGACGAAGTAGTCCAGGTTGACGCCGGTGCCGACGATCATCTGGGCCTCGCCGATCAGGCGGACCACGCCGTCCTCGTGGGTGTGGGTGTAGACCTTGGGCCAGAGGGTCTCGCGGTTCCACTCGTCGATGAGGTCGAGGATCTCGCCCTTCTTCTCCAGCGGGTACGCGCGGTCGTAGAAGGCGCGCACCGCGAAGAGCTCCTTCTGCTCGCCGCGGAACATGTAGTAGACGCGGAAGCCCTCCCAGGGAGCGGTGAGGTCGCCCTCCTCGTCCACGACGTGCTTGAGCTGCATCTGGTCCAGCAGCTGGGTCACCAGGCCCTGGTCCGGGACGATGATCGGCGGCGGGCCGGCCGGCCGCCCCTGGTCGCCGGGCTGGCCGCCGCCCTGGGGCGCGCCGAACGACGGGATGGACGACGGGTCGATGCTCATGGGGTCCTCTTCCTCAGTGCACGTGGTGGCCGGCAATGAGAGGCCGCCCTTTCCACTTCCCATCCTGCCTCATCCGGGGCCTGCCTCACAGGGGCACCCGGCCACGCGTCGATCTTCGTCCGGGGCGCTCCGACGCCCGCCGTGAGCGGTGATGGTGACGGAGCGTGTCCGGTTGGAGGGTCGTCACGGCCGGGGCTCCGGCGGGGTGCGGCGGGGTGCGACCGTAGTCGAGTGTGCCGTCAACTGTGCTGTTCGGAAAGGGAGTTGCCCGGGCCGCCCGCGCTGTCGTGCGGGCGGCCCGGGCCGGTGCCGCTACTTCTCCAGCAGTCCGCGGCTGCGGACGGTGAGGCGGTCGCCCTCCTCGTCCCGCTCGACCAGGACGGTGTCCCCGTCGTGCACCTGGCCGGACAGGATGGCCCGGGCCAACTGGTCGCCGATCGCGGACTGGACCAGCCGGCGCAGCGGGCGGGCGCCGTACGCCGGGTCGTAACCGGTGAGGGCCAGCCAGTCGCGGGCGGCCTCGGAGACGTCCAGGGTGAGCCGCCGCTCGCGCAGCCGGTCGCCGAGGCGGGCCACCTGGAGGTCGACGATCCGGCTCAGCTCGGCGGTGCCCAGCGGGTCGAAGACCACGATGTCGTCCAGCCGGTTGAGGAACTCGGGCTTGAACGCGGCCCGGACGGAGTCCAGCACCAGGGCCTTCTTCCGGTCCTCCGGGATGGCCGGGTCGACCAGGAACTGACTGCCCAGGTTGGAGGTGAGGATCAGGATCGCGTTGCGGAAGTCCACCGTGCGGCCCTGGCCGTCGGTGAGCCGGCCGTCGTCCAGCACCTGGAGCAGGACGTCGAAGACCTCCGGGTGGGCCTTCTCCACCTCGTCCAGCAGCACCACGCTGTACGGGCGGCGGCGGACCGCCTCGGTGAGCTGGCCGCCCTCCTCGTAGCCGATGTACCCGGGCGGGGCGCCGACCAGGCGGGAGACGGAGTGCTTCTCGCCGTACTCGCTCATGTCGATCCGGACCATGGCCCGCTCGTCGTCGAAGAGGAAGTCGGCCAGGGCTTTGGCGAGTTCGGTCTTGCCGACGCCCGTCGGGCCGAGGAAGAGGAACGAGCCGGTCGGGCGGTCCGGGTCGGCGATGCCGGAGCGGGTGCGGCGCACCGCGTCCGAGACCGCCCGCACGGCCTCCGCCTGGCCGATCAGGCGCCGGCCCAACTCCTCCTCCATGCGGAGGAGTTTGGCGCTCTCGCCCTCCAGCAGTCGGCCGGCCGGGATGCCCGTCCAGGAGGCGACCACGTCGGCCACGTCGTCCGGGCCGACCTCCTCCTTCACCATCGAGGCGGAGGCGTCCTGGTCGGCCGCCCGCTCCTGGGCCTCGGTGAGCTCGGCCTCGGCGGCCGGGATCTCCGCGTACATCAGCTTCGACGCCCGCTCGAAGTCCCCGTCGCGCTGGGCCCGTTCGAGCGCGCCGTGCAGGTCGTCCAGCCGCTCCTTGAGCTCGCCGACCCGGTTGAGGCTCTTCTTCTCCTGCTCCCAGCGCGCGGTCAGGGCGCTCAACTGCTCGTTCTTGTCGGCGAGATCGCGCCGCAGCCGGGCCAGCCGGTCGATCGAGGCGGCGTCCGACTCCTTCTCCAGGGCCAGCTCCTCCATCCTCAACCGGTCGACGGAGCGCTGGAGTTCGTCGATCTCGACCGGGGAGGAGTCGATCTCCATCCGCAGCCGGGAGGCCGCCTCGTCGACCAGGTCGATCGCCTTGTCGGGCAGGAAGCGGGAGGTGATGTAGCGGTTGGACAGGGTGGCCGCGGCGACCAGCGCGGCGTCCGCGATCTGCACCTTGTGGTGCGCCTCGTAGCGGCCCTTGAGGCCGCGCAGGATGGCGATCGAGTCCTCCACGCTGGGCTCGCCGACCAGCACCTGCTGGAAGCGGCGCTCCAGGGCCGGGTCCTTCTCGATCCGCTCGCGGTACTCGTCCAGCGTGGTGGCGCCGACCATCCGCAGCTCGCCGCGGGCCAGCATCGGCTTGAGCATGTTGCCGGCGTCCATCGCGGAGTCGCCGCCGGCGCCCGCGCCGACCATGGTGTGCAGCTCGTCGATGAAGGTGACGACCTGGCCGTCGCTCTGCTTGATGTCGTTCAGGACGGCCTTCAGCCGCTCCTCGAACTCGCCGCGGTACTTGGCGCCCGCGACCATCGCGCTGAGGTCCAGCGAGACCAGCCGCTTGCCGCGCAGCGACTCCGGCACGTCGCCGGCGACGATGCGCTGGGCCAGGCCCTCGACCACCGCGGTCTTGCCCACGCCCGGCTCGCCGATCAGCACCGGGTTGTTCTTGGTCCGGCGGGAGAGCACCTGGACGACCCGGCGGATCTCCTGGTCCCGGCCGATCACCGGGTCGAGCTTGCCGTCCCGGGCGGCCTGGGTCAGGTCGGTGCCGTACTTCTCCAGCGCCTTGTAGGTGCCCTCCGGATCCGGAGACGTCACCCGGCCGCTGCCGCGCACGTCCTTGAACGCGGCGAGCAGGCCCTTCGCCGTCGCGCCCTGCTGCGTCAGCAGTTCGGCGACCGGCCCGCCCTCGGCGGCCAGGCCGACCATCAGGTGCTCGGTGGAGACGTACTGGTCGTCCAGGTCGTCGGCGCGCTTGCCGGCCTCGGTGAGCACCGCGAGGGTGTCCCGGGCGAGCTGCGGCGCGGCGACCGTCGAGCCCATCGCGCTGGGCAGGGCGGCCAGCTGGCGGCGGGCCTCGGCGTCGATCCGGGTGACGTCCGCCCCGACCGCCTCCAGCAGCGGCCGGGCGATGCCCTCGGGCTGCTCCAGCAGGGCGATCAGGATGTGCACCGGCTTGACGTCCGGGTTCCCGGCCGCGCCCGCCTGCCGGATCGCGGCGGACAGGGCGTCCTGCGTCTTGGTGGTGAACTTGCTGGCGTCCACTGCTGGGGGGTCCTCCCTCGTCGTCCTTCAATGCTGCTACGTAAAGCATGCACTAAGTTGAGTCTATTCCGCTCAAGTTTTTACGCCCGTTCTGCGCGTTCCGTGCGCTCCACCCGTTCCGCGCGGGGCGGCCGCTGGGCCCGGGGCACCTGGCGGGTCAGCCCCAGCAGCTCCCGGGCCGGCCCGCTCGGCCGCTGCCCGGCGGGCCACACCGCGCGCAGCGGCCGCCGCAGGTCCAGCCCCTCGGCCAGCGGCACGGCCACCAGCCGCCGGACGGCCAGCTCCTCCATCACCGCCAGCTCGCTCAGGCAGACCGGCCCGGCCCCGGTCATCGCCGCCGCCTTCAGCGCGGTGGACGAGGCCAGCTCCAGCCGGGGCCGCACCGCGCCCCCGTACGGCGCCAGCGCCATCTCCAGCACCTCCCGGGTGCCCGAGCCCGACTCGCGCAGCACCAGCGGGGTGGCGGCCAGCTCCGGCCCGGTCAGCGGCGCCCGGCGGCGCGCCCACGGGTGGCCGGGCGCCACCACGACCACCAGCCGGTCCGCCGCCACCACCGCGCCGGCCAGCCCGGGCGGGGTGGACGGGCCCTCGACGAAGCCGAGGTCGGCGTCCCCGGCCAGCACGTGCCCGGCGACCTCCGCCGAGTTCGCCGTCCGCAGCGTCACCGCCGTGCCCGGACTGGCCTCGGCCAGGGCCAGCAGCCAGCCCGGCATCAGGTACTCGGCGACGGTCAGGCTGGCCACCACCCGCAGCTTGGCGTCCCGCCGCTCGCGCAGTGCGTCGATCCCGGCGTCCAGCGCCTGCGCCGCCTCCACCACGTGCCCGGCCCACTCGACCACCAGCCGACCCGCCTCGGTCGGCCGGCTGCCCCGGGGCGAGCGCTCCAGCAGCGGGACGCCGATCTGCCGCTCCATGCCCTTGATCCGCGCGCTGGCGGTCGGCTGGCTCACGCCCAGTTCGGCCGCGGCCCGCCCGACGCTGCCCAGCCGGGCCACCGCGAGCAGCAGTTCCAGGGCGCCGAGCTCGGGGACGCGGGGGGAGAGGGCCATAGGTCCAGGCTATGTCCTCATAGAGCCCGCGGCGCTACCGGAGCCCGGCCCGGGGCGGCACGGTGGAACCATGTCCACCTTGGCCGATGCCCGCCCGCTCACCCGCCCCTCCCGTACCTCGCTGCGTGCCCGCCTCGACCTCGCCCAGCTCGGCCCCAACTGGTACGCCGCCGTCATGGGCACCGCCATCCTGGGCAACGGCGCGGCCGTCCTGCCGCTCCGGCTGCCCGGGCTGATCGGCTTCGGCGAGGTGATGTGGGCGCTCGGACTCGCCGCCCTGCTGGTGCTGGTCGCGGCCCGGCTGGTCCACCTCACCCGGCACCGCGAGGCCGCCCGCACCCAGCTGCTGGACAACCCGGCCACCGCCGTCTTCTACGGCTGCCCGCCGATGGCGCTGCTCTCGGTCGGCCTCGGCACCCTGCTGCTCGGCTCCCGGGTGATCGGCACCGGCCCCGCGGTCGCCGTCGACGCCGTGCTGTGGGGCGTCGGCACCCTGTACGCGCTGGCCGTCGCCGGCGGCATCCCATACCTGATGATCACCCGGCACCCGGTCTCCGCCCTGGAGGCCAACCCGACCTGGCTGCTGCCGGTGGTCGCCCCGCTGGTCGCCTCCGCCACCGGCCCGGCCCTCATCCCGCACCTGCCGGCCGGGCTGCCGCAGCAGGCCATGCTGTACGCCTGCTGGGCCCTCTTCGGTATCGGCCTGCTGGCCACCCTGGTGCTGCTGCCGGTGGTCTTCACCGGGCTGTTCCACAGCAAGCTGCCCACCCTGGTGCTCACCCCCTCGCTGTTCCTGGTGCTCGGCCCGCTCGGCCAGTCCGTCACCGCCGTCCACCAACTCGCCGACGCCGCCCGCCCGGTGCTGCCCGCGCTGGCCCCCGCCATGCTCCCCTTCGCCGAGCTGTACGGCGTCGCGGTGCTCGGCGTCGCGATGCTCTGGCTGGCCGTCGCGCTCACCGCCAACCTGCGCGCCCGCCGGGCCGGCATGCCGTTCGCGATGACCTGGTGGGCGTACACCTTCCCGATCGGCACCTGCGTCACCGGCGCCTCCGCGCTCGCCCGGCACACCGGGTTCGGCGGCTTCACCGCGATCGCCACCGGGCTCTACCTGCTGCTGGCCACCGCCTGGGTGCTCGCCGCCGGCGGGACCGCCGCCGGGCTCGCCCGGGGACGCCTGCTGGGGCGTGCCTGACCCCTCCCGCGGCCCGCCGCCGTTGCAGGAACCCGCACCCGCGGCCCGACCGCGCACGGCCGACCGACCGTACGGGCGGTCACCGCCCGGTCACCGCGCTGGCCTCGGCCTTTACCGGAACCCGGCCCGCCGCTCGACCCCTCCCGCCGCACTTCTCGTGCAGATAGCTGCAATTGCGCGAACCTGCACTCGGGCGACACTTGTTCACCGGCCGTCACGCTGTGAGGGTGGAGTCACGCCAGGCCGTCCGGGCACCGCAGCCCGATGGTGGCGACTTGCTCTTCGGAACTGACCACGGGTGCAACGTCCCGCACGCGTGAAACGGGGGGAGAGCGCCGGTCGGGGCGCCATGTGTGGTGATGGCCCCCCGGAACCGGAGCCGACGAGGCGTTGCTGCTCCGCCTCGACGGAAGCGCCTAGGCACGGGCGTGGCGACGGCGGCCCCCAGGACACCCCGGAGTGCGACGGCACCCGGGCCCCGGGGGCCGACGTCGAGCCCGGTACCGTGACCGCCGAGCCCCGCGCCCGACGGCGCGGGCGCGGCGACGAGGGAGAAGCATCCGGCAGGGAGTGTGCGACGTGACGGCGGAACCGGCGGTCGCGCCGCAGCACGGACAGCCACCGGGCGAGGAACCCGACGAGGCCGCCCGGCAGCTGTACCTGGCGATCCTCGCCCGGGGCGGCCGCATCCCGTTCACCGACACCCAGGACACCGGCCAGGCCGCGCTCCAGCAGCTCGTCGACCTCGGCCTGCTCATCGCCAACCCGATGGACCACTGCTACACCGCCGTCAGCCCACGCTCCGTCACCGACCGCCTGGGCGCCGAACTCCGCAGCGAGGCGACCAGGCTGCTGGTCCGCGCGGAGAACCTCCCGGGCGCCCTCGACGGCCTGACCCGCGCCTACGACGCGATGCCCCGGCCCTCCGGCCGGGCCGGCGGCGCCGTCCACGTCGAGGGCCACGTCCACATCCGCCAGCGGATCTCCCAGCTCGCCTCCGACTGCCGCTCCGAAGTCCTCGCCGCCCAACCCGGCCACCGCCCCGCCAGCAGCCTGCAAGTCGCCCTCCTCCAGGACGTCCACCTGCTCCAGCGCGGCTGCTCCCTGCGCACCATCTACCAGCCCGTCGCCCTCGCCGACCCGCCCGCCCTCGCCTACGTCGAAGAGGTCACCCAGCGCGGCTCCCTCATCCGTGTCCTCGACGAACCGTTCCAGCGGCTGCTCGTCTTCGACCGCACCGTCGCCGTGATCTCCGCCAACGACGACAACAGCACCGCCGCCTTCATCACCGACCCGGCCGCCATCACCTTCCTGGTCGGCGCCTTCGAACGCGACTGGGCCCGCGCCGAAACCGCCGAAACCTCCGCCGCCCTCGGCCCCACCCGCACCATCCCCGACCGGGTCGGCCGGCTCCTCGCCCGAGGCCTCACCCAGCGCGCCGTCGCCACCCGCCTCGGCCTCAGCGAACGCACCGTCGCCGCCCACATCTCCCGCCTCCGCGACCGCCACGGCGCCCAGACCCTCTTCCAACTCGGCTGGCTGATGAGAGGCGCCCGCGATGACCGCTGAACCCGGCCCCGCCGGGCGGGCCCCGGCCGACCGGCCCGTCCCGCGCCCGCTTCCACCTCGGCGGGCAGCTCCGGGGGGATCCCCGTGACCGACCCGTCGACCTCCCCCCTGCCCGACGCCGCCGCCCGGGCGCTGTACCTCGCGGTCGTCGGCAACGGCGGCATCCTCCGGGCGGCCGACCTGGCTCCGGGTGACGAACCGGTCCTGGGGCGGTTGCTCGACCTCGGACTGGTCGTCCCGCGGATCGAGGACGCGGCCTACGCCGCGGTGAACCCGCGTGTCGTCATCGGCCGGATCGGCTCCGAACTGCGGTCCGTGGGCGGCGAACTGCTGGCCAGGGCGGACGAAGTGCCCGAGCAGTTCGCCGAGTTGGCGCAGGCCTTCGACGTCACGCCGCGCCACCCCGAGTGCTCCGTCGACGTCACGTACGTGCACGGCTTCGAACAGATCCGCCTGCGCCTGGCCCAACTCGACGCCGAGTGCTCGCAGGAGATGCTGTCCGCCCAGCCCGGCGGTGCCCGGCCCGTCGAGGGGCTCCCGGACGCCCTCGACCGGATGCGGCGACTGGCCGAGCGCGGCGGCACCGTCCGGGGCATCTACGAGCCGGCGGCGGCCGCGGACCCGGCGACCGCCGCCTTCGCCGCCGCGTCCGCCGAGATCGGCTGCCGCTACCGGGTGCTGGGCGAGCCGTTCCGGCGGGTCCTGATCTACGACCGGAAGGTGGCCGTCATCCCCGCCGCGTCCGACCACAGCCGCGCGGCCTTCGTCGAGGACCCGGTGGTGGTCGACTTCATGGCCGACGCCTTCGAACGCGACTGGCAGCGCGCCACCCGGGTCCGCTGGTCCCGTGGCCCGGAAGCCCCCGAACCGGCCGACTCCCTGCCCGACCAGGTCGGCCGTTTCCTCGCCCAGGGCCTCACCCAGCGCGCCATCGCCACCCGCCTCGGCCTGAGCGAACGCACGGTGGCCGGCCACATCGCCCGGCTGCGCGAACTGCACGACGCCGAGACGCTCTTCCAACTCGGCTGGCAGCTCCGGTCGGCGGCCGACGCCGCCCGTCGGCGGGTGCCGTGATGCACGGGCGCGGCGCCGAGCGGCCCGACCAGGCCGCACACGACCTGTACCTGCGCATCCTCCGGCGCGGCGGCTGGATCGACCGGGCCGAGGCGGCCGACGCCGACCGGCCCGCCCTGGACCACCTGCTCGCGCTCGGGCTGCTGCTCGCCGGGCCCGAATCCGACGTCTGCACCGCCGTCGACCCGCGGACGGTCGGCGACCGGATCAGTGCCGAGCTCCGGGCCGAAGGCACCCGGCTGCTCGTCCAGGCGGCCCAACTCCCGCAGGCCCTCGACGACCTGACCAAGGCCTACGACACGGCCCCGCGCCCGACCGACCGCGCCGGTACGGTGCATCACGTCCAGGGCCTCGGCGCGGTCATCCGGCGGTTCACCGAGGTGGAGGCGGACTGCCGCCAGGAGATCCTCGTCGCCCAGCCCGGCCGGCCCCGCCACGCCCACCAGCTGGAGGAGGCCCTGGAACGGATCGGCCGGTTCTGCGGCCGGGGCGGCCGGATCCGGGTGATCTACGCCCCCGGCGCCGTCCGGGACCAGGCGACCGCCGATCACACCGCCCGCGGCACCGAACTGGGCGCCCGCTTCCGGGTCCTGGCCGAGCCGTTCCGCCACCTGCACATCTTCGACCGCCGGATCGCCGTGCTCCAGTCCGCCGACGACCTCCGGAGCGCGACCTTCATCGAGGACCCGGCGACCGTCGACCACTTCCTGGCCGTGTTCGAACGGGACTGGGCCCGCTCGGGCCGCCTCCTCTGGAGCGCCGACGAGTCGTCCGCTCCCGAGTCGACGGCCCACGAGCAGGTCGGTCGGCTCCTCGCCCAGGGCCTCACCCAGCGCGCCATCGCTGGCCGCCTCGGCCTCAGCGAGCGGACGGTGGCCGGCCACATCGCCCGGCTGCGCGAACTGCACGACGCGGAGACGCTGTTCCAGCTGGGCTGGCAGCTGCGGGGCGCCCGGACGGGGGAGCCCGATGGGTGAGCGCTGTTCAGCCGGTGGCGGCGCTGGTCGGCCAGTAGCCGGCCCGGCCGACGACGGGGGGCTGCTGCCGGGGGACGTTGAACTGCTCACCGGGGGCGGTCCAGAAGCCCTCGCGCAGGGACAGCGCCATGCCGGCCCAGTCGAGCGCGGTCTCCACGGTGTGGTTGAGGGCCTCCTGCGACCAGGTGTCGTCGAAGACCAGCGGCAGGACGGGGGCGACCTGCTCGATGGTGGCGATCAGCGGGTTGTGCGTGATGGCCTCGTCGACGAGGAGGACGATCGGCTTCCGCAGCGCCGACGCCCACCCCAGCTCCAGGCTCACCCCGGCCGACAGCGGCGCCCCGACGTAGGCGAACACGAGGTCCGCGGACTGCAGGGCCCGGAAGTCGGACGGCACCCGGGGCTCCGGCGCCTGCCCGGCGACGGTCCAGGCGTCACTGTGGTGCGCGCTGTACACGGCGGCACCGCTGCGGAGCAGGGTGGTACGGAGCGTCGTCAGCCGCGTCCGGCTGGCGAGCGTCACCACACTGTCCGCGGGCCCGGTCAGCCGCATCAGCGGCGCGGCCAGGAACACACGCGCACGCCGGCCCTCGGGGGTCTGTCCGGCGTGCTCTCGCAGGTAGGGCTCACTCATTGTCGACTCCGGGGATAGGTGCCAACCAGGCCGATCGCCCCGTTGGGTGGTGACTATCGGAATGCTGCTGTGCATTCGTTGTGGTCGAAACGAACTAGTCATGGACATGTTCTTTGTGGTGTCCCCGTCTTCCCCCTCCCGCGAGAGGGGTTGGGGAGTGCACTGATCGTCTCTGTCGACCGTCGTCACCGTCCACAGAGCCGTGGTGTCATCTCGATGCCTGGCAGAGAGATGACGCACTGGGGTAGCAGGCCCCCTGGCTTCCGGCATGGGCTTGCGGCATTATGTGGCAGGTTGTTCGAAACAATGGCTGGGTACCCGCGTCAAGTCTTAAACAAAGAGAGGGGGCACCATGTCTCGGATACGCCGGGTGGTGCGGTTTGTCCTGGTTCCAGTCGTTGTGGGTCTGGCGCTTTTCATCAGCAGCGGTTCGAGTCCCGCCGACGACACGATCTGGAACATCGGGGTTTCCCACGATGCGGCAGCGCTGAAGACCATGGCGCTGGCCAATGACACGATCTGGAACTGAGACCGCCGCGACGCTTGGTCAGTGATAGCTGTCGGAGTCGGTCGGAACGCTGTTCCTGGCCAATGCGTAACCGAGTTGGAAGAGTGACTCGACATTGTGCTCGTCGCGCATCTCGGCCAGGTGCCGCGCGAGCGTCCTTTCACTGATGCCGAGTCTGCGGGCGATCACCCGGTGGTTCACGCCTTCGAGCATGAGGTCGATGATCGTCTGCCGCATCCCGGAGACCACCTGCTGCGGAACGGCGCGCGCGCCGTCGAAGTCCAGCGCCCGGCTCCAGTTCCGCTCGAAGATCTCGCTGATCAGGTAGCTGATGACGGCCCGGTCGTGCACGAAGGCGGCCAGGTTGAGGTCCTCGGCGATGGGGATGACCGCGATTCGGCGATCGATGACGATCAATCGCGTGTAGGGCTCTTCCAGCGTCCGGAACCGTCCGCCGGCCTTGGTTATCGTGGCCACGTACTCCCTGGTGGGAGCGTGGTACCGGGTGCTCGGATGGTAGATCGTCCTGAGCGTGATGCCCAGGCGGAGGGCTTCGAGGTCGCGGGTGAGGATGCCGGTGAGCGCCTCCGACGGGCGCGGCCCGCCCGGTTGGGCGGCGAGGATCTCCTCCGAGGCGCTGGCGACGATCTGCTGCACCCGCTGGTTGATCAGCACCTTCCCCCGCACGTACTCGATCGCGCCGCCGGCCTGCTCCGGTGAGTGGTAGGCGGCCGTCAGGTCGTGGAGGTCGGTGGCGAGGGCCGACGCGCGGGTGAGCAGGTCGAGCGCCTGGCGCTGCCAGGTCACGGAGAGGCTCTCGGACAGCTGCTGGGGGTCGACCGCGACCAGGACACCGGGTTCGTCGGTGTCGGCGACCAGCAGGCCTATGGCCACCAACTCCTCCTGGGCCCCGCCCGCCTTGGCGAGGTCGGAGTCCTTCGGGAGCCGTCCGTTCTCGCGGATGACCGCCAGATACAACTCCCGCGCTTCTTTCGAGAGGACGGAGGGCCCAATCGCGGCGGTGCCGGGCTGTTCTCGTCCACTCATCTGCGGGCTCCTTGCCGTGGCCGTGTCTGCACTACCTGCCGGGCACCAATACCGGAATCGCAGTGCAGCATGCCAGATCGGGTGGCATCGGTGAGGGCGGCCAGATTTGTTCGACAGCACTCTCTCACCACGATCAAGCCGCCGGCACCCCCCGGGCGGAGGGGAGCCGGCGGCCGGAGGTGTTCAGCCAAGTCTCAGCGTTTGGGGCGCCAGACGACCAGGGCGCTGGACTGGGTGGGGGGCTGGTAGGGGACGAGGTCGCGGCGGTAGGAGGCGTGGACGGCGGCTTCGCGCTGCTGGAGGGCGCTGGTGGCGCCTTCGAGCGAGTCGACCAGTTCGCCGATGCGGGACTGGAGCGCGGTGACCTGGTTCTCCAGCTCGATGATCCGCTTGATGCCGGCCAGGTTGATGCCCTCGTCCTGGGAGAGCCGCTGGACCTCGCGCAGCTGCTGGATGTCGCGCGCGGAGTAGCGGCGGCCCCGGCCGGCGGTGCGGTCGGGGCTGACCAGACCGAGGCGGTCGTACTGGCGGAGGGTCTGCGGGTGCAGGCCGGAGAGCTCGGCGGCGACGGAGATGACGTACACCGGGGTGTCCTCGGTGAGGACGTACTGCGGCGGGGCGGCGGGCCGCCGGGTGCGGCGGCCGTCGCCGGGCAGGCCGGAGCCGATGCCGGGCAGGCCTTCGCCGATGCCGGGGCCGATGGGGCTGTCGGGGATCATCTGGTCGTCACGCTCCCTTCGCCGCCCGGAACAGGGCGGCTCGTGGGTCGTCGGAGGCGGTGGCCTCGCGGTACTGCTCCAGGGCGTTCAGCGCGTCCCCGGCGACGTGCCGCGGCACCACGACCTCGATGGTGACGAGGAGGTCGCCGCGGGTGCCGTCCTTGCGGGTGGCACCCTTGCCGCGGGCGCGCATGGTGAGGCCGTTGGCGCTGCCGGGGGGCAGCTTCAGCTTCACGGCCGGCCCGTTCAGCGTGGGCACCTCGATGGTGGCGCCGAGGGTGGCCTCGGGGAAGGTGACGGGGACGGTGACGGTGAGGTTGTCCCCCTTGCGCCCGAAGACGGGGTGCGGGCCGACGTGCACGGTGACGTAGAGGTCGCCGGGCTGTCCGCCGCGTTCGCCCTGGGCGCCCTTGCCCTTGAGCCGGATGCGCTGGGCGTCCTGGACGCCGGCCGGGATGCGGACCTGCATGGTGTGGGCGGAGCTGGCCCGGCCGCTGCCGTGGCAGTCGACGCACGGGTCGTCGACGATCATGCCGCGCCCGCGGCAGTCCTTGCACGGCTCGGAGAGCGCGAACGCGCCCTGGCCGCGGCTGACGGTGCCGGCGCCGACGCAGGTCGGGCAGACCCGCGGGGTGGTGCCGGACTTGGCACCGGTGCCGTTGCAGGTGCGGCAGGGGGCCTGGCTGGTCATCCGCAGCGGGACGGTCGCACCGTCGACGGCCTCGTCGAAGGCGAGGGTCACCTCGGTCTCGACGTCGGCGCCGCGCCGGGGCTGGGCCTGCCGGCCGCCGCCGCGGTTGAAGAGCCCGCCGAAGACGTCGCCGAGCCCGCCGCTGCCGGTGTTCTGGCTGCCGCTGAAGAGGTCGCCGAAGTCGAAGTTGTAGCTGCCGTTGCCCTGGCCGGGGCCGCCGGCCCGGAAGCCGCCGTTGGCGAAGAGGCTGCGGGCCTCGTCGTACTCCTTGCGGCGCTTCTCGTCGGACAGGACGTCGTAGGCCTCGGAGATGTCCTTGAAACGCTCTTCGGCCTTGGCGTCGCCCTTGTTGGCGTCCGGGTGGAACTCGCGCGCGAGCTTGCGGTAGGTCTTCTTGATCTCGGCGGCGGTGGCGTCCTTGGGCACGCCGAGGACCTTGTAGTAGTCCTTCTCCACGTAGTCCTTGCCACTCATGCGTCCACCTCGCTCCGCTCGGCAGCCGCCCCGCGCAACACGCGCCTTTCGGCGATTCGTCCTTCAACGATTCGCTCGCTGCGCTTGCTCATAGCTGCCGCCACCTCCCGATGTCCATCGTCGCTGCGCTGTCAACAGCCGCTTCACCTGGCGCTGTTGACAGCGCGCTGCGGAGCCGGCCGCCGTACTGGCCGGCGTACGACTCCGCAGCGCACTGGTTGTCAGCTGTCACAGGTTGTCAGCTGTCCGAACCACCGTCGGACTTGTCCGCGTCCCCGGACTTCGCCTCGCCGTCGGGCGCGGCCGTGGTCTGGGTGCCCGGCTGGGGCTCCGCGACGGCGACCATGGCGGGGCGGATGATCCGCTCGCCGATGCGGTAGCCGGGCTGGAGGATCTGCACACAGGTGTCCTCGGTGACGTCCGAGGAGTAGCTGTGCATCAGCGCCTCGTGCATGGTCGGGTCGAAGGGCTCGCCCTCCTTGCCGAACTGCTGGAGGCCCAGCTTGGCGACGACCGTCTCCAGGGACTCGGCGACGGACTTGAAGCCGCCGGTGACCTCGCCGTGCTCGCGGGCGCGGCCGATGTCGTCGAGCACCGGGATCAGGGACTCCAGGATGTTGGAGACCGCGATCTCGCGGACCGTCAGCCGGTCGCGCTCGACCCGCTTGCGGTAGTTCTGGTACTCGGCCTGCAGGCGCTGCAGGTCGGCGGTGCGCTCGGCCGACTCCCGCTTGGCAGCGGCGAGTTCGTCGGAGCCCGCACCGGAGCCGGAGTCGGCGGCGCCGGCTGCGGCGGCCTCCTCAGCGGCCTTGATCACAGCCTCGTCGGCGGCGGAGTCGTCGCCGGGCTTGCCGCCCTGCGGCTTGTCCGTCATGCCGCACCGCCCTTGGGCTTCTCGTCGTCCACGATCTCGGCGTCGACGACGTCGTCGTCCTTGGCCTGGGTGGACTCGCCGGCCGGGGCGGCGGCGTCGGCGTTGGCGTACAGCGCCTGGCCGAGCTTCTGCGCGGTGGTGGAGACCTTCTCCGAGGCTTCGCGGATCTTCGCGATGTCCTCGCCCTTCAGGGCCTCCTTGAGCTCGCCGATGGCGGTCTCGACCTCGGTCTTGACGTCGGCGGGGAGCTTGTCGGTGTTGTCCGCGATGAACTTCTCGGTCGAGTAGACGAGCTGCTCGGCGGAGTTGCGGGTCTCGACGGACTCGCGGCGCTTGTGGTCCTCCTCCGCGTACTGCTCGGCCTCGCGCATCATGCGCTCGATGTCGTCCTTCGGCAGCGCGGAGCCGCCGGTGACGGTCATCTTCTGCTCCTTGCCGGTGCCGAGGTCCTTCGCGCCGACGTGCATGATGCCGTTGGCGTCGATGTCGAAGGTGACCTCGATCTGCGGCAGGCCGCGCGGCGCCGGCGGCAGGCCGGTCAGCTCGAACATGCCCAGCTTCTTGTTGTACGCCGCGATCTCGCGCTCGCCCTGGTAGACCTGGATCTGCACCGACGGCTGGTTGTCCTCGGCCGTGGTGAAGATCTCGGAGCGCTTGGTCGGGATCGTGGTGTTGCGCTCGATCAGCTTGGTCATGATGCCGCCCTTGGTCTCGATGCCGAGGGACAGCGGGGTGACGTCGAGCAGCAGGACGTCCTTGACCTCGCCCTTGAGGACACCGGCCTGGAGCGCGGCGCCGATGGCGACGACCTCGTCCGGGTTGACGCCCTTGTTGGCGTCCTTGCCGCCGGTCAGCTCGCGGACGAGCTCGGCGACGGCGGGCATGCGGGTCGAGCCGCCGACCAGGACGACGTGGTCGATCTCGGAGAGCGAGATGCCGGCGTCCTTGATCACGTTGTGGAACGGGACCTTGCAGCGCTCCAGCAGGTCGGAGGTGAGCTGCTGGAACTGGGCGCGGGTGAGCTTCTCGTCCAGGTGCAGCGGGCCCTCGGCGGAGGCCGTGATGTAGGGCAGGTTGATCGAGGTCTCGGAGGACGAGGACAGCTCGATCTTGGCCTTCTCGGCGGCCTCGCGCAGACGCTGCAGGGCCATCTTGTCCTTGGACAGGTCGACGCCGTGGCCGGCCTGGAAGACCTTGACCAGGTGGTCGACGACCTTCTGGTCCCAGTCGTCACCACCGAGGTGGTTGTCACCGTTGGTGGCCTTCACCTCGACGACCCCGTCGCCGATCTCCAGCAGGGAGACGTCGAAGGTGCCGCCGCCGAGGTCGAAGACCAGAATGGTCTGGTCGTCCTTGTCGAGGCCGTAGGCCAGGGCGGCCGCGGTCGGCTCGTTGACGATGCGCAGGACGTTGAGGCCCGCGATCTCACCGGCCTCCTTGGTGGCCTGGCGCTCGGAGTCGGAGAAGTACGCCGGAACGGTGATGACGGCGTCGGTGACGGTCTCACCCAGGTAGGCCTCGGCGTCCCGCTTCAGCTTCTGCAGCACGAAGGCGCTGATCTGCTGCGGGTTGAAGTCCTTGCCGTCCAGGTTGATCTTCCACCCGGTGCCCATGTGGCGCTTGACCGAGCGAATGGTGCGGTCGACGTTGGTGACCGCCTGACGCTTGGCCACCTCGCCGACCAGGACCTCGCCGTTCTTCGCGAAAGCGACGACGGACGGCGTGGTCCGCGCGCCCTCGGCGTTCGTGATGACGGTGGGCTCGCCACCCTCAAGAACGCTGACGACCGAGTTCGTCGTACCGAGGTCGATGCCGACCGCGCGTGCCATCGTAAATACCTCCACGGAAGAGTTGAGCTTTACAGGCTCAAGGATGCATGACCGGGTGGGTGCCGTCAACAGGGATGAGTCGCGGCCGCTCAACTTTGCTGAGCGGTCCCCTTCTCGCGGCCGTGGGGCGTGTGGCGCCACGTGACTGCCGCCATAGCTTGGGAACCTTCTGGAGTACTGGTGGTGGGCGGTAATGTCCGGGCCGTCGGCCCGGCAAGTTACCGACGAGTACAATCCCTTCCACGCAAGACCGTTCAAAGACCGCTCAACAGCAAGCCGCAGGAGACGGAGAGCCGATGCAGCTAGCAGCGATCGTCATCTCGCTGGTCACGTTCGTGATCGGCACCGCGCTCGCCGCCCGTGCGGCGCTGTACATCTACAAAGTGGTACGGACCGGCCAGCCGGACCCCACCCGCTTCGGTCAGCCCGCCCAGCGGGTGAAGACCGTCGCGGTCGAGTTCGTCGGACACACCCGGATGAACCGCTGGGGGATCGTGGGCATCGCCCACTGGTTCGTCGCGGTCGGCTTCTTCAGCCTGGTGCTGACCATCGTCAACGCCTTCGGCCAGCTCTTCGACGCCGAGTTCGCGCTGCCGATCATCGGCCACTGGATGCTCTGGCAGCTCTTCGTCGAGCTCGTCGGCACCCTCACCACGCTGGGCATCGCGACGCTGATCGTGATCCGGCTGCTCAGCCTGCCGTCCCGGTCCGGCCGCAAGTCCCGCTTCGCCGGCTCGATCGCCTGGCAGGCCTTCTACGTCGAGTACACGATCCTCGGCATCGGCCTCTGCATCCTGATGCTGCGCGCCCTGGAGGGCGCCCTCAACGGCGTCGACTCGTACGGGCCCGAGCACCTGGTCTCGTACCCGCTGGTCTCCGCCTTCAGCGGCCTGTCGCACGGCACGCTGGAGAACCTGATCTACCTGTTCGCGATGCTGAAGATCTGCATCTCGTTCGCGTGGGCGACCACCATCGGCATCAACCCCTCGATGGGCGTGGCCTGGCACCGCTTCCTCGGCTTCTTCAACATCTACTTCAAGCGCGAGGAGGACGGCGGCACCGCGCTCGGCGCCCTGCGTCCGATGACCAGCGGCGGTCAGCCGATCGACTTCGAGGACCCGGCCGACGACGCCGTGTTCGGCGTCTCCCAGGTCGAGCACTTCTCCTGGAAGGGCATCCTCGACTTCTCCACCTGCACCGAGTGCGGCCGCTGCCAGTCGCAGTGCCCGGCCTGGAACACCGGCAAGCCGCTCTCGCCGAAGCTGCTGATCATGAGCCTGCGCGAGCACGCCTTCGGCAAGGCGCCCTACCTGCTGGCCGGTGGCGGCAAGGACATGGAGGGCGAGGAGAAGGCCACCGCCGAGCAGCTCAAGGACGTCCCGGCGGCCGCCCTGGCCGAGGCCGAGCGCCCGCTGATCGGCACCGCCGAGGAGAACGGCGTCATCGACCCGGACGTCCTGTGGTCCTGCACCACGTGCGGCGCCTGCGTCGAGCAGTGCCCGGTGGACATCGAGCACATCGACCACATCGTCGACATGCGCCGCTACCAGGTGATGATCGAGTCCTCGTTCCCGACCGAGGCCGGGACGATGCTCAAGAACCTGGAGAACAAGGGCAACCCGTGGGGCATGGCCACCAAGGCCCGCCTGGACTGGGTCAAGGAGCTCAAGAAGGAGACCGGCATCGAGGTGCCGGTGATCGGCGAGGACATCGACCCCGCCGAGGTCGAGTACCTCTACTGGGTCGGCTGCGCCGGCGCCCTGGAGGACCGCGCCAAGAAGACCACCAAGGCCTTCGCCGAGCTGCTGCACACCGCGGGCGTGAAGTTCGCCATCCTCGGCAAGGAGGAGTCCTGCACCGGTGACTCCGCCCGCCGGCTGGGCAACGAGTTCCTCTTCCAGATGCTCGGCGCGCAGAACGTCGAGACGCTGAACGCGGCCCTGGAGGACGCGCCGGTCAAGCGGATCGTCGCCACCTGCCCGCACTGCTTCAACACCATCGCCAACGAGTACCCGCAGCTGGGCGGCCACTTCGAGGTCATCCACCACACCCAGCTGCTGCAGCACCTGATCGACGAGGGCAAGCTCGTCCCGGTCAACCCGGTCGAGGGCCTGATCACCTACCACGACCCCTGCTACCTGGGCCGCCACAACAAGGTCTACAGCCCGCCGCGCGAGATCATGGACAAGGTCCCCGGTCTGCGCCAGCAGGAGATGCACCGGCACAAGGAGCGCGGCTTCTGCTGCGGCGCCGGCGGTGCCCGGATGTGGATGGAGGAGCGCATCGGCAAGCGGATCAACACCGAGCGCGTGGACGAGGCGCTGTCTCTCAACCCGGACATCGTCTCCACCGCCTGCCCGTTCTGCCTGGTGATGCTGTCCGACTCGGTCAACGGCAAGAAGAACGAGGGCGCCGCCAAGGAGCACCTGAAGGTGGTCGACGTCGCCCAGCTGCTGCTCGACTCGGTGAAGGCGACCCCGCCGGCCGCCGCCGAGGAGCCTGCGACGGTGGACGCGTAGCGTCCTCTGTTCGACAGTTCTGCTACAACTGCCCGGCCCGGTGGTCGCCGCGAGAGCGCCCGCCGGGCCGGGCTTTCGGGGTGCCGGGACGGGCCGGACCGGGGGCGGATCCGGGGCGGGACTCGTAGGGGAGTGGTGCCAATCGCACGGCCGCCTGAGTGTCCGCCCGTTGGGAGGAAATACAGTAGGCGGCAGACCGGCCTCGCGCCGGTCGACCCGTTCCGGACGGCCGGACGGGTCCAGACCACCGACGGAGGTATCGGCCCGCCGGGCCGGGCCGCAGAGCACAAGGGGAACAGCGCAGACCATGACCGAGGCGATCATGCTGGTCGGTGGTAAGGGCACGCGACTGCGTCCGCTGACCACCCACACCCCCAAGCCCATGCTGCCGGTGGCGGGCGTCCCCTTCATCGCCCACCAGCTGGCCCGCGCGGCCGCCGCCGGCGTCACCCGCGTCGTGCTGGCCACCTCGTACCTGGCCGAGGTCTTCGAGGACCACTTCCAGGACGGCACCCCGTACGGCATCGAGCTGGTCTACCTGACCGAACGCGAGCCGCTGGGCACCGGCGGCGCGATCCGCAACGCGGCGTCCGGGCTGACCTGCGGCCCCGACGAACCCGTGCTGGTCTTCAACGGCGACATCCTCTCCGGCGTCGACATCGCCGGCCTGCGCGACGGCCACGTGGCCGCCGGGGCCGACGTCACCCTGCACCTCACCCGGGTCGAGGACCCGCGCGCCTTCGGCCTCGTCCCGACCGACGAGAGCGGGCGGGTGCTGGAGTTCCTGGAGAAGCCGGAGACGCCCGAGCAGATCGTCACCGACCAGATCAACGCGGGCTGCTACGTCTTCACCCGGTCCGTCATCGACCGCATCCCGGCCGGCCGCGAGGTGTCCGTCGAACGCGAGACCTTCCCCGAGCTGCTGGCCACCGGCGCGCTGCTGCGCGGCGTCGTCGACACCTCGTACTGGCTCGACCTCGGCACCCCGGCCGCGTTCGTCCGCGGCTCGGCCGACCTGGTGCTCGGCAAGGTCGACTCCCCGGCCGTCCCCGGCCCGACCGGCGACGCCCTGCTGCTGCCCGGCGCCACCGTCCACCCCGGCGCGGTGCTCAGCGGCGGCACCGTGGTCTCCGCGAACGCGGTGGTCGAGGCCGGCGCGATCGTCGAGGGCAGCGTGATCCTGCCGGGCGCGGTGGTCGGCCCGGAGACCCTGGTCAAGGACTCCATCGTGGGCGCCTTCGCCACCGTCGGCGCCCGCTCGGCGCTGGACGGCGCGGTGATCGGCGACGGCGCGATCGTCGAGTCCGACAACGAGCTGCCGAACGGCATCCGGATCGCCTGCGGCACCCTGCTGCCGGTCGGCGCGGTCCGCACCTCGGCCGGCCCGGGCGGCTGCCCGGCCGGCACCACCGCGGCCGCCGCGGTGCACGGGCCCTCGGTCAGCGCGCAGCGGTAGGACCCCGGGCCGGGCCGGCAGTGGCGTCGCCGGTGGCGTCGGTGGCGTCCTCGGCGGCGGGATTTCGGCCTCGTTCGTCTCAGGCTCGCTGCAAACCGGCCCCGGCTCCGTCCAGGCCCCACGCGGATTGGGCCGGACGGGTACCGTCAGAGCGTGGCTGGTAATCGATACGACAGCGGGCAGGGCGCCGACCCCCACGGCAGGTGGGCGCCCCCTCCGCCGCCGGCGGGGCCCGGGGGGCACGGGCAGACGGACGGGCCGGAGTACTTCACGACCTCGCACCGGAGCGTGGCCGACGGCCCCGACGGCACGCCCGGAGGCCCCGGCGCCCCGGGCCCGCAGGGCGGCTACGACCCGTACGCCGCCGACCGGCCCGGCGGCACCCGGGCCTTCCCGACCGGTGACCCGTACGCGCAGGAGCCGCCCCACCAGGGGTACTACGACCAGGGCCAGTACCCCGGGCACCCCGGACCGGCCGGGCACCCCGGCTACCCCGGGTACTCCGGGTACCCGCAGGAGGGGTACGGCGCCGAGGGCTACGACCAGGGCTACGACCAGGGCGGACACCCGCAGGGCGACGGCTACGGCCAGGACGGCTACGGGCCGCAGCAGCAGCCGCCGTACGGCCAGGACAACGTCACCGTCTACCGGGCCGGCGGCCAGTCCGCCCCGCACGTCGCCGGGCCCCGCCCGCACTGGCGCGAACTGCTCATCGGCATCTTCCGCGCCCCCACCGCGACCTTCGACCGCGCCCGCGACCACCAGGTCTGGCTGCCCGCCCTCACCGTCTCGATGCTGTACGGCGCGCTCGCGGTGCTCGGCATCGGCCTGACCCACGACGACATCGTCGACTCGACCTTCACCGTCGCGCTGACCGGCATCGCCGCCGCCGCGATCGGCTTCGCCGTGGCCGGAGCGGTCTTCGGCGGCGTCACCTACGCGCTGGCCCGCCAACTCGGCGGGGACGGCCCGTGGAAGTCGACGGTCGGCCTGGCCGCGCTGATCGGCTGGCTGACGGACACGCCCCGGCTGCTGCTCGACCTGGTGCTGCCCTCGGGCAGCGCGGTCGTCCAGGTCGCCGGCTGGGCCACCTGGGCGTTCTGCGCGTACCTGCTGACCAGCATGGTCCGGCGGGTGCACGACCTGCCCTGGGGCAAGGCGGCCGCCGCCTCGGCGGTGCAACTGCTCGCGCTGCTGGTGCTGATCAAGCTGCCGACCCTGGGCTGACGGCCGGAGGGCACAATGGTGGACGGATCCCGGTCGGGCCGGGGCCGTCCACTTCCTCTTCACCCCATTACTCCCTCACCCATTACTCCCTCACCCGTTCCACGTCACACGTCACCGGAGCCAGGAATGACCCTCCCCACCACGCACGTCAGCTTCCCGGCCGGGGCGGTGACCGGCGAGTCGACGGTGATCGCGGTGCACCCGCTGGGGGACGGCCGGCACGCCGTCGTGACCGGGGCCACCCCGTTCCACCCGCTCGACCACACCTGGCCCGACCAGCCCGCGGACCTCGGCACCCTCACCGTCGACGGCACCGAGCTGGCCGTCGTCGACTGCCTCACCGGCGCCGTCGGCCCGGACGGCGGAACGCCGCTGGCCGGCGCCGACATCCCGGTCCGGCGCGGCGACGAGGAGTGGTCCTGGCTGGTCCTGCACGTCGTCGACACCGACCCCGGCGACCTCGTCGGCCGCACCGCCGTCCTCGCCGTCGACGCCGACCGCCGGGCCGCCCTCAGCGCCTCGCACAGCGGCTGCCACCTGCTCGCCCTCGCCCTCAACGAGGCCCTCGCGCCGCGCTGGCGCAAGGACCCGGGCCGCTCCGACGCCCTCGGCCACCCCGACTTCGACAGCCTCGCGATGGCCACCTCGGTGATGGACACCGAAGCCAGCACCGACACCTACCGGCTCGGCAAGTCGCTGAAGAAGAAGGGCTTCACGGCGGACGCCACCGACGAGCTCCCCGCCCTCGCCGACGCCCTGCCCGCCCTCACCGAGGCCGTCAACACCCGGCTCGCCGCCTGGGTCGCCGCCGACGCCCCGGTCCGCATCGAGGTCCCCGGCCCCGAGCTCACCGCCCGCCGCCAGTGGCACTGCGAGCTGCCCGAGGGCGGCGCGCAGATCTTCTGCGGCGGCACCCACCTGCACCACCTCGGCGAACTCGCCGAACTCCGCACCGAACTGCGGCTCTCCGAGGACGGCACCGAACTGGTCGCCGTCACCCGCCCCAAGCGGGCCTGAGCCCCCGGGAAACGCGACGGGCGGCCGCCCCTCGTCCGTCATCGGCGAGGGTCGGCCGCCCGTACTGCGTGCGCTCCGCCCGGATCAGACGTCGGTGCGGTGGAAGTTCAGGAACGAACGGGACGGCGTCGGGCCGCGCTGGCCCTGGTAGCGCGAGCCGTACCGCTCCGAGCCGTACGGGTGCTCCGACGGCGAGGAGAGCCGGAACAGGCAGAGCTGCCCGATCTTCATCCCCGGGTACAGCTTGATCGGCAGCGTCGCGACGTTCGACAGCTCCAGCGTCACGTGACCGTTGAAACCGGGGTCGATGAAGCCGGCCGTCGAGTGCGTCAGCAGGCCCAGCCGGCCCAGGCTCGACTTGCCCTCCAGCCGGGACGCCACGTCGTCGGGCAGCGAGATGACCTCGTACGTCGAGGCCAGCACGAACTCGCCCGGGTGCAGGATGAACGCGTCGTCGCCCTCGGGCTCCACCAGCCGGGTCAGGTCCGGCTGCTCCTCGGAGGGGTCGATGTGCGGGTAGCGGTGGTTCTCGAACACGCGGAAGAAGCGGTCGAGGCGCACGTCGATGCTCGACGGCTGGATCATCGCCGGGTCGAACGGGTCGACGACGACCCGGCCCAGGTCGATTTCGGTCCGGATGTCCTTGTCAGAGAGCAGCACGCTTCGAGGTTACGTGCACGACAGGGCCCCGGACGAATCCGCCCGGGGCCCGTTCCGTCCTCGCGTCGACCGTCAGGCCAGGAACTCCGCGGCCTCCAGCCGCAGCGCCCGGTCCAGTTGCGGCGCCGACAGCTCCCGCACGTCGGCCAGCACCGAACTCCTCAGCCGCCCGCACTGCGGACAGCGGATCAGCCGCCCGGGCCCGAGCCGGCCCGGCCCGAGGTTCTGCATCGGGAACGTGGTGGTGCTGAACAGGTGCCCCTCGGCACAACGAACGACGGCGCGCTGCTCCATCGATCCCCTTCCCATCCCTAACCCAGTACTCACCCGTACTCATCGCGCCCCACGGGACCTCGCCCCGGGACAGCGTCACATTAGGGGATGCTCCGGACATTCCACACCGTGGCTCGCCGCCCCGGACCCACCCGCCGGAGCACTCGTACGCGGCCCACACAGTACGCCCCCCGCCCACCCCCGCCCGCCCCACTACTCCCCGGGCGGGCCGTGCAACCACAGTCGCGAATGGGGTACAGTGACACTGGATTGAGCGGTCTCTGACGGCTCATCAGGCGGGCGTAGTTTAATGGTAGAACATGAGCTTCCCAAGCTTAGAGCGCGAGTTCGATTCTCGTCGCCCGCTCCATACCGAGAGCCGCAGGTCATCTGACCTGCGGCTCTCGTGTTGTCCGGACCACTTCGGGGCCGCCGTGCCGGGTCCGTGCTCGCGGGGGTCGGCCGTAGTTCGATGGGGTTCGCACTGTTGTTTCCGTCGCTCGCGGTCACGCATGGTGGATCAATCGGATACGGGCTGCCCGCGGCCCTGTTGTCTCATGGGGTTGGGTGGGCGGGGGTTGCCTGGCAGGGGAGGACGCGGATGATCAGGGTTCTGTTGGCCGAGGACATGGCCATGGTGCGCAGTGCGCTGATGGCACTCCTCGCGTACGAGGACGATCTGGAGGTCGTCGCGGACGTCGAGCGCGGTGACCTGGTGGTGCCGACGGCGTTGCGGGTCCGGCCGGACGTGGCGGTGCTCGACATCGACATGCCAGGTCTGGACGGGCTCCGGGCCGCGGCCGAGTTGCACGACAAGCTCCCGACGTGCGGGACGCTCATCCTGACCGGGCTGGCGAGACCCGCGCATCTGCGCAGTGCGATGTCCGTTCACGTGCTCGGGTTCCTCGGCAAGGACGCCCCGGCCGAGGAACTGGCCGCGGCGATCAGGAAGGTGGCCGCCGGCGAGCGCGCCGTCGACCCGGAGCTGGCCCTCGCCGCCCTGGGGGCGCGCGAGAACCCGCTGACGCCCAGGGAGTTGGACACCCTGCGGCTGGCCGCGGAAGGTGCCTCCGTCGCGGAGATCGCCGCCCGGCTGTTCATTTCGGCGGGAACCGCGCGCAACCACCTGGCCGCCGCGGTGACCAAGGCCGGGGGACGCAGCCGGGTGGACGCCATTCGGATCGCCGAGGAGATGGGCTGGCTCTCCGCCGGCCCTCGCCCCTCGTAGGGCCCCGGACGCAGGGGTCGAACCATCGGAAGTCCGGAAAGCCGGACCGGAAGTTTTCTTCGTCGAATTCCGAAGGCCGGCGTTCGGTTGTTCCGCACAAGTGTGGTCCCGGTATTCGGGCGGCCTTTTGGCTGCGATGAATTCCATGGAGCGCCCCATGCGATTCGCATGGATGTGTCCATGGGTTGTCCACGTCTGGACCTTCCCGGCCGGGCGGTCCAGCAGACGGAGTGGCCGGTTGACCTGGGGAGGAGCCTCCGGGGCCGCCGTCCGGGCGCTGTCCGGACGCCGTCGGAGGTCCCGGGCGGGCGATGTGGATCTGGCTAGGCTCGCGGTGGACGAGGGCAGGGCGCCACATCGAGGAGGGGATTCCCGTTTTCTCGCGGACTGCGGATCCCAGCGATCCGGAACAGGCCCGTTCCACTGCGGAGCCGGACCTGGCGGTGCGGCTCGACGGGGTGAGCAAGGTGTACGGGCGCGGGGCGGGGGCCGTGCACGCCTTGCGGGAGGTGTCGATGGAATTCCGGCGGGGCGGGTTCACCGCGGTGATGGGGCCCTCGGGGTCCGGGAAGAGTACGTTCCTGCACTGTGCCGCAGGGCTCGACCGACCGACCTCCGGGCAGGTCCGGCTGGCCGGCGTGGAGTTGGGGGCGCTCGGCGACACCGAGCTGACCGTCCTGCGCCGGCAGCGGATCGGCTTCGTCTTCCAGTCCTTCAACCTCCTGCCCTCCCTGACGGTCGAGCAGAACGTCACGCTGCCGCTGCGACTGGCCCGGCGCCGGGCGGACCGGGCCTGGCTGGGGGAGGTCCTCGACCGGACCGGCCTCGCCGACCGGGTGCGGCACCTGCCCACCCAGCTGTCGGGCGGCCAGCAGCAGCGGGTGGCGATCGCCCGGGCCCTGGTGACGCGACCCGAGGTCGTCTTCGCGGACGAGCCCACGGGCGCCCTGGACAGCACCACCGGTACGGAGGTCCTGCGGCTGCTGCGGCACGTCGTCGACGGCCTGGGGCAGACCGTGATCATGGTGACGCACGACCCGGTCGCCGCCTCCCACGCGGACCAGGTGTTCTTCCTGGCGGACGGCTCCTTCGCCGAGGCACTCGCCAACCCCTCGCCCGAGCAGGTCGCGGACCGGATGACCCACCTGGGAAGGCGCTGAACGGCATGCTCCTCCTGGCCTGGCAGACGGTGCGCGCCCGCAAGGCGGGCTTCGCCGGTGCTTTCACCGCACTGTCGTTCGCCCTCGTCCTGACCGCCGCGTGCGGTGTCCTGCTGGAGTCCGCCCTGCGTGCGGGCACCCCCACCGAACGCTACGCGGCGGCCCCGGTCGTGATCAGCGGCTCGACCCGGATGGCCGACGTCGACCCGCTGATCGGGAAGCTGGCCGCACTGCCCGGCGCCGGGACCGTCGCCCCGGAGGTCTCCTTCCCCGCCGCCGTGATCACCGGATCGGGGCAGGTCCTCTCCGGCCCGCAGGGCGGCGCGTCCCTCGGGCACTCCTGGACCAGCGCCGTCCTCGCCCCCTTCCGCCTGGCCTCCGGCCGCCCGCCGACCGGCCCCGACGAGGTGGTCCTCGACGAGGCGACGGGCGCCCGCGGCGGGCTCAGGACCGGCGACACCGTGCGGCTGGCCACCACCACCGCCCCCCGCGCCTACACGGTGTCCGGACTGGCGTCACCCCCAAGGGAGTTGGCCCGCCAGTCCGCCCTCTTCTTCAGCCCCGACCAGGCGGCCCGGCTCGCGGGCACCACCAAGGGCGCGGACGCGATCGGCATCACGGCACGGGACGGAGCCGACCCGCAGGCGTTGGCCGCGCAGGTCGAGCAGGTCCTTGCCACGGCCTTCCCGGCCACCGGGACGGCGCTCTGGTACGGGCCCGAGGTGAGCACCGGCGACCAGCGGGGCGAGCGGGAGTTCTCGGACACACCCGGGCCCGGCGACGGCCTGGCCTCGCTCGCCGGCACCGTCGGCGTGCTGTCCCTGTTCATCTCGGTGTTCGTGGTGGCGGGAGCGCTCGCGCTCACCGTCCAGCAACGCCTGCGGGAGATGGCCCTGTTGCGGGCCGTGGGTGCCACGTCGGGACAGGTGCGGCGGATGATCGCGATGGAGACGCTGGTCCTGAGCCTCGGCGCCGCGCTGGTCGGATGCCCGGTCGGGGTCGGCGTCGCCTCGCTGCTCCGCGGCGTACTCGTCGACCGCGGTGTGGTCCGCTCCGACGTCCCGCTCCACGTCGGGCCCACCGCACTGCTGACCGTCGTCGGCGTGGCCGTCGGCACCGCGCAACTCGCCGTGTGGGCCTCCGCGCGCCGGGCGTCCCGGGTCGAACCGACCCGGGCCCTGCGCGAGTCCGCTGCGCCCGCGCCGCGGATCGGCCGGGTGCGGGCGGTGCTCGGGGCCGGGACGCTCGCCGGGTGCGCCGTGGTGCTGGCGTCCTCCACGGGCAGCCGGAGCGGGGCGGGCACGGCCGAGAGCATGGTCCTGCTGCTCCTCCTGGGGGTGGCGCTGCTCGGACCGGTGATCGGGCGGGTCGCCAGTGTGGTGATCGGTGGACCGGTGGGCAGGCTCTTCCCCGTGGCGGGGTTCCTCGCGTCCGCGGCCCTGCGCGCCCAGCCCCGCCGCTTCGCCGCCGCCGTCACCCCGCTGGTGCTGGCGGTGGCCTTCACCGGCACGGTGCTGTTCGTCCCCGGCGTCAAGGCCCAGGCCGCCGGGGTCGAGGACGGCCGAAGGCTGCGAGCCGACCACGTGGTCCAGGCCGACGGCGTCGGGCTCCCGCCGGACTTCGCCGCTGCGGCCCGCCGACTTCCCGGCGTCGAAGCGGTCAGCGGGGTCGTACCCGCCATGACCATGGTCTCCGACGCATCGGCCGGCACCGTCGGCTCGCGGGGCGTCAGCGCCCAGGTGGTCGATTCCGCCGACCTGTCCGAGCTGCTTGATCCCGGGGTCACCGCGGGCTCGCTGGACCAACTGCGCGGGGACGGCGTCGCGTTGGGGCAGCGCTCGGCCTCAGGACTCGGCGCGGGCGTCGGCACCAGGCTCCGGATCGGCTGGACGGACGGCAGCGAGAGCACCGCCACGGTGGTCGCCGTCTACGACCGCGACCTGGGGTTCGCCGACGCCCTCATGCCCACCGAGTTCGCCGCCGCGCACACACCGAACCCCCTCGCGCCGACGGTCCTGGTCCGCTCCGCCCCCGACGCCGACCCGCAGCAGGTCGGCCGGGAGCTCCAAGGCCTCACCGCCGCCTACCCCATGGCCCGTACGAGCGACCGGGCCGCGTACGACGACGCCCGCAGGCACCGGCAGGAGTCGGCCACGGCCGTCGGCCGGCTGCTCCTCGGCATGATCAGCCTGTTCACCGCCATCGCCGTCGTCAACACCCTGGTGATGGCCACGACCGAGCGGTTGCGCGAGTTCGCCCTGCTGCGCCTGGTGGGCACCACCCGCCGTCAGATCCTGCGGATGATGGCCTGGGAGGGGGGCATCACGGTCGGCGTGGCCCTCGCCCTCGGCGCCGCCGTCACCGCCGCCGTCCTGGTGCCCGTCAGCCTCGCGCTCACCGGCTCGGCCTGGCCGTCCGTATCCGCGACCTGGGCGGCCGCGGTGCTGGGCGGGGCGGCTCTGCTGGGTCTGGGCACCGTGCTGCTGACCACCCGGCTGGCGCTGCGCAGGGAGCCGGTCGAGGCCATGGGACTCCGGGAGTAGCGGGCGCCATGCGGTCGTGGCCGTCGCCGCCGGGCTGACCGCGCGGCCACGACCGCACGGTCAGCCGGCCCTGGACGTCGTCCTGGTCTGCGGGGCCGCGATGACCGCCGAGAGGTGGAACCAGCCGGTCTCGCCCTCCTCCGCGGTCAGCCGTCCCCCGACGGCGAGCAACCGCTCCGTGAGGTTGCCGATGCCCCGGCCGCCGCCCGGCTCCGCCGGGACGCCCTCCGCCAGGACGCCGTCGTTGGACACCACCAGGCTCACGTCGCCGAGTTCGCCCCTGACGGCCCGGATCTCGCAGCGCCGTGCCGCGCTGTGCCGCAGCATGTTGGTGACGGCCTCGCGCGCCACCGTCGCCAGTACGGCGTCGTGCTCGGGCGGCAGGGTGCCGTAGGCCAGGTCGACCTCCACGCTGATGCCGGCCGCCCGCAACGCCGAGGCGGCGAAGCGGGTTTCGCGTGCCAACGACATCTGGAGATCGCCGCTGGAGATCCAACGGGTGTCGGACATCGCCTGCCTCACCATCGTCAGCACCTCGTAGATCTCCGCCCGGGCGCGCGGCGGGTCCTCCAGTACGGTCCGCTCGGCGATCTGGCACTTCAGTGCTGCCACGGAGAGGCTGTAGCCGAGCAGGTCGTGCAGGTCCCGCGAGAAGCGCAGCCGCTCCTGGTCCACGGCGCGCTCCGCCAGCTCGGTGCGAGCCGCCCTCAACTCCGCTGTCATGTCGGCCAGTCGGGCCACGCCGTAGACGACGATCCCGCCCGCGGCCGTGGAGACGCTCGCGTTGAGGCACTGCCCGGCGTTGTCGCCCAGCGCCGCGTAGACCGGGTACTGGCCCGCCACCAGCAGGGTGAAGAGGATCCAGGACCTGGGCGCGGCGACGGTCAGCAGCACCGATCCGGCGAACGACCCGGGAAGGCCGACCCACGCCCCGTCGAAGACCAGGAACGGCAGGTAGGTGATCACTCCGTGGGCGAGCAGGCTCCACGGCCACCACGGCCGCCACGGCCGCCTGTGGCGCCACGGGCCGGCGTGCAGGAGCTGGAAGCCGAGCAGGACCAGGAGGACCATGACGGCGGCCAGTTGGTACGGGAGGCCGTCGCGGTTGCGGACGGTGGCCACGACCGAGGCGGTGAAGAACCCGAGGGCCACCATGACCACGATGCCCTTGGCGAGACGGGACCGGGGATCCCTCGGGGGTGGCTGTTCGTCCGACGACTCCGAGTAGCGATCGTCGCCCCGTCGGTACGCGTCGTGACCCAATGAGAGCTCCCGAAAAGCGACTTGACCCGCCATGGGCGCATGTGAGGACCGTCGCCCACCTCAAGGCCCCCCGTGCTTCCGACCGTGAGCATAGTTCCCGTCGGAAACTCACCGTCAACGTTCGTCCCCGGCCTACGAATCCGAGATTCACTGCCGGTTGCTCCTGCCAACTCGCCCTGGACTTGGCGATGATCGGCTCCCGGCGGACCGGGCGGCGGCTCGTACAGGTGGTGCGGCGGTCGAATACGGGTCCGGGCGGGGGCTTCACTCGATGGGGGGAAGCGTGGCGGCGGGGTCCGCTATGCCCTGATTCCCGGACGTGCGTGGGCGGTGTGCTCGGGTGGGATGGGCGTCCCGATCGACTGGAGCCGCTGAGCATGGGCCTGTTCCGACGCTCCGGGAAGGCGGCTCGGACCGCCCCGGAGCGCACCGATACCGCCGACACCGCCGCGGTCGCCCCGGCCGGGGCGGTCAACGGCCATCAGGTGCTGGAGACGGTCGTCGCCCTGCCCATCAGCACCTGGCGCTACCTGTGGGAGCCCGAGCAGGTGCGGCACATCGGACCGATGGCCCAGGACTGGCACGCCTCCTTCGACTTCCACCACGAGAACACCCGCGTGATCCCCGTCGTCGACGCCAACGGCATCGCCCTGGTCTGCATCCAGGCCCTGAGCCGGCGCATCGACGAACTCGCCGCCGAGGTCCAGCGCCTGAGCGAACCGCGGGATGCGGGGGACAAGCGGGATGCGGGGGGCGCGGGAGGGGCGTGCGGGAGTGGTGCGGAAGAGGGTGTGGGAACGGTAAGAGGCGGAACTGTCCGTCCACGTCCACCGTCCAAGGAGTGACGGAATCCCGGCCCGGTCCGAACGCCGGGCGGAGCGTGGAGGGGACCAGTGCAGCCAGGTGGTGCCGAACTGAACGTCGGATGCCCGGGTGGAAGCCGAGGCGGTGCGCCGGTCGTGCCACCCGCCCGGTGGCCCGGCCCGACGCCGGCGGTCGATCAGCTCGACGCTGCCGAGCGCTGCGAGACACTGCTGCAGGACACCCTGGACGCCGTCCGGCCGGCGCCGGTCTGGCAGGGGGCGGCGCCCAGGGCGGGCGCGCGGCTGCCGCTGCCGGGGCGGGACCCGGACCTGCGCTGGTACGTCACCCGGGGGCGGGACATCCTCACCATCGTCTCGGCCGTCCGGCGGGCGGCACTGGTGGACGCGGTCGAGCGGCACTGGCGGCAGCGCGGCTGGACGATCACTTCGCTGAACGCCGGCCGGAGTCGCCCCGGAGTCGCCGCCGCCACTCTGGATGGTTATCAACTGGCTCTGACATTCGGCGAGTTGGGCGAGGCAGGACTGACCGCGAGCTCGCCCGGCGTGGCCCGCTCGGAGCGGCTGCCGTCGCTGCAGGGCGCCGGCGGTCGCGGCCCGGCGCCGCTGCCGAACGTGTGCTGCCCGTACTGGAGCGCGATGGCCTAGCCGGGCCCTGTCCGGCTGCGGGAGAACCGGGAACCGGAAGAACCGGGGAGCCGGAAGGCGCTGGGGCGGCAGAGGGTCGTGGACGCAGGGGAGGCGCGGAGCGAGTCCCCCCGGACTCGCTCCGCACCGCCTCGTTGCGCGGCTTCGCGTTGCCGCTCCCCCCGACTCCCCGGCAGCCTCGCCGTTCCCCCCTGGCAGCACCCTCCGGCGAGAGCGGTACACAGGCCCCGGCGAGCCCCCACCCCCGGGGACGTCGTGGTCTCACGCTAACAAACCGCGTGGTTGGTTTGTCAATAGTGAGATCCACGAAAAATCCACAAACGTGATGGTCGGTCCGGAAGGTCCCGCCAAGCGCTGGACCAGCGGGTTGAGGCCAGGCAGGACGCCCGGCGACCCTTCGGTGGGCGCACGACGGGCTCCGGCACGGGAAGCGAGCCGGGCGGCCGGCCGTGCTGGAATCCGACATTCCGAGCATCATGGCAGCACGCAGTGACACCGCGCGAGCGCTGAGCGCAGCGGGTGCGTCCGAGGGTGCTCCGGCAGGCTGATGCGGAGTGAGTTCACCGGTGGGCCGGGCCGGCCGTAGGTGAGGGCCGGTCAGCGCAGCAGTCGGCGCTCCTTGGCCACGGCCACCGCGCCGGACCGGGTGTCGACCCCCAACTTGTCGTAGATCCGGCCGAGATGGGTCTTCACGGTGGCCTCGCTGATGAACAGCGCCCGGGCGATCTCCCGGTTGCCCAGCCCCTGCCCCAGCTGCGCGAGGATGTCCTGCTCGCGTTCGGTGAGCTGCGGTGCGGGCGTCCGCATCTGTGCCATCACCCGGGAGGCGACCGGCGGCGAGAGCACCGTACGGCCCCGCGCGGCGGCGTGCACGGCGGCGAACAACTCCTCCGGCCGCTCGGCCTTCAGCAGGTAGCCGGTGGCGCCCGCGCCGATCGCCCGGGTGATGTCGGCGTCGGTGTCGTACGTGGTGAGCACGAGCACGTGCGGGCCGCCCGGGGCGGCGGTGATCCGCCGGGTGGCCTCCACCCCGTCGATGCCGTCGCCGAGTTGGAGGTCCATCAGCACCACCTGCGGTGCCAGCCCGGCGGCCAGCGCGACCGCCTCCTCCCCGGTGCTCGCCTCGCCGACCACCTCGATGTCGCCCGCGCTGGCGAGCAGCGCCAGCAGGCCGGCCCGGACCACCGCGTGGTCGTCGCAGACCAGCAGCCGGACGGGGGAGGGTCCGGTTCGTTCGCTCATCGGTGCTCCAGGGGGATCGCGGCGGAGACGACGGTGCCCTCGCCGGGGGTGCTCTCCACGGTCAGCGTGCCACCGAACTGCCGCAGCCGGGCGCGCATCGCGGGCAGCCCGTACCCGCGGCCGCCGGCCGCCCCGACCGCGCCCGGATCGAAGCCCCGCCCGTCGTCGGCGACGTCCAGGACGGCCTGGTCGCCGAGGTAGGACAGGGTGATCGCCGCAGCCGACGCACCGGCGTGCTCCCGGACGTTGGCCAGCGCGCCCTGGGCGATCCGCAGCAGCGCGGACTGCGCGGCGGCGGGCAGCGGGACGGGCGTGCCGTCCAGGTGGAAGCGGACCGGCAGACCGCTCTCGGCGGCCTCCCGTCCGGCGAGCGCGCGCAGCGCCTGGTCGAGCGGACGGCCGTCGGCGAGTTCGGCCGGTGCGAGGTCGTGGACGAAGCGGCGGGCCTCGGCCAGGTTGCGGGCCGCCACCTCGGCGGCGGTCCGGACGTGGGTGCGGGCGGTCGTCGGCTCGGTGTCCCAGGTGCGCTCGGCGGCCTGCAACAGCATCTGCTGGCTGGACAGCCCCTGGGCCAGGGTGTCGTGGATCTCCATGGCGAGCCGCTCGCGCTCCGCGTGGGTGCCCTCCCGCCGTTCGGTGGCGGCGAGTTCGCGTCGGGTGCGGACCAGGTCGGCGATCAGGGCGCGCTGCCGGGCGTCCTGCCGGTCCATGAAGAGGAACACGCCGGTGGCGAGCGCGGCCACCGCGAACGGCAGCAGGACGAGGGTGGCGTCCGCCCCGCCGGCCAGCCGGAGTTCGGCGATCACCACCAGCAGCGTCAGGGCCGCCACGAGCGGGATCGCCGCCCGCGCGGGGAGCGTGCGCAGCGCGGTGTAGATCAGCGGGACGGCGCACCAGGCGAAGCTCGGCGCGAGCAGCACCAGCACCGCCCAGAGCGCGACCACCAGGGCCAGCGGCCACCGGCGCCGCCGCGGAACCCGGTTGCCGGGCGCGGCTTCAGTCCCAGCTCCAGGCACGGGCGCGGGTGGCGGGTGGCGGTGCGCGAGCCAGGAGCCGGCCGGCTGGGCGAGGGCGAGGGCGATGCTCAGCCCGATCACCCAGGGGATCCGGGGGTTGCCGGGGTGGTGGGTGAGGTAGCGGCTGAGCGAGGCGGCGAGCAGCAGCAGGAAGGCGGAGTCGAGCAGCACCGCCAGGCGGCCCGCGTCCGGGTCGCCGGCGTCGTGACCGGCGGCGGGGCGGGGCTGCTGCACGGGTGGCTCCTGGCTGGACGGGCGATCGGCACCTGGGCGCCCCGGCGGGCGATCGGCATCCGGACGGGCACCGGCCGCCTCGACCGCGTGCCCGGCGTGCCCGGCGGGCTCGGTGCGCCCGGCGCACCGACCTGCACCGATCCCTCGATGGTGGCCCGTTCGGCCCGGTCCCGCATCAGCCGATCGGTTGACGGGGTTGTCCTCCATCATGCCCGCGCGGTCGCGCCGGAGCGTCGATGTGGCGGGCCCCGCCCCGGCCGGAGGATCGGGGTGGAGCCGGGCGGACCCCCTGCCGCCCGGCGGCCCCGATCCCGTTCGCCGATCCGCTGAGGAGCTGGACCATGAAGAAGATCTCCGTGCGCACCCGGGTGCTGACCGGCACCCTCGCCGCCGCCGCGCTCGCCGCCACCGTGGGCGCCGTCTCGGCCAGCGCCGAGACCTCCGAGACCCCGGCCGCGCCGGCCGCGGTGAAGGTCGACACCCAGAACAGGAACCTCGCCCAGAGCACCGGCCTGACCATCGACGCCGCAACCCGCGCCGCCCAGGCCACCCTGGACGCGGCGGCCAAGGCGGGGCAGCACGTCTCGGTCGCGGTCGTCGACCGGGACGGCGTCACCCGGGTGCTGCTCAAGGGCGACGGCGCCGGCCCGCAGTCCCCGGAGTCGGCGCAGCGCAAGGCGTTCACGGCGGTCTCCTGGAACGCGCCGACCTCGGAGCTGACCAAGCGACTGGCCCAGGCCCCGACCCTCAAGGACATCCCGGGCACGCTGTTCCTGGCCGGCGGCGCCCCGGTGCAGTCCAAGGGCGCCCCGGTCGCGGCGATCGGTGTCGCGGGCGCGCCGAGCGGAGACCTGGACGAGCAGTTCGCGCAGGCGGGTGTCGCCGCACTGGCGAAGTGACCCCCCGGCCGGTTGCCCGTCCCCTGATGCGCGGGGCGGGCCGACCGGCCAGGATGTGCGGTATGCCGACGATGACCGATGACCAGTGGCGGGCGTTCCTCTCCGAGGGCACCCGCACCGCCAAGCTCGCCACCACCCGGGCCGACGGCCGCCCGCACGTCGCGCCGGTCTGGTTCCTGCTGGACGGCGACGAGCTCGTCTTCAACACCGGTGCGGGCACCGTCAAGGGCCGCACCCTGGCCCGCGACGGCCGGGTGATGATCTGCGTGGACGACGACCGGCCGCCCTTCGCGTACGTCCTCGTGCAGGGCACCGCCCGGCTGAGCGAGGACCTGGCCGAGGTGCGCGCCTGGGCCACCCGGATCGCCGCCCGGTACATGGGGGAGGACGTCGCGGAGCAGTACGGGGCCCGGAACGGCGTGCCGGGGGAACTGCTCGTTCGGGTGAAGATCGAGAAGGTCTCCGCAGAACACGGGGTGGCCCTCTGAAAAGCCGGTGCCGCTGTCAGTGGTGCATGGCAGGCTTCCCGGTATGACGGCGTGGACCCTCAACGACATCGAACGTGCGATCCGCTCCTCCTGGGGTGTCGACACCTGTGCGCCCGAGGATCTGGCCCACTGGCGTCCCGACAATCCCGCCCGCGGCCAGTGCGGGGTGACGGCGATGGTGGTGCACGACCTGCTCGGCGGCGAGCTGATGATGGGCGAGGTGCACGTCGGCGGGATCCGGACGGATCTGCACTGGTGGAACCGCTTCGCCACCGGCATCGAGATCGACCTCACCCGCGAGCAGTTCGGGCCGGACGAACTGGTCAGCCCCGGCCGTCCGGTCGCCCGCCCGGCCCGCCCCGGCCGGCTCCAGGCCCAGTACGAGCTGCTGAGCCACCGGGTGGTCACCGAACTGGAGCGCGGCCGCGTCCGGCTGCCGGAGCGCGCCTGCGCGTGAGTCCGTCCAGTGCGCCGGAGACCACCGTCTCCTGACGTACAGTCATCCGCAGTGCGGCGACAGTGACGGTGACGGCGACGGGAGTGCGTGATGGCCGGGGCGACGATCGGCTTCGTGGGGCTGGGTGCGATGGGGCGGGGCATGGCCGGCAGCCTGCTGCGGGCCGGCCACGCCGTCCGGGTCTGGAACCGCTCGCCCGAGCCGGTGGCCGCCCTGGTGGCCGAGGGCGCCGAGGCGGCCGGCACGCTCGCCGAGGTGTACGCCGCCGACACCGTGGTCTCCATGCTCGCCAACGACGAGGCGGTCGAAGGGCTGCTGCTCGACCCCGCCCTGCTCGCGGGCGCCGCGACGACCCTGCACGTCAACATGGCCAGCATCTCCGTCGGGCTCGCCGAGCGCGCCGAGGCGCTGCACACCGAGCACGGCATCGGCTACCTGGCCGCCCCGGTCCTCGGCCGTCCGCCGGTCGCGGCGGCCGGCCGGTTGAACATCCTGACCGCCGGCGCGCCGGAGCTGCTGGCCCGCGCGGAGCCGCTGTTCGCCGCGATGGGGGAGCGCACCTGGCACTTCGGTGCGAGCCCGCGACAGGCCAACACCGCCAAGATCAGCACCAACTTCCTGCTGGCCTGCGCGATCGAGTCGATGGCCGAGGCGTGCAGCCTGGCCGAGGCCCACGGCGTCCGGCCGACCGACCTGGTCGAGATGTTCTCCGGCACGCTGTTCCCGGGGCCGGTCTACTCCGGCTACGGCGCGATGGTGGCCGAACGCCGCTACGAGCCGGCCGGGTTCAGGCTGCCGCTGGGCCTCAAGGACGTCGGCCTGGCCCTGGAGGCCGGGGCCGCGCGGAACGTCCCGCTCCCGTTCGGCAGCATCCTGCGGGACGCCTTCCTGGACGCGCTGGCCCACGGTGACGCGGACAAGGACTGGGCGGCGGTCGCGGCCGTCGCCCGGCGCCGGGCCGGCCTGCCCGCCTGAGCGGACTCCCGGGCGAACTCCCGCGCGCCGGAGGCGGAATAACCGGGGTGCGGGGGGTGCTCGCACCTCCATCCGCACCACCGACCGGGGGAGTTCCGATGGCAGACCAGCCGACGGGCGCCGAGGCGCCGCGCACCTTCCTGTTCCTCGACGCCAGTGCGCGCGCCGGCGGCAACTCCGAGCAACTCGCCCGGCTGGCCGCCGAGGCGAGCCTGCCGGCCGGGTCGGAGCAGCGCTGGCTGCGGCTGAGCGAGCACCCGCTGCCGCCCTTCGAGGACCTGCGGCACGTCGGGGGCGGCCGCTACCCCGAGCCGGTCGGTCACGAACGGACTTTGCTGGACGCCACGTTGGCGGCCACCGACCTGGTCTTCGTCGCACCGCTGTACTGGTACTCGCTGCCGACCAGCGCGAAGCTCTACCTCGACCACTGGTCGTCCTGGCTCCGGCAGCCCGGGGCGGACTTCCGCGCCCGGATGCGCGGCGGCACCGTCTGGGGCGTCACCGCCCTCGCCACCGAGGACGACAAGGCCGAACCGCTGATCGGCACGCTCCGGCTGACGGCCGAGTACATGGGGATGCGCTGGGGCGGCGCGCTGCTCGGCAACGGCACCCGCCCCGGGGACGTGCTGCGCGACGAGCGGGCGCTGATCGCGGCCAAGTCCTTCTTCGCGGGCTGAGTCCGCGCGCCCGTTCCGGCGGGCGCTCACCCGGACGTTCACCCGGACGTTCACCCGGACGTTCACGCGGGCGTTCGCGTGGACGTCCACAGGGCGTTCGCGCCGGCGCGCACAAGGCGTTGGCGCCGACCCTCACAGGACATTCACCCGGGCATTCGCCGGACGTTCACACGACCGATCGCTTCACGCCACACGAGGCGGTGCGATACGGTCCCCCGGGCGTGTACCCGTCACTCTCCGGTCATCTTTCGGCAAAGCGCAAAAGCCTTACCACTGGACGGAATTGGGCGATTCGGGCACTCCCGTCCCGTGAGCGGTCCCCAGCGTGACACCCGCCTTCCGGAGTGGCCGGATCCTTCGGTAATCTCCGTCGGACTTTCAAGCTTCGCGAGGGGTCAGAGGCGTCCACGGCCGCCCGCCCCGCCGCGCCCCGGGCCTCGCCCGGACTCTTCCGTGAGGTCTCCCTTGTCCATACGTCGCAGTCTTGCCCTTGCCGGCGTCGCCGCGCTCGCGTCCTCGCTCGTGCTGTCCGGCGCCCAGGGCGCCATGGCCGTCGGCACCACCGGTTCCCCGTCCGCCGCCGCCCAGGCGGCCGGCAAGGCCTCCCACCAGAGCCTCGACCTCTCGGTGAACGGCGTGCCCGGCACCTTCATCGCCGGCGGCGACGCCCGCGACTTCACCTTCAAGATCGACAACTCGACGAAGCACGACTTCCTCTTCCTCCCGCTGCTCAAGTTCAAGAACAAGGCGGGCTCGCTCAAGGCGAAGGACCTCAAGGTCCAGTACCAGCTGCCCGGTGGCCAGTGGCAGACCGGTTCGGTCGCCGCCGACGGCGGCGAGGACAAGGACAAGTCCGTCCTCACCCTGCTCGGCGCCCTCGGCCAGGACGGCAACCCCACCGACGACGACCTGCTCGTCGTGAACCGCGGCAAGAGCTTCTCGATCAAGGTCCGGGTCTCCTTCACCTCGGAGGCGCCGCTCGGCCGGGCCGGCGTCGTCCCGGTGGTGTTCTCCGCCGAGCTCGACGACGAGACCCACGCACCGGTCGACGGGGGCCACCTCAGCTGCGACGGCGTCCGCGGTGCGGGCTTCGTGATCAAGGCGGGCGGCGGCGGCAAGCCGAGCCCGACCATCAGCCCGACCCACACCGGCAAGCCCAGCCCGACCGCGAGCACCTCGCCGACGGCCTCCCACTCGCCGACCGCCTCCACCTCGCCGACGGCCTCCCACTCCGCGACCGCGAGCACGTCGCCGACCGCCTCCGCCTCGGCCACCCCCTCCACCTCGGCCACCCCGAGCGCCGAGCCGACCACGCCGTCGCCCTCGGTCCCGCCGACCACCCCGACCACGGGCGCGCCGTCCGGCTCCGCCTCCGCGTCGACCTCCGCCCCGGCCCCGGCCGACGGCAACGGCGACACCGCCGGCCCGATCGACTTCCCGGTGGCCGTCCCGACCCTCACCCCGCCGCCGCTCACCCCGGCCGCCGTCACCAAGGCCAAGGCCGCCGCCGACAACGGCGACAAGGCCCTGGCCCAGACCGGTGGCGGTGACGACACCACCGCCATCGCCGCGGCCGGCGGCGCCGTGCTGCTCGCCGGTGTCGGCACCCTCGTGGTGCTGCGCCGCCGCAAGTCGGCCCAGCAGGGCTGACCGCGGCCGCAAGGCACGCTCCAGCCGCTGCACCGAGGCGGCACCCGCCTGACAGCCGCCCGCGCCGCCCGGCCGTCCGTTCGACGGACCTCCGGGCGGCGCGGGCGGGACACCTCCGTCACATAGGATGTCCGGCCGGAGGGGGGCGGAACCGGCGGGGAGAGGGACAGGTGCGGGCATCACGCACGGCACGGGCGGCCACCGACTACGAGTCGGCGACCGGGCGGATCGCGGGGCTGCCGCTGCGCAGACACCACGTTCTGCTGGTGGCCTGGACGGTGCTCTGGTTCTTCCTGGTCGAGCCCAGCGGCGGCTTCTCCTGGCACTACCTGCGCCAGGGCGAGCAGCTGCTCTTCAGCGACCACCCGGACGGCGGGCTGGCGCTCTACGCCCACCACCCGGAGCTGCAGATCGGCCCGGTCAGCCTGGCCGTGGCCCGGCTCACGGCTCCGTTCTCGGCCCACACCGGCCAGCTGATCGCCGAGGCGGCGATGTCCGGGCTCGGCCTGGTGATGCTGGTCCTGATCGGTCGCACCGCCGCCCTGTACTACCTGGGCACCGGCACCAACCACCGCCGGCTCCAGCAGCGCCTGCTGATCGCCGGGCTGGCGTTCATCCCGATGTGGGTCGAGGTCTCGGTCCGCTTCGCGCACCTGGACGACGTCCTGGCGCTGTTCTTCACCACCCTCGCCGTGCACGCCCTGGCCCGGGGCAAACCCACCATGGTCGGTGTCTACCTGGCGCTGGCGGTGGACTCCAAGCCGTGGGCGATCGCCTTCGCCCCGCTGATCCTGGCGCTGCCCAGGCCCGCCTGGCTGCGCAGCGCGCTCTGGTTCGTCGGACTGGTGGCGGTCGCCTGGCTGCCGTTCTACCTGGGCAATCTGGACACCCTGGCCGCCGCCAAGTTCACCATCCCCAACCAGCCGGCCTCCGCACTGCGCTGGTTCGGGGTGACCGACCCGGCCACCCCCTGGTGGGACCGCCCGACCCAGTTCGCCCTCGGCCTCGGCCTCGGCACCATCGCGGTCTGGCGCGGCCGCTGGCCGGCCGTGGTGCTGCTCGGCGCGGACGCCCGGATCCTGCTCGACCCGAGCGTGTACACCTACTACACGGCCTCGATCCTGCTCGGCACCCTGCTCTGGGACGCGGTCGGGCAGAAGCGGCTCGTCCCGTGGTGGAGCTGGATAGCGCTGGCCGCGCTGTACGGCGGGACGCTGTTCATCCCGTCCGACGCGGGCCGCGGCTTCGTCCGGCTGGCCTTCGTGGTGGTCTCCGCCGCGTACGTGCTGTTCTGGCCCACCCAGCAGACGCGCCGCCCGCGGACCCCGGCGGACGGCGAGGGGCGGCGCCGTTCCTCCCGGCGGCGCGAGCGCGTCCTGACCGGCACCGGAGCCTGACGGGCACCGGCACCGGCACGGTCCCCAGCGCGGGCGCAGGCACGGCGCCGGGGCCCTCCCTCCCGAGGACGGCTTGACCCTCACGCGGCGTGAGAGCGGAGGCTGGTGGTCAGCACGAAGGGAGAACCCGGATGAGCAGCGAGGGCTACTCGGTCGGAGCCGTGGCCAAGATCGCCAAGGTGACCGTCCGCACCCTGCACCACTACGACGAGATCGGCCTGTTGTCCCCCGCGGACCGCACCCGGACCGGCTACCGCCGCTACCAGGACGCCGATCTCGACCGGTTGCAGCAGATCCTCTTCTACCGCGAACTCGGGTTCCCCCTGGAAGAGATCGCGGCGATCCTGGACGACGACTCGGTCAGTCCGAGCGAGCACCTCCGTCGGCAGCACCGGCTGCTGACCGACCGGATCAGGCACCTCCAGGACCTCGCCACGGCCGTCGAACACGCCATGGAGGCACGAAGAATGGGCATTCAGCTGAGCCCGGAGGAGAAGTTCGAGATCTTCGGCGAGGGCTACCGGGAGGAGTGGGAGCAGGAGGCCGAACAGCGCTGGGGCGACACCGCGGCCTGGGCCGAGTCGCAGCGCCGCACCGGCGGCTACGACAAGGCCGACTGGCAGCGGATCCAGGCGGAGATGGCCGCCCTCAACACCCGCCTGGTCGAGGCGCTCACCGCCGGTGAACCCGCCGACGGCACCGTCGCCACGGACCTCGCCGAGGCGCACCGGCAGCACATCTGCCAGAACTTCTACGACTGCACGTTCACCATCCACCGCGGCCTGGCCGGGCTGTACGTCTCGGACCCGCGGTGGACCACCACCTACGAGGACCTCGCCCCGGGCCTGGCGCAGTGGCTGCACGACGCCATCCTCGCCAACGCGGACCGGCACGAGCAGGCGTAGCCACAGGCGGAGACCGGAAGCCGGAGACCGGAAACCGGAAGCCGGAGACCGGGCCGCGTGGCCGAGGGGGCTACGCGACCCCGCGCCCGAAGGAGCGCCGGTAGGCGGTCGGGGAGGTGCGCATCACCCGGCCGAAGTGGTGGCGGAAGGTCGCGGCGCTCTCGAAGCCGACCGCCGCCGCGATCTCCTCGACCGTCCCCTCCGGTGACTCCAGCAACGGCAGGCTGGCCGCGATGCGCTGGGTGACGACCCAGCGCATCGGGCTGGTGCCGTTGCGGGCCGTGAAGTGCCGCAGGTACGAGCGGTCCGACATCCGGGCGGCGCGGGCCAGCAGCGAGATGGTCAGCGGGGACGCGAGGTGGCCCATCGCCCACTGCATGCTGCGGGCGACCCCGTCGTCCTCGTCCTCGACCGGGCGGACGGCGGCCTCGATGAACTGGGCCTGCCCGCCGTCCCGGTGCGGCGCCACCACGAAGCGGCGGGCCACGCTGTTGGCCACCTTGGCGCCGTGGTCGCGGCGGACCAGGTGCAGGCAGAGGTCGATCCCGGCGGCGCTGCCCGCGCTGGTGAGCACGTTCCCGTTGTCGACGTACAGCACGTCCGGGTTGACCAGCACGTCCGGGTGGCGCTGCTGGAGCAGGTCGGCGTACCGCCAGTGGGTGGTCGCCTCCCGCCCGTCGAGCAGTCCGGCGGCGGCCAGCGCGAAGGCGCCCGAGCAGATCGAGACGATCCGGGCGCCGCGCTCGTGCGCCGTCCGCAGCGCGGCGACCAGCCCGGGGGAGACCGTGCCGCCGAACGCGTTCGGCACCCCGGGGACCACCACCGTGTCGGCCGCGGCCAGGTCGTCCAGCCCGTGCCGGGCGGTCAGCGCGAACCCGCCCACCGCGTCCAGCGCCGTCCCGGGCCGGTCCGCGCACACCTTCAGCCCGTACCAGGGCGCTGCCAGCAGGCCGCCCAGTTCGGGCCGGGCCAGTCCGAACACCTCCACCACCACGCCGAGCTCGAACGGCGCCATGCCCGCGAAGGCGTACACCGCGACGTGGTGCACCGGTTCCGGGCGGGGGCCGATGGCGACGGGCACCGGGCCCGGCCCGGTGCCGACCGGGCCCTCGACGTGCTGCTCGGTCATGCGGACCCCCTGCTGACGGGTGGCGGGATGGCGGTGAGTGTAGCCGTTCCGGCCGGTCGGAAATCTTCCTCGGATCCACCTGCAACCTCCACCCCGGTCACACGTCCATTGGTACGGGGGCGGAGAGAGGCGGGCCGAGCGCGGCTGTCAGGATCTCCCCGATCACGATCTTGATCAGGAGTCCTGACGGTCCGGCGAGAGCCGCCACCGTCCCGGGGGAAAGCGGAAACGCGCATGTCCATGGCCATCGGGCCGATCGCCGGGCCGACGAGGGGGCGCGGTTTCTCCGTTCGCGGAGTGGTCGCCGTGCTGTTCGGCGCGCAGGAGTCCGGCGAGGTGCCCGCCGGCCCGGGCGACGAGCAGGCGGCGCAGCGCCGCTCCGGCTTCCGGCTGCTGCGCGGCGGGCGCAAGCCCACGGAGGACCGGCCCACCCTGACCGACCTGTACCACGCCCACCGGCTGGGCCTGGTGCGGATGGCCGTCCTCCTGGTCGACCACCAGGACCTGGCCGAGGACGTCGTCCAGGAGGCCTTCACCCAGCTCTACCAGCGGTACGGCGAGCACCTGGACGACCTGGACAACGCGCTCGGCTACCTGCGCACCGCGGTGGTCAACGGCGCCCGGTCGATGCTGCGCCGCCGGAAGACCGCCCGCGAGTACGTCCCGCCGCACGAGCCGGACGCCGCCTCCGCGGAGGACCACGCGGTGCTCAACGACGAGCACCGACGGGTGCTCGCGGCCATGCAGGAGCTGACCTCCCGCCAGCGCGAGGTGCTGGTGCTGCGCTACTGGTCCGACCAGTCGGAGGCGCAGATCGCCGAGACCCTGGGGCTGTCCCGGGGCGCCGTGAAGTCCACCGCCAGCCGGGCCCTGGACGCCTTGGAAAAGCATCTGGAGAAGGTTCGATGACCGACAAGCTCCCCGGCCGCGAGAGCGGAGGCCGAGACGGTGACGGGCCGGCCGAGACGGCGACCGAACGGCTGCTGCGCGAGGCGATGAGCGCCCGCGCCTCGCTGATCACCGCGCGCGACCTGCGCCCGGCGCAACCGCCGCGCGGCCGGGTGCGGCGACTGCGCCCGGTCTACCTGACGGCCGTGCCGGTCTTCGCGCTGGCCGCCTCGCTGGCGATCGGCCTGCTCACCTTCCACGGCGATCCGCTGGCCAAGAAGGACGTCCCCCCGCCGGCCGCCACCATGACGACCTCGCCGAGCCCGACCCCCGAGCCGACCGCCGCCCCGACCCCCACGGCCACCTCGCCGGACACCGGCAGCCCCGCCGCCGACCCGGGGACCGGTGCCCCCCTCTCCGACCCGACGTCGGCCGGCACCCGGACGACGGCGCCGCCCACCACCCCCGCCACCACCGCGCCGGCCGGGACGACGTACCCCTTCCGGGGCGCCAGGTTCAAGATCCCGCCGGGCTGGCGGGCCGTCAATCCGGATCCTGCCGCCAACAGCCTCTGCATCCTGAGCCCGAGTGCTCCGCAGGACGCGTCGGCCGGTGACTGCCTGCCGCACGGCGTGCTTCTGACGGTCCTGGACCAGGAGTCGTACACCTGGCCGAGACTGTCCGACCTGGATTCCGACAGCGGTTGGACCACGCAGCCCTGGTGCCCGGCGTGGTCCTACTCCCCCACGCTCGACAGGAGCGGAGGGATCGACAGTGCCGGGCCGACCAAGAGCACACCCACCGTGGCAGGCCGCGCCGCACGCAAGTCGCAGTGGCAGATCAACTGCGGCGGCGACGCCTTCACGGCCCAGATGTGGGCCCTGCCGAAGGACTTCGTGTCCGTCTCGGCGATCGGCCTCAAGGCCGACTACCAGCCCGGACTGATGACGATCGTCAACACCCTCGACCTGAGCGGCCGCCAGGCGCCGCCCACGGAGGCCAACCGGAACGACATCGCGGTCTCCTTCGACGGCCTGGCGGCCGGTCAGCAGCTGACGGCGGGGAGTTCGGTCGTCACCTTCTCGGTGACCTTCCGGAACACCAGCCAGAACACCTACGGAAAGTTGCAGCCGCTGGTCGTCACGGAGCCCTACCCGGGGTCGCCGCCGGTGCAGGTCGTGCAGACGCCCAACGACGGCAAGCTGGAGCGTCAGGACGGCGACACCTGGAAGCCGGGGCCGATGGGGCCGGGCAGCGACATGGGCTACGCGATCGCGGACCAGGCGTCGCTCTTCTCCCTGGCCCCGGGGCAGAGCCGGAAGGTCACCTACCGGCTGACCCTGGGCGCCGGGAACGGCCCGGGGGACATGCCGGTCTCGGCGCAGGTGACGCTTCCGTACAACGGAAGCAAGCTGACCGTGCTCGGCGAGAAGAAGATCTCCGTCAAGGTCACCAAGTGACACGAGGGCCCGGCCTCCCCACCACGGGGAGGCCGGGCCCTCGGTGCGTGGCTCAGGCCAGCGAGGCCATCCAGGCCTCGACCTCGTCGGCGCGGCGCGGCAGGCCGGCCGAGAGGTTCTCGTTGCCGTCGGCGGTGACCAGGATGTCGTCCTCGATCCGGACGCCGATGCCGCGGTACTCCTGCGGCACGGTCAGGTCGTCCTGCTGGAAGTACAGGCCGGGCTCGACGGTGAGGACCATGCCGGGCACCAGCAGCGCGTCGGCGTGCTCCTCGCGGCGCGAGTGGGCGCAGTCGTGGACGTCGAGGCCGAGCATGTGGCCGGTGCCGTGCAGGGTCCAGCGGCGCTGGAGGCCCAGCTCCAGGACCTTCTCGACGTCGTGGGCCGAGGCGTCCAGCAGGCCCCAGGCGAGCAGGCGCTCGGCGAGCACGCGCTGCGAGGCGTCGTGGAAGTCGCGGAAGCGGGCGCCGGGCTTCACCGCGGCGATGCCCGCCTCCTGGGCGTCGTACACGGCGTCGTAGATCTTGCGCTGGAGCTCGTTGAAGCGGCCGTCGATCGGCAGGGTGCGGGTGACGTCGGCGGTGTAGAGGGTGTGGGTCTCGACGCCGGCGTCCAGCAGCAGCAGCTCGCCGGGGCGGACGTCGCCGTCGTTGCGGACCCAGTGCAGGGTGGTGGCGTGCGGGCCGGCGGCGGCGATGGTGCCGTAGCCGACGTCGTTGCCCTCGACCCGGGCGCGGCGCCAGAAGGTGCCCTCGATCCAGCGCTCGGAGGTGGCGACGGCCTGGCCGAGCTCGCGGACCACGTCGGTGAAGCCCTTGACGGTGGCGTCGCAGGCGGCGCGCAGCTCGCCGACCTCCCACTCGTCCTTGACCAGGCGCAGGCCGCTCAGGAACTCCTTGAACTCGGCGTCCCGGTCGGCGTCCAGCACGTCGGCCAGGGTGTCCTCCAGGCCGGCGTCGTAGCCGCGGACGATCCGGGTGGGCACCGAGGAGTCCTTGGCGCGCCCGGCCAGTTCCTCGGCGGCCTTGCGCACGTCGCGCGCCGGCAGGCCGAGCAGCTGCTCCTGCTCGCCCAGGCTGTTGCGGCGGCCGACCCACAGCTCCCCGTAGCCGTCCAGCCAGAACTCGCCGTTCTCGCGGTCGGAGCGGGGCAGCAGGTAGAGGGCGAACTCGTGGCCGGCGTCGCCGGTGGGCTCGGCGACGAGCACGGCGTCCTCGGTCTGGTCACCGGTGAGGTGCACGTACTCGCTGGCGGCGCGGAAGCTGTAGTCGGTGTCGTTGGAACGCACCCGCAGGTTGCCGGCCGGGACGACCAGCCGCTCGCCGGGGTAGGCGGCGGAGAGCCGGGCGCGGCGCTCGGCCGCGTACGGGGCCTGGGCGACCGGGACGAGGCCGTGCAGGTCGGTGTCGGCCCAGCCGGTCTTCATCGAGGCGGCCAGCTCGTCGGAGACCTCGCCGTACAGGCCGTTCTTGCGGCCCTTGAACTGCTGCGGCTCGTCGCCGCCGTCGGCTTCGGGGTTCTCGGCCACTGCGGGCGTGCGGTCCTCGGTCACGTGTAACGCCTCCTTGGGGTGGTACCGCCGCCCCTCGGGGGAGTGTCGGATCGCGACAGGCGCGGGCGGCCGTGCGTCCATGGTACGGACGCCCGGCCGCTCGCCCGTTCGGGGTCGGGACGACTGTTCGGGGCGGCTATTCGAAGCGGGCCGCGAGCAGCAGCAGGTCGTCGGTGGCCGGTCCGGGCCCGGGGTCGGGGCAGACGGCCAGCAGGTGGGCGCAGAGCCGGTCCGGGTCGATCCGCACGTCGCGCGGGGCGTCGGCGGCGGCCCGGCGCAGGTTGGCCTGGCCGGCGTGCAGGGTCGGGCCGCAGCGGCGGGCCAGCCCCTCGGTGTAGAGCAGCAGGGTGTCGCCGCGGTCGGCGGTGAGCTCGACGCCGGGGGCCTCCCAGCAGGTCAGCATGCCGAGCGGGGCGGAGAGCGAGGTCTCCACGAACTCGGCGCCGTGCCGGCCGACCAGGACGGGCGGGCAGTGGCCGGCGCCGGCCAGGGTGATCCGGCGCTCCTCGGGTTCCACCCAGGCGTAGACGGCGGTGGCGGTGCGGGCCGGTTCGGTGGTCTTGAGCAGCAGTTCCAGGTCGCCGAGGACGGACACCGGGTCCTCGCCCTCCAGGACGGCGTAGGCGCGCAGCGCGGCCCGGATCCTGCCCATCGCGGCGGCCGCGCCGGGGGCGGAGCCGGGGCCCGCGCCGGGGCCGTCGCCGGAGACGGAGCCGACGGTGAGGCCGACGGTGCCGTCCGGCAGCGGGATGGCGTCGTACCAGTCGCTGCCGCAGGAGCGGTCCAGGCCGGCCGGGAGGATCCGGGCGGCCAGCCGCAGGCCGGCGGGCTGGGGGAGCCGGTCGGGCAGCAGGCCGCGGCGCAGCGCCTCGGTGGTGCGCCGGACCTTGTCCGCCTCCAGCTGTTTGGCGAGCAGCGGGGCGGCGATCCCGGCGTAGCGGTGGGCGAGCGCGCGCTGGCGCTCGGTGGGTTCGGCGGGCTCGTCGTAGAACCAGAGGGCGGCGGCGAGCGGGCCGTCCTCCTCGGTGGCGAGCGGCAGGCCGTAGCAGCCGCCGAGGCCGAGCTGGGTGGCGAGTTCGCGCAGCCGGGCGCCGGTGGCCGGGTCCTCGGCGAGGTCGGGGGAGTGCAGCCGTTCGGGCCGGTCCTGTTCGCGCAGCAGCCTGGCGAGCAGGCTCTGCTCGGGCGGGACGGTCTCCAGCGCGCCGAGGCTGGCGCGGTCGAGGCCGAGGCCGACGGGCTGGCCGGGCCGGCCGCCGGGCATCCGGGTGACCAGGACGCCGCGGCGGGCCCCGAGCAGGGCGGCGCCGGAGGCGAGGACGGTGTCCAGGGTGGCGTCGAGGCCGCGGGCTCGGGCGAGCTGTTCGGTGTGCCGGTGCAGGCTGGCGAAATCGGACAGTCGTCCGGCCAAACGGTCCTGCACCCCGGCGGCCGGGGCCGTGCGGACGTCCGCCGTGCCGTCCTGCGCGTCGGCGGGGCCGGGGAAGCCCGGTGGGTCGAGGACGGTCAGCCCGCCGGCGCTGCCGGGTTCGCCCGGCTCGGAGGGTGTCGACGACGACGGGTGGGACTCGGTCATGCCGCCACTCCTGACGTGCTACGTGCCATGCGGAACCCCCAGGTACGGCCGGTGTGGAGCGATGACGGCCAAAGGGCGCGTTTCGCCTCGATTCGCTACTACTCGTCATTGATCGACAGCAATGCCACCACTTCTACACAGGCCATTTGGGGCATGTCCAGATCCAGGACGACGCGGTGGCCTGTTCCACATCCGCGAGACCCGGTCGGGGGGCGCGTACGGCCTGGGCACGCGCTGGTCCGGTCGGGAGGAATGGAGGGGACCGGGAGCGGGCAGAACGGAGGGGACGGACCCGGCGGCCGTCCGGATCGTATGCCCGCGCCGCCCGGGACCCGGGCTGGCCGGAAGTCTCTCACTCGTACGGTGGAACCAAGCGCGCCCGGGCGGCGTCCATCCGGTCGCATACGGGATTCTCGTTCCAGGGGCTGTTCCAGTGCGCGGCCCTTCTCATGTCGTGCTCCACACCGTGATCCACGTCGTCGCCGCGCCGCCCGCCATGCCGCCCGCCCCCCTTCGCGCCGCCGGGGCCGTGCCACCGCGGGTCCGCGTGACGAGTCCCGGCGGTGCCGACGGGCCGGAGCGAACCGAGCGGTCAGGGAAAGGAACGAGCGCCATGCGTGAGAACCCGAAAGATCCGTGTCCGCCCGCCACTCCCCACCACCCCGTCCAGGACGACGTCGCACGTCAGCGCCCTGCCCGGCTCGCCGCGGCCCTGACGGCCGCCGTCGACCACCGCTGGCCCGTGGTGCCCGGGGCGGTCCTGCGCGGCGGTCAGTGCTCCTGCGGCGACCAGGACTGCGCCGTGCCGGGCGCGCACCCGCACGACCCGTCGCTGCTGGCCGCCACCACGGACGCCCGGATGGTGCGCTGGTGGTGGGAGCGGCAGAGCCCGGACGCTCCGGTGCTGGCCGCCACCGGTTCGGTGGTCTCGGCGGTCAGCCTGCCGGCGGCGGCCGGCGCCCGGGCGCTGGTCTACCTGGGCGCGCTGCGGCTGCCGCTCGGTCCGGTGCTGGCGATGCCGGGCCGGTACGCGCTGCTGGTGGCCCCGTACTCGCTGGACGCGCTCGGCGAGATGCTCTCCCAACTCCCTTGGGTGCCGGGCTCGTTGCGCTATCACGGGGTGGACGGCTTCCTGCCGCTGCCGCCCGGCGGAGCGGCCGGCCGGGTGCGCTGGGTGCTGGCCCCGCGCCCGGACGCCGACGGCGGGGTGTGGCTGCCGCAGGTCGGGCCGCTGCTGGGCGAGTTGGTGGAGGCGACGGTCCGACTGGACAGCGGTCGCTCGGCGTACTGATCCGCCGGTCCGTTCCCGGGCCGCTCGTCGGGGCCCTGCGGAAAACAAAAGATCCGGCCGCTGGCGACGGGGGATGCACCAGCGGCCGGACTCTTTAGACAGTAACAAGGATCCGCGCCCGCGCCAATTTCCAAGACGCCCTGCCCGCCCGGAAATTGCGGCTCCATGGCGACAATGTGACGCGTATCACCCGGATCCCGGGCGCTTTAGTTCAAGGTGACCTGACGGTTCACCAGGTTCGCGCGGGCACGCCGCTCCTCGGCGGTCAACGGGGTCTCGTCGGCGAGCACCGAGGCCAGCCGCTCGGCGAACTCGGCGGCCGGCTTCTCGCAGTCGGCGGCGGTCATGGCGAGCGGGAGGTCCCAGACCGGGACGGTCAGGCCGTGCGCGCGGAACGAGCCGACCAGGCGGGTGTCCGGGCCGAGCGAGGACCGGTCGGCGGCGCTGAGCCGGGCCAGCGCGTCCAGCAGCCGCTCCTCGGGCACGGTCATCACCCAGCGCAGGTGGTTCTTGTCGGGGGTGCCGCACCAGTAGGCGGCGTCGGCGCTCGCCAGCTTCTCGGTCGGGATGGCCGAGGCGTTGGCGCGCTCCAGGGAGGCGGCGACCTCGCCGGTCGCGGTCTCGGCGTCCTCCAGCCAGAACTCGAAGCCGGTGTGCACGGCGGGCGTGAACGCGGCGGTGACGTCCAGCAGGTCCTGGAGCCGGCGCCCGCCCGCCTCGGTCCGGCGGGACGGCACCGGGTTGCCCGGCTCGGTGGCCAGCGCCAGCTCCAGGGCGTCCGCGAGGTCGCGGCTGAGGTCGCCGGAGGAGGACTGGGTCTGCAGGCCGAGCAGGATGGAGCCGTCCTGGCGGCGCAGGGCCGGCCAGGCCAGCGGCAGCACGGTGGCCAGGGTCACCGACGGGACCTCGCCGGTGGCGCCCTCGGCCACCCCGGCGGCCAGCGTCAGCGGCACCGTGGCGGCGGGCACCAGCTCGCGCAGCGCGACCCAGTCGGCCTCGCCCGCCAGGCCCTCGAACGGGCGGTGCACCAGCTCCTGCACCGCGTGCGAGGCCTCCCGGCCGTGACAGGCCTTGTACCGGCGGCCCGAACCGCAGGGGCAGTTCTCGCGGGCCCCCACCACGGGGACCTCGCCCGCGACGGCGGTGGTGGACTGACGCTGCGGCGCCTTCTTGGCGGCCTTCTTGCCCATGGTGCGGCTCTCCCGGGAACGGTGGTCCTTTGCTCCGGGCAGCCTACTGACGTTCCCCCGGCGCGCGGGCACACGCCGGGCGGACGGGCGGGGAGCGCGCGTCGGTTCAGGCGCTGCGGGCGTCACCACCGGTGCGCCGGGCGTGCCGGGCCCGGGCGGGCAGCGCCGCCCAGACCGTCACCTCGCCGGGCGCGTCGCGCACGCCCCAGTCGCTGGCCAGCTGGTCGACGATGTTCAGTCCGCGACCGCCGCGCGAGGTCAGCGAGGGGCCGGCGGGCAGCGGCCGGGTGGTCGCGCCGCCGTCGGTGACCTCCAGGGTGAGCACGCCGTCGGCGTGCAGCTGCCAGCGGACCAGCACGCCGCCGTCCGTTCCGCTCCCGTGCTCGTCGCGCTCCCGGCCGCCCGTGGCGGAATGTGCCCCGGAGGGGACGCCGACCAGTAGCTGGTCCACCACCTCGGCCCGGGCGCCGCGCCCCAGGGCCCGCAGCGGGCCGAGCGGACGGGCGTACCGGCAGGCGTTGCTCAGCAGTTCGGAAAGGATCAGTACGGCATCATCGATGACCGGCTCCGGTATCTCCCGGTCACCCAGATCTCGACGCAGTCGGCGCCGTGCGACCCCGACACTCGCCGGGCCGTGCGGCACTGCCATGGTCGATGAAGTCGGCACTTCACGCGCCACCATCAACGCCACCCCCGGACCTCCTTCAGCGTATGCCGAGGGAGAGATGCCCCTTGGTAATGCGTCGGAAACGACCGCCGGACGATCCCGCGAGGACATTTCAAGCGATTGCGACCGAGGGTGGACCTGAGGTCATTCCGTGCTCACCGTGCGTCGCCCCGGCGCATGAATTCCGGCAATAACGGGCCCGGAAGGTTTGACTGCCGACCAGAACGATCAGGTTGTGTCCGGGCTTTGCGGGTGGATTTGCGGGCGGCCCGCCGTCCGACGCCGGATCACCGGCCGAGCTGCGCCAGGACCTCGGCGGGCCGGTTGGTGATGATCGCGGACACCCCGAGCTCCAGGCACAGTTCCACGTCGGCCGGTTCGTCCACGGTCCACACGTGCACCTCGTGCCCCAGCTCGCGCAGCCGCGTCACCAGCTGCGGGCGGGCCCGCACCAGGTCGATGCCCGGTCCGGCGATCCGCGCCCCGCCGGGCAGCGGGGAGCCCGGGCGCAGCCGGCCGACCAGCGGCAGGGTCCGTTCGAACAGGAACACCCGCCGGTACTCCGGCGCCGAGGCCGCCACCCGGTCCAGCCCCACCGAGGAGAAGCTCATGATCCGGGCCGAGGGGCGCTCGCCCTCCCGGCTCGCGCCGATCTTGAAGCGTTCGAGCGTCCGCAGCAGTTCGGCCTCCACCCGGCCGCGGTAGCGCACCGGGTGCTTGGTCTCGATCGCCAGGTCCACCGGGCGGCCGCAGTCCACCACCAGCTCCAGCAGCCGCTCCAGCCGCAGCACTCCGCGCAGCTCGGGGTCGGTGCTGGGGCGGCCGGTCTTCCAGGCGCCGAAGTCGTACGCCTCCAGCTCGGCCAGCGTCATCGCCGAGACGGTGCCCTGGCCGTTGGAGACCCGGCCGATCCGGCGGTCGTGCACGCAGACCAGCTCGCCGTCGGCGGTCAGCCGGACGTCGCACTCGACCGCGTCCGCGCCCTCGTCGAGCGCGCGCCGGTACGCCGCCAGGGTGTGCTCGGGCAGGGCGTGCGAGGAACCGCGGTGGGCGATCACCTGGACGGGCGGCGTGCTGCGCGCCGCCGTCGAGGACGGGTCTGTGCTGGTCACGGGCCCCACGATAGGCGGCGGAAGTGACGCGCAGGCGAAGACGGCCCCAATCCGCGGGGCCGTCTTCGGTGCCGGTCGGTCAGCTCGGCGCCGCCCTGCGGGTCAGCGGGGTGAGCGCCCAGGTGACCAGCGCGGGCACCAGGAAGGCGAACAGCGAGGCGGACGTCCACTCCTGCGGGGTGAAGTGCAGGGCGTCCTGGGCGGAGGTCCAGAAGTCCGTCCACCAGCCGGCCACCGCGGTCGGCGCGATGAACTGGTAGACCGCGAAGCCCAGCACCCACGGCAGCAGCATCAGGCGGCGCGAGGGCGCGTCGGCGGAGAGGTTCCAGCCGTACCGGCCGGCGCCGAAGAAGTAGTCCACCGCCAGCACCGCGAGCAGCGGCACGAAGACCGAGCCGATCAGGCCGAGGAAGTTGGTGTAGGTGTCGGTGAACTTGTCGATCTGCAGCGCCAGCACGGTGATCAGCAGGCCGATCCCGCCGGTCAGCACCCGGCGGTCCACCTTCGGCAGCAGGTTCTGCACCGACATCGCGGTCGAGTACACGTTGGCGAAGGACTGGTCCGTCTCGCGCAGCACCAGCACCAGCAGGAACAGCCAGCCGGCCCAGACGCCGAGGAAGGAGTCGAAGATCCTGTTCGGGTCGCCGTCGGACTGCAGCAGGGCCATCAGGCCGAGCACGTAGCACCAGACCTGGGCGATCGTGTAGCCGGAGAAGCTGCCCCAGAACGCCGAGCGCGCGGTGCGCGAGTGCCGGGTGTAGTCGGCGGCCAGCGGGACGAAGGAGATCGACACCGCGATCATCGCGTCGGTGGCGCCCAGGAAGCCGTGCCAGTTGCCGGCGCCCGGGTCGGGCACCCCCTGGCGGCCCAGCTGGACGGTGAAGTACACCATCGCGACGGCGACCGCACCGGCCACGAAGCGGCGCAGCACCGCGATCGAGCCCAGCGGCCAGATGGTCAGCGCGGTGGTCAGCGCGCCCGCCAGGAGCACGAACAGCCAGCGGTAGCCGTCGGTGTGGGCGACGGTCTGCGCGCCCGCCGCGATCGTCAGCAGCTCGAACACGCCCCAGCCGACGCACTGGACGATGTTCAGCACCGTCGGGACGTACGACAGCCGGGTGCCGAACAGCCCGCGCAGGTTCGCCATCGCGGGCGCGCCGGTACGGGCCCCGATCAGCGCGGCCACGCCGAGCATCGCGGTGCCGACCACGGTGCCGGCCACGATCGCGGTCACCGCGGCGGCCAGCGACAGCTCGCTGCCCTTGGCGCCGAGCACGGTCGCGGCGGTGGAGAAGCCGATCAGGCTGACGCCCAGGTTCATCCAGAGCGCGAAGTGGTCCCGGAAGCGCAGCGTGCGCGGCGGCTCGGTGTCCAGCACGAGCGGCGCCTCGGCACGCTCGGGGCGGTCCAGGACGGCGGTCGCCGTGCCGGTGGGGTCCGCGTGACCGCCGTCACCGCCGTCACCGCCGTGAGCGGCCGGGGACGGTTCGGGGAAACCCTTGGACGCGGGCGCGCCCGAAGAAGAGGATGGCGAAGCAGGCGACATGGCCGATACTCCCTACGCCGGCATTACCCGGACAGGTTCCGGCGGTCTGCGCCCCCTCGACGGTCCGCCCACGATCCCGTGGCGTACGGTCGACCAGCGCACTCTCAGCCTGGACGGTCCAAGCTCCCGCGTGTCAGTTGTGAGCGACAGGCTAACCGGCCCGGGGGTGAACGCCAAGGCCACGGGGTGTGCGGCCCGCATCGCGGGACGCCCGGCGGAGGTGGGGGAGCCTCCGGTCGCCGGCCGGTCGCCGGTTCGGCCGTCGACTTGCCCGTCGGCTCGGTCGTGTTGCCCGTCGGCTCGGTCGTGGGCCCGGTCGTCGGCGCAGGACAGCCTGGTCGGCGGCCCGGCTGTCGGCGGCGGCTAAGGATTCTTATGAGTTATTCAGAGGGGTCCTTACGGCAAACGAATCGGCAGTACGAAAAACTATGGTCCTTGGTTCTGTCAGCTATGGAGGTCGTTCGTGAGCACCGAGCGCGAGGTTGGGCCCACCGGGCCGCAGGGGGAGCAGCCCTCGGGCGGCCAGGCGGCGGCTGTTCCCGCTTCCGACGGCCACGCCTCGGGCGGGCACCAGCCGACACTGGCCTTCGGCCGGGTCCCCGAGCCCGGGGCCGCTCCGGCCGCCGAGGCCGCACCGGCCGAGGCCGCGCCGACGGAGGGCGTGGCGGCCGACGGTGTTCCGGCCGAGGGCGGGTACCAGCCCACGGTGGCCTTCACCAAGGTCCCCGCGCCGGAGGCGCCCGCGCAGGCCCCGGCCGTGCCGGTCGCCGACGCGCCGGCCGCCCCGGTCGACGCCGCCACCGGCTACATCGACGCGCCGCCGCCGGTCCTGCCGCCGGCACCGCCGGTCCCGGCCGCGCCGACGGCACCCGTCGCACCCGTCGCCGAGAGCCCGGCCCTGCCGCCGGGTGCCAACCCGTACGCCACCCCGGCCCACGGCGTCCCCGCCGCCGGCCCGCACGACCCGTACGGCACCCCGGCCGCCCTCGGCGCGCCCGCCGCGCACCCCGCGCCCGGCCACCACCCGTTCGGCGCCGGCCAGCCGCTCGGCGGCTGGGGCGCCGCCCACGACGCCGGCGGCGGCGCGGGCTACCCGGGCGGCCCGGCCGGACCGCTCGGCTACCCGGCCGACTACCCCGGCGGCCCCGGCGGCCCGCGCAAGAAGCGCGGCGGCCTGGTCGCCCTGATCGCCGCCGTCGCCCTGGTCGCCGGCGTGGCCGGCGGTGCGCTCGGCGTGACCGTCGCGGACCGCAACGACAGCACCAACAGCGCCGACGACCACCGCAGCACCACCGTCCAGGCCAGCAACACCCAGAAGAACGAGCCCGCCCCCGGCTCGATCGCCGGCATCGCGCAGAAGGCGCTGCCCAGCGTCGTCACCATCAAGGCGCAGGGCAACGGCGAGTCGGGCACCGGCACCGGCTTCGTCTTCGACACCGAGGGCCACATCCTCACCAACAACCACGTGGTCGCGCCGACCCTCAACGGCGGCAAACTGACCGTCAAGTTCGCCGACGGCACGTCCTACAACGCGTCCGTGCTGGGCCACGCCGAGGGCTACGACGTCGCCGTGGTCAAGATCGACAACCCGCCGAAGAGCAAGCTGGCCCCGCTTCCGCTGGCCGACTCCGACAAGGTCAACGTCGGTGACGCCACCGTCGCGATCGGTGCGCCGTACGGCCTGGAGTCCACCGTCACCAGCGGCATCGTCAGCGCCAAGGACCGCCCGGTCGCCTCCGGCGACGAGACCGGAGGCCAGTCCTCCTACATGAACGCGCTGCAGACCGACGCCTCGATCAACCCCGGCAACTCCGGCGGCCCGCTGCTCGACTCCAGCGGCTCGGTGATCGGCATCAACTCGGCGATCCAGTCCAACGCCTCCGCCAACGGCCGGGCCGGCAGCATCGGCCTCGGCTTCGCCATCCCGATCAACCAGGCCAAGTGGGTCGCCGACACCCTGATCAAGACCGGCAAGCCGGTCTACGCCAAGCTCGACGTGCTGCGCAACGACGACTACAAGGGCGACGGCGCGCAGATCCAGACCCGCGACATCCAGGGCCAGCCGGCCGTCACCCCCGGCGGCGCCGCCGACAAGGCCGGTCTCAAGCCGGGCGACGTCATCACCAAGCTCGGCGGAGTGCCGATCGAGAACGGCCCCGCCCTGGTCAGCCGGATCTGGACGCACAAGCCCGGCGAGACCGTCGACGTCGAGTACACCCGCAACGGCCAGCAGTTCAACACCAAGGTCACCCTCGGCCAGCGGGACGGCGACAGCTGACCCCCACCCGCACGAAACGGTGTGCACCGAACCCCGCCGGACCCGTTAGGCTGACCTCCGCCTGGAGAGCTGCCCGAGCGGCCTAAGGGAACAGTCTTGAAAACTGTCGTGCGGTGACCCCGTACCGTGGGTTCGAATCCCACGCTCTCCGCTGGTTGGAGAACCACCTGCTCAGGGCGGGTGCCGAGATCACTCGGCACCCGCCTTCCGCGTTTCCGGGGGCGGGGGTTGACCCTGACACGGTGGCAGGGGGTGGAGTGGGGGCACCATGTTGAACATCGGAGACTTCGCCAGCCACGGCCGGGTGTCGGTGCGGATGCTGCGCCACTACGACGCGATCGGGCTGCTGCGGCCCGCCAGGGTGGACCCGGTCAGCGGGTACCGGTCCTACGAGGCGTCCCAACTCGCCCGGCTCAACCGGGTGATCGCGCTCAAGGAGCTCGGCTTCACGCTGCAGCAGGTGCGGGCCGTCCTGGACGAGCAGGTGGACGCGGCCGAACTGCGCGGGATGCTGCGGCTGCGCCGGGCCCAACTCGCCGAGGCGATCGCTGCGGACGAGCAGCGGCTGACCCGGGTGGAGGCGAGGCTCCGGACGATCGAGAGCGAGGGGACCATGTCCGCACACGACGTCGTACTGAAGCGGGTGCCGTCCGTCCGGGTGGCCGAACTGACCGCGGTGGCCGCGAGTTACCAGCCGGAGGACATCGGACCGGTGATCGGCCCGCTGTTCGCGGAGCTGTGCAGGCGGCTGGCCGAGGCCGGGATCGCCGAGGCGGGCCCGTCCGTCGCCCGGTACGAGGACGTGCCGGAGGGGGAGGGCACGGTGCTGATCCGGGTGGCCGTCCCGGTCGGGCCGGCGGTGGAGCCGGGCCGGTACGACTTCGCGGTGCTCGACCTGCCGCCGATCGAGGAGGCGGCGACGGTCGTGCACCGCGGCTCGATGGACGAGGCGATGGGGGGCTTCCAGGAGCTGGCCCGCTTCATCGACGCGAACGGCTACCGCTCGGCCGGCTACGCCCGGGAGCTCTACCTGGAGTGCCCGGACGACCCGGCGCGGTGGGTCACGGAGTTCCAGGAGCCGGTGGTCCGCCGGTAGGCCCGGTCCGGCCGGGGCTCATGCCCGCGGATCCGCCGGGGGCCCACTTGCCCGGCCCCCGGCGGGCGGGCAGAGTGCGGTGGAGGCGGCGGGCGGCGAGTGGAGGCGGCGATGGGTGACCTGACGGACCGACTGGCGCAGGGCCTTCCGGCCGGGGCGGTGGTGGTGGATCCGGACGTGACCGCCGCCTACCGCCACGACATGGCCGGCTTCTGCGCCGCCGGTGCGCCCGCCGTGGTGGTGTTCCCGGAGACGGTCGAGCAGGTGCAGCACGTGCTGCGCACCGCCACCGCGCTGCGGGTGCCGGTGGTGCCGCAGGGGGCGCGGACCGGGCTGTCGGGGGCGGCGAACGCCGTGGACGGCTGCATCGTGCTGTCGATGGTGAAGTTGAACCGGATCCTGGAGCTCGACCCGGTGAACCGGATCGCGGTGGTCGAGCCCGGCGTGGTGAACGCCGAACTGTCGCGAGCAGCCGAGGAGTTGGGCCTGTCGTACCCGCCGGACCCGTCCAGCTGGGAGTCCTGCACGATCGGCGGCAACATCGGCACCGGCGCGGGCGGGCTCTGCTGCGTGAAGTACGGCGTCACCAGCGAGTACGTGCTCGGCCTGGACGTGGTGCTGGCGGACGGGCGGCTGCTGTCCACCGGGCGCCGGACGGCCAAGGGCGTGGCCGGGTACGACCTGACCCGGCTGCTGGTCGGCTCGGAGGGCACGCTGGGCGTGGTGGTCCGGGCGGTGCTCGCGCTGCGGCCCGCGCCGGCGCCGCAGCTGGCGCTGGCGGCGGAGTTCCCGAGCGCGGACACGGCGGGCGCGGCCGTCTGCGAGGTGATGGCGTGCGGCCTGACCCCGTCGCTGATGGAGCTGATGGACGCGGTCAGCGTGCGGGCGGTCAACGACCTGGGGCGGATGGGGCTGCCGGAGACGACCCGGGCGCTGCTGCTGGTGGCCTTCGACGGGCCGGACCGGGAGGCCGGGCTGGCGCGGGTGGCGGAGCTCTGCCGGGCGGCCGGGGCGACCGAGGTGGTGCCGGCCGAGGACGAGGCGGAGTCGCAGCTGCTGCTGGAGGCCCGGCGACTGGCGCTGCCCGCGCTGGACCGGCTGGGCACCACGATGATCGACGACGTGGCGGTGCCGCGCTCCCGGCTGGCCGAGATGCTGAACGGCGTGGCGGTGATCGCGGAGCGGCACGCGCTGACCATCGGGGTGGTCAGCCACGCCGGGGACGGCAACACCCACCCGATCGTGATCTTCGACGGCTCGGACGCGGAGCAGGCGGCGCGGGCGCAGCGCTCCTTCGACGAGATCATGGCGCTGGGGCTGGAGCTGGGCGGCACGATCACCGGGGAGCACGGGGTGGGGCTGCTCAAGCGGGACTGGCTGGCGCGCGAGCTGGGGCCGGTCGCGCTGGACCTCCAGCGACAGCTGAAGGCGGTCTTCGATCCGCTGGGAATCATGAACCCGGGCAAGATGGTGTGATGTTATTTCCCCCCATATTTCAGTACGACTTTCCGATGGTCTGGGAATGGCTGGAAAAGTCGACATGGGAGGGTGGTCGAACTTTTCGGGGGCGCGTTTCCTGATTTCCCTGCGCCGGGGGTGGTGCGCCTGGTGGCTCGCGTGACGGTGGAGCGCCCTGTCTGAAGGGCCCTCCGGGAGGTCGTCGTCCAAGCAAAGTGCCAGCTCAGTAGGGGTGTGTCGGCGCGCTGTCCGATTTTCGGTCCGTTATGCGCAGCCCGGGTGGATATCACGCTAACGGGCGAAAACTGCTCCGTCGACTAGTGCTTTGTCGATTTGTTGCGGAAGTCTGTCTCTCGGCGTCGCAGCCCGCAGGTGTTCGTCTGGCCGGCGAACTCCCGCACCCCCAGCTCGACAATTGCACGATTTACAGCTTATTGGAGGCTCTCATGGCTCGCATCCACACTCGCCGGGTGGCCGGACTCCTGCTCGCCGCCCCGCTCGCGGCCGGCCTGCTGCTGGCCGGCGCCGGCGCTGCGGCGGCCGACAACGGTGCGGGCGCCGGTGCCGGCTCCAACGCCGGCGTGGTGTCCAACGTCGGCACGGGCAACGTGTTCGGCGGGGTCGACGGCAACTACATCTCCACCCAGCAGACCGCCACCGGGACGGGTGCCTCGAACCAGAACAACACCCTCGCGGTGAAGGACAACGCGGGCACCATCCTGGCCGGGCAGTCCAACAAGAACATCAACGTCGTGTTCGCCCCGATCTTCCACTGATCCGATCGGGCACCACCGACGGCGGGGGCGCCGGAGGTGGGCGGCCGCGGGTGAGCTGAGCACTCGCGGAGGGGCTCGAACCAGTCTCCGGGCGGAATCGCCGCCCGGGCGCGGATCAGAACAGCGCATGACCGGCCAGCGGAAAGGGTCACCGCGAAGCCGGCCTCGTGGGCGGTGCCGCCATCGGCACCGCCCACGAGTGCGTCCGGAGCCGGGAGCGAACCGCCCGGGCCCGCCCGTCGCCGGCTGCCCGTCGCCGCCGCCCGGTAGCGTCCGTCGCCACCGGCACCGCCCGGTAGCGTCCGTCGCCGCCGACACCGCCCGATACCGCCCGGGACCGCCCGTCGAGGCAGGCCCGGACTGCGCGAACGCGTCCAGCGAGGGCCCGCGCCCGGAGCCGTCGGTGTTCGGCGGTACGGTTGCGCTCCGACAGCGCACCACGTGCCCGGGCCCGGGAAGGACGGCCCGGCCGGGGCGGCGACCGCGGCAACCGGAGGAGAGGGCGCGCGATGGCGGCGGAGGAGGAGGGCCTGACCGGCCCGGGCGAGGCCTGGCCTGCACCGGAGCCGGATCCGCGATCCGGGCCGGACGCCCGCCGGGAGCCGGCCGAGCACCGGCCCGAGCCGAAGTCCGTGCCCGAGCTGCTGCTCGGACGCCCGCCGATGGCCCGCCCGCTGCCGACCTTCGACGCCGAGGCCGCGCCCGCCGAGCCCGGCCCGCTGTTCGTGGACTGGCTCGCCACCGCGCTGGCCGCCGGCGTGCCGGACCCGCAGGTGGTCACCCTCTCCACGGTCGACGGGGACGGCCTGCCGGACGCCCGGGTGCTGGTGCTGCGCGACGTCGACGCGTCCGGCACCGGCTGGGTCTTCTCCGCCGCCGCCGACAGTCCCAAGGGCCGCCAGCTGGCCGACCACCCGGCCGCCGCGCTGACCGTCTACTGGCCCCAGCTGGGCCGCCAGGTCCGGGTCCGCGGCACCGTCGAGCGGGCCGCCGACCTGGTCGCCGCCGCCGAGTTCGCCACCCGCTCCCCGGACGCCCGGGTCGGCGCGCTGGTCGGGCGGCAGAGCGAGCCGATGGCCTCGCTCGCCGAGTACGACGAGGCCGTCGCCGTCGCCCGCCGCCGACTGGAGGCCACCCCGGACGCCGTCGCGGCCGGGCACGCGGTCTACACCCTGTGGGCGCACGAGGTGGAGTACTGGCAGGGCGACGCGCAGCGCCGGCACGTCCGGCTGCGCTACACGCGCACCGGCCCGGTCCGGACCCCGGAGTGGTCGCGCACCCTGCTGTGGCCGTAACGGTCCGACGGTCCGAGGGCCAGGCCCTCGGACCGGCCGCGCCGCCCTACCGCCGCCCGGTCAGCGTGGCTCCCACGCTGGCCGCCACCACACAGCCGATCCCGGCCAGCTGCGGCACGCCCAGCAGCTGGCCGAGCACCACCAGGCCGACCAGCGCGCTGACCGCCGGCTCCAGACTGACCAGCACGCTGAACACCCGCTGAGGCATCCGCCGCAGCGCGGTCATCTCCAGCGCGTACGGGATCACCGGCAGCAGCAGCGACACCCCGGCCACCGCGGCCAGCAGCCCCAGCGGCGAGGCGCCGGGCGCGGTCAGCCCGTCCCAGGCCTGGCCGAGGCCGAACGGCGCCAGGGCGAGCGCGCCGACCGTCATCGACACGGCCAGGCCCTGGAAGCCCTGGAAGGCGGCGCCGACCTTGTCGGTGAACAGGATGTACGCGGCGTAGCAGGCGGCCGCCCCGAAGGCGTAGAGGAGTCCGACCGGGTCGAGCCCGCCCCCGTCGCCGCCCTCGCCGAGCAGGGTCAGCAGGACGACGCCGCCGGCGGCGAGCAGCGCCCAGAGCAGGTGGCTGGCGCGCCGGGCGAAGACCAGGGCGACCGCGAGCGGGCCGAGGAACTCGATGGTCGCGGCGGTGCCCATCGGCAGCCGGTCGATCGCCCCGGCGAACAGGAAGGTCATCCCGGCCGAGGCCACGCCCAGCAGGGCCGCCGCGGCGAGGTCGCGCGGGCGCTTGTCGCGCAGCCGGGGCCGGGTGACGGCGAGCAGGATGACCGCCGCGAAGCCCAGCCGCAGGAAGGTGGTGCCGCTGACCCCGAGCGGGCCGAACAGCGGCTTGGACAGGGCGATCCCGGTCTGCACCAGGAACATCGCGGTCAGACAGAGAAGCGGCGCCGGGATCCTCTCCGGGCGCCGCAGGACCTTCGGGAGTCGGCCGGTGGGCCGGCCGGGGGGCGCGTCGGGCGGTGCCGTGGAGCCGGGTGCCCCGCCTCGTCGCCAGCTGCCCCGCTCGCCGGCGGGCTCGCCCTGGGGGGCGGGCGGCATGGCAAGCGCCTCGGCGACGGCGGCAGCCGGCATCGGGGCGGTGGTTTCGCTGGGATGGGAGCTGGGCATATGGGCGAGTTTGCCGTAAGGAGTGATAAACGGGCAAGCTCGTTACAACTATCGGGACGGATGTGGACGGGTACGGCCGAAAGGGTGGGCTCTCCCAGGGCGCCCGGCGTGGTTGCCGCGTTCGTCCGATGGTCCGTCAGTAGCAAGGGCGGGTGCGCTACCTCCGCCCCGCGGCCCTGTTCACCGCCTCCCTCGTGCTCCTGCTGGCCACCGACGGGACGGGCGTGAGCGCCGGAGCCGCCGCCCTCCCCCGTATCCGGGCCCTCACCCTGCCCGACCGGGTCGGCCCGCCCAGGATCCACGACGACTTCACCGGCCCCGCCTTCGACGTCTGCACCGCGCCGCCCCTCGACACCCTGCGGGCCTGGCACGGGACCTCCCCGTACGGCGCGCTCGGCATCTACGTCAGCGGCGCCCAGCGCGGCTGCGGCCAGCCCCGGCTCACCGCCGAGTGGGTGCGCCAGGCCCGCGCACTGGGCTGGCGCTTCCTGCCGGCCCACGTCGGGCTCCAGGCGCCGTGCAGCGAACTCGGCAACAAGCCGCGCCGGATCGACCCCGCCCACGCGGTCGAGCAGGGCCGGGACGAGGCCACCGAAGCCGTCCACGCGATGGGATCGCTCGGATTCGGCAAGGGCGGCCCGGTCTACCTCGACGTCGAGGCCTACCCGCGGCGCGACCCCGCCTGCGGCCAGGCCGTGGTCGACTTCGCCGTCGGCTGGACCCAGGCCCTGCACGCCGCCGGCTACCGCTCCGGCTTCTACTCCAGCCTCGACTCCGGCATCGCCGACCTGGCCGCCGCCGCCCGGGCCGGCAGCTCCCCGCTGCCCGACGCCCTCTGGTACGCCCGCTGGGACGACCGGGCCGACACCGCCGACTCCGGCGCCCTCGGCTCCGACCTCTGGGGCTACCACCAGCGCGTCCACCAGTACCGCGGCAACGTCGAGGAGACCTACGGCGGCGCCGCCCTCACGATCGACCGCAATTACGTCGACGGCCCGACCGCGGGCTGACGCGACGCCGATCCGTGACGCGGGCAACGGAGCCGGGATACTGACAGCGGGCGGGGCGGGGCGGCACAATCGGGCACGTCCGCGCGCATTACCGCCCGGTAGGTGCCGCAGGCGCAGCCGCCAGTGCCGCCAGGTCAAGGAGGACCCGTGTTCAGCACGATGCAGGACGTCCCGCTCACCGTCGCCCGGATTCTGGAGCACGGGTCCACCATCCACGGCCGGTCCACCGTCACCACCTGGGACGGCACCGGGCCGGTCGTGCGGACGTACGCCGAGGTGGGCGCGCGGGCCGCGCAGCTCGCCCACGCGCTCCGCGACGAACTGGGGGTCACCGGGGACGACCGGGTCGCGACCCTGATGTGGAACAACGCCGTCCACCTGGAGGCGTACCTCGCCGTCCCCGCGATGGGGTCCGTGCTGCACACGCTCAACCTGCGGCTGCCCGCCCACCAACTGTCGTTCATCGTCAACCACGCCGCCGACCACGCGGTGATCGTGGACGGCAGCGTGCTCCCGCTGCTCGCCGCCGTCCTGCCGGACCTCGCCCCGACGCTCCGGCACATCGTGGTGAACGGCCCCGGCGACCGCTCGCTGCTGGCCGGCTTCCCGGGCACCGTGCACGACTACGAGGAGCTGATCGCGGGCCGGCTCACCGCCTACCCATGGCGCGGTGACCTCGACGAGCGCGAGGCCGCCGTGCTCTGCTACACCTCCGGCACCACCGGGGACCCGAAGGGCGTGCTCTACAGCCACCGCTCGGTGTACCTGCACTGCCTCCAGGTCAACACCGGCGACAACTTCGCCTTCACCCCGCGCGACACCGCGCTGCCGGTGGTCCCGATGTTCCACGTGAACGCCTGGGGCATCCCGCACGCCGCCTTCATGTCCGGTGCCAACCTGCTCATGCCGGATCGTTTCCTCCAGCCCAAGCCGATGGCCGAGATGATCGCCGCCGTCCGGCCCACCGTCGGCGCCGCCGTCCCGACCATCTGGAGCGGCCTGCTGGACGAGCTCGACGCGGGCGACTACGACACCTCCAGCCTGCGCATGGTGGTCATAGGCGGCAGCGCCTGCCCGCCCTCGCTGATGAAGGGCTTCGAGGAGCGCCACGGCATCCGCGTGCTGCACGCCTGGGGCATGACCGAGACCTCGCCGCTCGGCTCCTTCGCCCAGCCGCCCGGCGGCCTCACCCCGGAGGAGGAGTGGCCCTACCGGGTCACCCAGGGCATCTTCCCGGCCTCCGTCGAGGCCCGGCTGGTCGGCCCGTCCGGTGAGCGGATGCCGCACGACGGCGTCGCGGCGGGCGAGCTGGAGGTGCGCGGCCCGTGGATCGCCGGGGCCTACTACGGCGGTGCCGGGCAGGACCCGCTCCGGCCGGACGACAAGTTCTCCGAGGACGGCTGGCTGCGCACCGGCGACGTCGGCACCATCACCGCCGACGGCTACCTGACCCTCACCGACCGGGCCAAGGACGTGATCAAGTCCGGCGGCGAGTGGATCTCCTCGGTCGAACTGGAGAACCAGTTGATGGCCCACCCCGAGGTGGCCGAGGCCGCCGTGGTCGCCGTCCCGGACGAGAAGTGGGGCGAGCGCCCGCTGGCCACGGTCGTGCTGCGTCCGGGTGCCACGGCCGGGCTGAGCGAGCTGCGGGCCTTCCTGGCCGGCCGGATCGCCTCCTGGCAGCTGCCGGAGCGCTGGTCGATCGTCGAGTCGGTGCCGAAGACCTCGGTCGGCAAGTTCGACAAGAAGGTGATCCGCGCCAGCTACGCGGCGGACGAACTGGACGTGACGGTGCTCGGCAAGGAGTAGCCGCCCGCCCGACCACCGAGGGCCGGGCCCCCCCCCGGCCCCCGGGGGGGGCGGGCCCCGGCGGGAGGGGGGGGGGGGCCCCCCCGTTCCAGCGGGGGTGGCCGGCCCTCGGCGTCAGGGTGCGGTCAGCCCGCCGCGGCGACGCCCGCCTCGCCCATCGCGCCGATCCGCCCGAGCAGGTCGACGATCCGGGACTGGACGTCGGCGCTGGTCGAGCGCTCGGCGAGGAACAGCACCGTCTCGCCGGTGCGCAGCCGGGGCAGTTCGCGCGGGTCGAGGTCCACCGAGGTGTAGACCACCAGCGGGGTGCGGTGCAGTCGGTCGTTGGCGCGCAGCCAGTCCAGCAGGCCGACCCGGCGGCGGCGGATCTGGAGCAGGTCCATCACCACCAGGTTGGGCTGCACGCTGCTGGCCCGGGCGACGGCGTCGTTCTCGTCCACCGCGTGCTCGACGTGCATGCCGCGCCGCTCCAGGCTGCTGATCATGGCGGCGGCGATGTCCGGGTCGCCCTCGACCAGCAGGACGCGCGGGGCGTGGTGCTCGCCGTCGCGCGGCGCGAGGGCGCGCAGCAGCACGGCCGGGTCGGCGCCGTACGCGGCGTCCCGGGTGGCCTGGCCGAGACCGGCGGTGACCAGCACCGGGACGCGGCTGTTGAGCGCGGCGGTGCGCAGCGACTGCAGCGCGGTGCGGGTGATCGGGCTGGTCAGCGGGTCGACGAAGAGCGCCGCGGGGAAGCCGGCGACCTGGGCGTCCACCTCCTCGCGGGAGCGGACGATCACCGGGCGGTAGCCGCGTTCCTGGAGGGCCTGTCGGGTGGCCGGGTCGGGCTCGGGCCAGACCAGCAGCCGACGGGCGCTGCCGCCCTCGCCGTTCGAGCCGTTCGGGCCGTTCGGGCTGGCCATGGTCGGCGGCTGCTCGTCGGTCCGGTCGCCGGCGGCGGCGGGCAGTTCGGCCATCGGGCGTGGGGCGGTCCTGGCCTCGGCCGGGACGGGCGGCTGCGGTCCGGCGGCGGGGGCCGGCGAACCGCCGAGCGGGCGCGGCGGCGCGAGTTCGGCGAGGCCGGTGCCGACCGGGCGCGGGCCGGACGGGTCCTCGGCGGCGGGCAGCGCCGGGCGGGCGGGCGGCAGCGCGGCGGGGCCGTCGGGCGCGGGCCGGTCCTCCTGCGGGGCCTGGTCGGACGGCGCGGCCGGGGTCTCCTGGCCGGGGCCGGGCGGCACGGCCAGCCGCCGCCGGCGGCCGGTCGGGGCGGCGGCGGGCTCGGGCTGCGCGGGCGCCGGGCCGGTCGGCAGGGCGTGCTCCAGGCCGGGGTACACCGGGGTGTCGGGGGCGCCGGGGAGGGCGAAGCCGCCGGAGGAGTCCTCGGTGGGGGGCAGGGCGCGGCGCCGGCGGGGCTTGGCCTCGGCGCCGTCGGCGGCCGGGGCGCCTTCCGCGGCGGGTGTGCCGCCCGCCGGGGTGCCGTCGGCGGGGGCGGCACCGGTGCCGGGGCCGAGCGCGAGCGGTTCGCGCCCGCCGGTCCGGTGCTGTTGCGGGCGCTCGCCCTCGACGGGGACGGCGTAGGCGGGGCCGGAGCGGCCGTCGTCCTTGCCCCAGGGGTCGCGCTGCGCGCCGTCCGGACCGGCCAGTCCCTGGCGGCCGTACGCGGGGTCGTTGCCGGTGCCGTTCCACTGTTCGGGGACGGCCCGCTCGATCCGGGCGGGGGCGTTCGGCCACTGGTCGGCGGGGGCGTTGGGGGCGGTCCGGGCCGGCGGCGCCGGTTCCTCGGCGGCGGGGCGGCCCCGGCGGCCGCGCCGCTCGGCGGCGGGTTCCTCGGCGGGCTGCTCCGGAGCCGGAGCCGGAGCCGGGGCCGGGGCCGGGGCCGGGGTCTCGCGGTCGGGCTGCTTGCCGTCGTCGGCGACCGGCTCGGCGGCCTCGTCGCTGCTGGGCAGCTGCGGGATGCCCGGAAGGTCGGGCAGGACGGCGCTGTCGCCCTCCTTGGGCCGGTCGGAGCGGCCCTCGGCGGCCGCGCGCTCGGCGGCGGCCTTCGCGGCGGCCGGGTCCAACGGCAGCTCGACGACGTACGTGGTGCCGGCCTTGCCGGGCAGCTCGTGCGGCTGGAGCACGCCACCGTGGCGCTCGACCACCGCGCGGGCTATCGGCAGGTGGACGGGGCTGCCGCCGAGGCCGGACCCGCGGATCTCGACCCGGGCGACCTCGCCGCGCTGGGCGGCGGCCAGGACGACGGTCGGCGGCTCGCCGCCGGAGGGCAGCGCGGCGGGCGCGCCGGGGGCGGCCAGGCCGGGGGAGGGGGCGGTCGGGGCGTCCAGGGCGAGGCCGATGCCGCTGACGTCGGCGACCAGGTGGGCCAGCGCCTGGGCGAGCCGGCGCTCGTCGGCGATCACCTCGACGGCGGCGGCGTGCACCGAGAACCGCACCCGGCCCGGGCCGACCAGCTCGCCGGCCGCCTCGACGGCCCGTCGGACCACCTTGTCCAGGGCGACGGGCACCCGCCGCTCGGTCGGCTTGCGGCGGTCCTTGCCGTCCTTGCCGTCCTTCGCGTCCGGGCCGTCCGCCGGGGCGGTCTCGCCGGTCTCGCCGGCCTCGGAACGCTGGTGCGCGAGCACGCCGTCGATCAGCCGGCTGAACCGGCGGCACTCGTCGGCGAGCCGACGCAGCGTCCAGTTGGCCTCCGGCCACAGCTGTCCGGCCGGGTCGGCGGCGAGTGCGTCCAGCCGCTGGTTCAGCGCGGTCAGCGCGCCGCCGAGTTCGCTCTCCAGGACGGCGGTGAGGTGTTCGTTGCGGGCGACCAGGGCGAGTTCGCGGCTGCGGTCGGTGAAGGTCATCACCGCGCCGACCAGCTGGTCGCCGTCCCGCACCGGCGCGGTGGTGAGGTCGACGGTGACCGGGCGGCCGTCCTTGCGCCACAGCACGGTGCCGCGCACCCGGTGCTTGCGCCCGGAGGTCAGGGTGTCCAGCAGCGCGGACTCCTCCAGCGCCAGCGGGGTGCCGTCGGCCCGGGAGTGCTGGATCAGCGGGTGCAGTTCGCGCCCGCCCAGCTCGCTCGCCCGGTACTCCAGGATGTGCGCGGCGGCCGGGTTGACCAGCACGCAGCGGCCTTCGAGGTCGACGCCGAGCACGCCCTCGGCGGCGGCGCGCAGGATCATCTCGGTCTGCTTGTGCTGGCGGCGCAGCTCGGCCTCGACGCCGAGCCGGCTGGAGAGGTCGCGGACCAGCAGCAGGAGCAGGTCGCTCGCGGAGGACGGGCGGGAGCGCTCGCGGTACGAGTCGTACGAGGTGAGCCCGTAGCCGCGGCCCTCGCCGGTGCCGTCGTCGGGGAAGTCGTTACCGGAGACCTCGACCGGGAAGCTGGTGCCGTCGGTGCGCCGGGCGGTCATCCGGACCGGGCGGTCGGGCTCGTCGCCGTCGCGGGCGGCCGGGCGCATCGAGCCGGGGATCCGGCTGGGGTCGAACTCGGGCAGGAGGTCCAGCACGCCCATGCCGACCAGCGAGGTGCCGGGCGTCTGGAGCGCCTGGACGGCTGCGCTGTTGGCGTCCACGACGGTGCCGTTGCTGTTCACCAGCAACAACGCGTCGGGCAGGGCGTCGAGTATGGCGGCGAGGCGAGCAGCGCCTCGGATCGGCCTGCTGCTCACGTCGACAGGTCTCCTCGGCTCAGGGCAGCTCCTCCGGAGACGGCAGTATCTCATTCTTCTTTGCGGCGGGGTCGACCCGCCTAGTAACGTGGGCGGTGGTTGGTGCCGAACCCCACGGTTGTGGCATCATCTCAGGCACACGGAACGGGTCCGCTCACGCGGACGTGGTCCCTGTGGAGGAGGCTTCGCCTAGTCCGGTCTATGGCGCCGCACTGCTAATGCGGTTTCGGGGTTATTCCTGATCGAGGGTTCAAATCCCTCAGCCTCCGCAGCCGGAAAGCCCCGTCGACGATCTTGTCGGCGGGGCTTTCCCCATCTCCGGGGAGGTTCCGGCCCCACCTGCGGCCCTCTCCCCGACCTGCCTCCCCGACCTGCCCCGCAGGCCGGGGCCGTCGGGGGCCCGGAGCGGCCTCCAGGGGGTCGGCCCGGGGGGAGGGAGCAATCGATTTCGTCCCGCGTCGCAGGTCATGTAATGTTGTCCCCGCAACGCCCCGCTGGCACCGTTCATCAGGGCGAGCGCTCATAGCTCAACGGATAGAGCACTTGACTACGGATCAAGAGGTTGCAGGTTCGAATCCTGCTGAGCGCACCAATCTCCGCAAGATCGGGTTCGCCCGTTCCTTGCGCTCATAGCTCAACGGATAGAGCACTTGACTACGGATCAAGAGGTTGCAGGTTCGAATCCTGCTGAGCGCACCAGCGAGAAGCCCCCGGCCACCGGCCGGGGGCTTCTCCCGTTTCCGGGCCCGGACGAGGGCGCCGGGTGCCTGCTCCGCTCTGGATTGCGGGCCTAATGGATGAAATGCATCTGTTTCGGGTACATCCCGTCCTGTCGCTCGGATGACCGCCAAACGGGTGGGACCCGGCTATAAGCCCAGGTGTCGCAGTATGACCGGTTCAGGATCGTGATTCCTTTTTGTCAGATCTTGTGCCCAGACTGCCCGGCACCCCGGCAGCCGACCGCGAAGGAGAGCCGGATGGGCCGACAGTTTCCCCGCACGGCCGCCGCCCTGACCGTCCTCCTGGCCGGGCTGCTGACCGGTTGGAACGCCCCACTCTCGGTGGCCCAGCAGTCCCCTGACGCCTGGTCGGGGGAGCACCGGGCGGTCCTGCCCTCCGGCCTCTCCGTCCAGCTCGAATTCGCCGCCACCCCGGGCACCGAGGTGGCCGCCGCGGCCGGCGAACTGGCCGACCGCCCCGGCGGGGGGCGTGCGGCCGGGCCGTACGCGGACGGAATGCACCCCGGAAACCCCGCGCAGACCTTCAGCGTCACCGAGAACCGGCCGCAGGCGGACGGATCCTGGCGCACCGTCGGAACGCTCCGGCTCGCCTTCTCCCGGCCGGTCCGCAACCCCCGGCTGCACCTCAGCGGACTGGTCGCGCTCGCCACCGGGAAGTCCGGCACCACCAGCACCGCGGCCCGGCTGACCCTCACCGGCGGCTCACCCGCCGCCCCCACCCTGGTCAACCGCACCGACTGGCCCGGCTGGACGGTCGACGCCAACGCCCTCGCGCCCGTCGGCGCCGACGGCAGCTCCGACGGCGCGGCCGGCTCCGTCTCCGAGGGCACCCTGGAACTCGTCGGCACCCTGCGCACCGCGGTCTTCCGGGTCGAGCAGCGCTCCACCGCCCGGGCCGGCAGCACCACCGCCCCGCCCGTCCTGCGCCAGGCCTACACCGTCACCGTCGACGAGGACCTCGGCACCGCCCCGCAGAACTACGGCAACGCCTCGCACGTGCTCTCCGACCTTTTCCTCGGCGCGGCCGCCGCCAACGCTGCGCACCGCACCCGCCCCCGGTCCGCCGACGACCGGGACGCGGCCGACCGGCCGACCGACGAGCCGCTGGTCCAGCTCGACCACGGGGCCGGCCGGCGCAGCGCCTTCGCCAGCCCGCCGCCGCCCAAGCTCCAGCCCGGCCGCGGCGAGTACCAGGGCGCCGACCCGTCGATCAGCTTCCCCACCGAGGCCGCGATCGGCCGCTACTACCGGCTCACCGTCCCGGTGGCGGTCGGCGACCAGCCCGCGACCCTGGCCGGCTGGATCGACTTCGACCACAGCGGGCGCTTCGACCCCGCCGATCGGGTGCAGACCGAGATCCCGGCCGGTGCCGACACCGCGACCCTGGAATGGACCGTCCCGACCGGCGCCGGCTCCGGCGACACCTGGGCCCGGCTGCGGATCGCCCGCGACGCCAGCCAACTCGTCCCCTCCGGCGGCTTCGCCGACTCCGGGCAGGTCACCGACCAGCGGATCAAACTGACGGTCGGCGCCGCCCGGCCCGAGATCGCCGAACCCGTCGACGGCGCCGTCCTCGCCGAAGCCCGGCCGCGGATCCACGGCGACGGAGCGGTCGCCGGTGCCTCGGTGGAGATCCGGGACGGCGACGCCACGGCCTGCCGGGCCCGGGTCGAGCGCCGCGGCGACTGGTCCTGCCGGCCCGGTGAAGCGCTCGCCGCGGGCCCGCACTCCCTCACCCCGGTCGAGATCACCAGCGGTGGTGTGGTGCTGCGAGGCGAGGCCGTCCGGGTCACCGTGAAGACGGCGCCGCCCGCGGCGCCCGTCCTGACCCTCCCGGAGTACACCAACGACCCGGGGATCCAGCTCACCGGCACCGGCGAGGCGGGCAGCATCGTCGCGGTCACCGACCAGGCCGCCGAACTGTGCCGCAGCGCCGTCCGGGCGGACGGCCAGTGGTCCTGCCTGCCGGTCGAGAACCTGCTGGACGGGCGCCACCTGCTCACCCCCGTCGCGGTCGACGCGGCCGGGAACCGGACGGCCGGGCAGGCGGTCGCGCTGGTCGTCGACACCGTTCCGCCGGACAAGCCGGTGCTCGGCTCGCCGGCCGCCGGGGAGACCCTGCGGGTCAGCCGGCCGACGTTCACCGGGCGGGCCGAGCCGGGCTCGAAGGTGCTGGTCACGGCGCGGGCGGGCGGCTCGGCGGCCTCGGGCTCGGCTTCGGCGGCGGGCGAGCGGACGGTGCTGTGCGGGGCGACGGCGGCCCTCGACGGCAGCTGGACCTGCACCGCCAACCGTGACCTGACGGACGGGCAGCAGTGGCTGGTCGTCACGGCGACCGACCTGGCGGGGAACGGGGCGGCGGCGGACGCGGTGCCGGTGCGCGTCGCGGCGGCGGCGAGCCCGTCGGCATCGGCGCCGGCATCGGCGTCGGCTTCGGCTTCAGCGGTGCCGAGTTCGGGAGCGTCGGCTCCTGCGCGGCCCAGCCCTGCAGCTTCGGTGCCGACCGTGGCGAGCCCGTCGGCATCGGCGTCGGTGGCGGCTTCGGCTTCTGCGGTGCCGAGTTCGGGGGCGTCGGTTCCCGTGCGGCCCAGCCCTGCGGCCTCGGTGCCGACCGTGCCGACCGTGCCGACCGTGCCGAGCCCGTCGGCGTCGGCTTCGGTGCCGATCGGGCCGAGTCCGAGCGTGGCGGTGCCGGTGCTGCCCTCGGCCGGTGCTTCCGCGCCGGTGGCCTCCTCCGTACCGTCCCGTCCCGCGATGTCGCCCACATCCCCGGCCCCGTCCCCGTCCCCGTCCAGGCCTTCGATCCCGGTCACCTCGTCGCCGAGCCCGGCTGTGGGGGCGGCGCCCGATGCGCCCGTGCTCGCGCCGGTGCCGGTGGGCGTGCTGCCGATTGCCGTTCCGGCGGCGGCAGGGCCGTCCGCTGCTTCAGTCACCCCGACCGCCCCTACTGCCCCGACCGTCCTCCCGACCGCCCCCACCACCACCAGTTCCGTCCCTCCGACGCTCCGTACCGTTCCGCCCCTGGACGCCAGTCCGTTCCGGGCGGCCGTCGGTGTCGTGGCGTCGTCACCGTCACCCTCACCGTCACTGCCGCCGCCCCCGGCATCGCCTCCGTCACCGTCATCGACGCCGGTGGTCGCCGAACCGCTCGGGTCCGCCGGGGAGAGTGCCGGGCAGCTGCCGGCGCCGCCCAGCACGCCGCCCGTGGGGGCGGCCGCGGAGGCCTCGCAGGCGGCGGCCGCTCGGTCCACCGTGAGCGGTTGGCGCGGTGGGGTCGCCGGTGGCCTGCTGGTGCTCGCCGCCATCGGGCTGATCACCCGCCGGGTGTTCGCCCGTGGTGACGGTGGCCGGCGGCGCTGACCTGCGCTGAACCATCCCGACCATCCATTCATGTGCCTGCGCGTCAGGTCGGCTTCGGACGATTCGTCAGCAAATGTCGACACACCTCACCTCAAATGTCGCATTTGATGACGTATGAACTTAGCCTGATCTTGGCACTGCCCGTCAGATCCGGGCCGCCCGTTGCGCGACACACCGACCCCGAGGATCCGTGCATGGACGTCACCCGCGATTCTTCGCAGCGACCCGACCACCTGCCCAAGGCGCTCCCACCGGCCTTGCCGGAACGTTCCGCCTCCGGCGCCAGCCCGCTGGCCACGGCCACGGCCACAGCCACGGCCGCCAAGACGGCCAAGCTGCTCGGCCCGGTCGACGGCGGCCCCGCGACCACTCCGTTGGTCGTCGTTCCCGGCCCGGCCTCCGGCGCCTCCGCCGACCTGCGCGATCCGCTGGAGGCGGCCGCCCCGGAGACCGCCGAGATCCCGGAGCCCGTCCAGGTCGGCGCCACCGCGGCCGCCACCTCCCGCCGCCCCCCGCGCGCCGACCAGGCGGTCCGCGAGCACGGCGCCACCGCCCTACCCGGCTGGATCGCCCTGCTGGTGGTGCTGGTCGGCGTGGCCGGCGTGCTGCTGATGCTGCTGCGCGACGGCGTCATCCCGTACTGGGACGCGCTGCCCGACCTGCGCAGCGCCGCCGCGCAGGCGAGCGGCCGGGCCGAGGTGGACGCCAAGTCGGTCGCCGCGGTCAGCGCGGTCGGCCTGCTCGTGGTGTTCGCGCTCGCCGGACTGCTGGCCAACGCGGGCGGCGAGACCCGGGTGCTGACCCGCTGGGGCCGCTACCGGGGCACCGTCCGCCGCACCGGCCTGGTCTGGGTCAACCCGCTGCTGCGCCGGCGCCGGGTGGACGTGCGGCTGCGGCACTGGCGCAGCGAGCCGGTCAAGGCGGTCGACCGGACCGGCACGCCGATCGTCGTCCGGCTGCTGATCGTCTGGCGAGTCAAGGACACCGCGCGGGCGCTGCTGGCGATCGAGGACCACGAGAGCTACCTGCGCGAGCAGGTCCAAGCGGTGCTCACCCGCACCGCGTCCATCCTGCCGTGCGACAGCAACGCGGCGCCCGGGCCCGCGCTGCGTGACGGGCAGTGGTTCGCCGACGAGCTGACCAGAGCACTGGCCGCCGAGGTCGCCCCGGCGGGTCTGGAGGTCTACTCGGCGCAGCCGCTGGCACTGGACTACGCGCCCGAGGTCGCCGAGTCGATGCGCCGCCGTCGGCTGGCCGACCTGGACGCGGGCCTGCGGACGGTGCTGGTGGACGACGCGGTCGAGGCGGCGGCGCTCGCCGTCCGGCGGCTGGAGCGCGCCACCGCCCACGAACTGGACGAGGCCGCCCGCAGCGCGCTGATGGAGCAGCTGCTGGTCGCCTTCGTCGCCCCGGCCGGAGTGGCCGCCTCGGTACCGCCCCCGGCCGCACGGGCCGGGCGGAAGGAAGGACGACCCGCATGAGGATAGCCACCGGCGCGTACGCCGATCCCGGCCTCGACCTCGACGCCGATTTCGACGCCACCCTCGACCGGGGCCTGATCGGCTTCGAGGAGAGCACCGGCAGCATCCCCGCGATCGCGGGGTGCGGCTGCCCGAACTGCGCGGCCCGGCCGCGCACCGCCCGCTCCGCGACGGGGACCGGCGGCAGCCGAATACACCGTGCCGTGCGGAGTACCTGTCTGGCCACCACCGTGCTGGCCGGCGCCGGCGTGGTCGGCCTGACGGCCGGTGCCGGGTCCGCGCACGCCGCGGCCGGGAAGCAGGGCTGGGACGGGTCGAAGTACTGGTTCAAGAACGGCGCCGGCGAGTGGCGGTGGACCAGCCACTACGACGTGTACGCGAGCCGCACCGGCCAGTCCGGCGGCTCGGGCGGCTCCAGCGGTGCCAGTGGCAAGGCGGCCGCCGTGTCCAACGGTTCCGCCTCCTCCGCTTCCTCCTCCGGGCTGCGCCAGGGCTGGGACGGGTCGAAGTACTGGTTCAAGAACGGCAGCGGCGAGTGGCGGTGGACCAGCCACTACGACGTCTACGCGAGCCGCACCGGCCAGTCCGGCGGCGGCGCTGATCCCGCTCCCTCCCGGCCCGCGGCCACGCCGTCGGCGGACCAGGCACCGGCCTCCGGCAGCATGGAGGCGGCCATCGACTACGCGCTCGCCCAGCTGGGCAAGCCGTACGTCTGGGGCGGCAACGGCCCGTCAGGCTACGACTGCTCGGGGCTCGTCCAGCAGGCCTACCGGCGCAGCGGGATCAGCCTGCCGCGGGTGGCCGACGACCAGTACGCGGCCACCACGCCGATCGGCGCGGGGCAGCTGCGCCGCGGCGACCTGGTGTTCTGGTCGGACAGCGGCCGGGCCTCCGGGATCCACCACGTGGGGATCTACCTGGGCGGCGGCAAGTTCGTCGAGGCGCCCCGGCCCGGCAAGACGGTCCGGGTCTCCACTCTCAACTCGGGTTACTACCCGACGCACTTCGGGCGGCCGTAGCGCCGGGGCGCTTCGGGGCCCCCGACAGCGGCGTGCTGTCGGGGCCCGAAGCGTGACCTTGGTCGCCTGGTCGTCCTCGCCGAGACCTCGGGTGCGCAGTTCGGGCCCGATCTGCCAATGGGCTGGTGTGCCAGCCGCGTTGGCCGTCTTTTTCCGGGCCGATTCGCCGACCGCCCGGAAAGTCGCCTGGATTTCGTCGACGGTGCCGGCGCGGGCCCTCGGATCGGCGGGGCCGACGGTCATCCTGCGGGTGTTACCGCCCGGGCCCGGATTGTCTGCGGAATCGAGGGCCGGGCACGCGTACTTCTTCCGGTCCTCGTCGTCGAGGGAGCCCGTCCCGGGCGGGATTCCCGGTGATGCCGCCGCCGTGCCGGCTTCGGCGTCGAAGTCCCGTTCCGGGTCGGGCCGTTCGTGGACCAAGTTCGATCACTGCGGACGGCGTTCCCCGCCGGGCGGGGTTCGCCGGGAACGGGTGCAGGCTGCGAACGAGCCCTGTGGGGGCGGGTTCGCAGCCTGCGGGTGGGGCGGGGTCAGGCGGAGGCGGCGTCGAGGAGGGCGGTCTGTTCGGGGGTCAGCCGGAGCGTGGTGGCTGCCAGCAGGGGCGGGAGCTGCTCGACGGTGCGGGCGCTGGCGATGGGGGCGGCGACCGTCGGCCGCCCGGCCAGCCAGGAGAGGGCGACCGTGGCGAGGGCGACGCCGTGCTCCCCGGCGACGGTGTCCAGGGCTGCCAGCACCTTCGGGCCGCGCGGGTCGTCCAGGTAGCGGGCGGCGCCCTCGGAGCGGGCGCTGTCGACGCCGGGGCCGCCGGGGCGGTACTTGCCGGTGAGGAAGCCGGAGGCGAGCGCGTAGTACGGGACGGTGGCGAGGCCGTGCTCGGCGACCACGTCGGCCAGCGGGCCCTCGAAGGTGCCGCGCGAGACCAGGTTGTAGTGCGGCTGGACGGCGACGTACTTGGCCAGGCCCTCGCGGTCGGCGAAGGCCAGCGCCTCGGAAAGCCGCTCGGCGCCGATGTTGGAGGCGCCGACCGCGGCGACCTTGCCCTCGCGGACCAGCTCGTCCAGCGCGGTGACGAACTCCTCGACCGGGGTGTCGTCGTCCCGGTGGGTGTAGTACAGGTCGATCCGCTCGACGCCCAGGCGGCGCAGCGAACCCTCGGCCGCGGCCTTGATGTTGGCCGCGCCCAGACCGCCGGCCTCGGGGTGCATGCCGACCTTGGTGGCGATCACGACGTCGTCGCGGTTGCCGCGGCTGCGCAGCCAGTTGCCGAGGACGGTCTCGGACTCGCCGCCGGTGTTGCCCGGGGCCCAGGCCGAGTAGACGTCGGCGGTGTCGACGAAGTTGCCGCCGGCCGCGGCGTAGGCGTCCAGGACGGCGAAGGACTGCTGCTCGTCGGCCGTCCAGCCGAAGACGTTGCCGCCGAGGGAGAGCGGGAAGACGGAGAGGTCGGAGGCGCCGAGGCGGACCCGGCCCGGGGCGTCGCTGTGGTTTCCGGTCATGGTCGGATTCAACCGGATCGCACTGGGCGGCATTCCGCGTGTCGGGCGGACTTCACGAGGATGTCGTACCGCCGTTGCGCGACCGGGTGGTGGGGGTCGCGCAGGAGGGGTCCGGGGTGTCCGTGAGGTGGGCGGATTCGTTAGAGTCCGTGCCATGGCTGACAACGACTACGACCCCGCCGGCAGCACCCAGATGTTCCGGGCGTTCGTCGACGAGACCCCGGCGGCCCCGCAGGCGCCGGGCACCGTCTCCACCTACGGCCGCAGCAGCAGCGGTGGTGGTGGCCGCACCGGCGTGATCGCGCTGGTCGCCGTCATCGTGCTGGCCGTGTTGGGCGGCGTCATCTGGCTGGCGGTCAAGTGATCCTCGCGCGGGTGACCCGGACGAGGGTCACCCGCGCGACGGAAACCGGTGCGCCGAGAACCGGTGCGCCGGTGCTCAGCAGGGCTTGCGCCAGGCGTTCAGGTCGAGCTTCTTCTGCATCGAACTGAAGCCGAGCGACTTGGCCTTGGCGCAGAACTGGTCCGTGCCGAGCTTGTACTCGACGTGGAAGACCGCCTTGCCCGCCTTGACGAACGGTGCGACCCGGTCGCACTCGTCGAACTGCGAGCACTCCTCGTTGACCGCGAAGTCGAAGTCCGGCAGCAGCGCCGGGATCTGGTCGAGGTCGTTCTTCAGACCGATGGCCAGGCCGCGTTCGTGGGCGAGCTGGGCCAGCATGCGGTTGTACTTGATCTGGTCGTCAGGAGTGAGCGGGAAACCGCTGTTCTGGTTGTAGGCCTCGATGGTGTCCGGCTCGATGGCGTCGAAGCCCTTGCTCTTGCACATGTCGAAGCGGGCCGCCATCAGCGGCTTGAGCTGGTCGAGCTTGCGGATGTCGAACCACTTCTCGCCCTTCCAGCCGGTGTCGGAGCCCTGCAGGGACTTGGCGAAGGCGGCGGAGTCGGGGCGGAAGTTCTCCCAGGAGCCGGCGTTGATGTAGCAGATCACCTTGCGGCCCTTGGCGTGCAGCGCGGCCACCACCGAGGCGTCGTTCTCGAAGCCGTCGATGTCGTAGACCGGGACGTCCACGGACTGGTCGACGGTGCCGCCGAGCTGCCACTGCCAGGCGAGGCCCGGGGTGGGCTGCCAGCGGGCGCCGGCCGGTTGCGGGGCGGTGGTGCCGCCGGGAGTTCCGCTCGGGGTCCCGGGGGTGCTCGGGGCGGTGGTGGCGCCCGGGGGCGTGGTGGCGCCGGGCGCGGTGGGTGTGCCGGGGGCGCTGGGCGTGCCGGGGGCCGGGGGTGTGGTGCCGGCGTCCGACGGGGTGCCCGGGGTCGCGCTGCCGTCCGGGGTGGTCGGGGCGGTGGCCGCGGGCGGGCTGCTCGGGGAGCCGTCGGCCGAGGAGCCGTCGTCGTCCGAGCCTGAGCTGCTGCACGAGGTCGCCAGCAGGGCGGCGGCGATGGTGATGGCGGCCGGCAGGAGCCGGGTACGGCGGTTCACGGTAGTCGAACTCCGGATCGGGTCAGGTCAGTTCAGCAGCGGTCAGGCCGTAGGGCAGGGTGCGCCAGGGGTTCTCCCCGGCGCCCGGTACGGCGCAGCCGACGCCGGCCCGGCGGGCGGCGATCAGCGCGGTGGCGTCCTCGGCGTGTTCGGCGGGGACGTCGTACACCAGGTGGCAGAAGCGGGAGGCCGCGTGGCGGCCGGTCCACAGCGGGAGCGTCATCGCACGGTACGTGTCCCAGTCGCCCTCGAAGGTGACCAGCAGGTCGGCCAGGCCGACTTCGGCGTACCCCGGGTCGGGGTGCTCGCCGTGGCCGAAGACCACGGTGCCGCAGCCGGCCGCGCGCGCGGCCGTGGCCAGCCGCCGGTAGTGCGCGAGGGCGCCCGGGTGGGTGGCCACCTGGTCGAGGTAGACGCCGGTGATGTCGTGGCGTTGACGGTAGGTCAGGATGTCGGCGACCACCGCCGCGTGCGGTCGGCGGCCGTAGTCGGTGTCGGTGTAGCCGACCAGCGGCACTCCGGCCGCGCGGAGTCGGTCGGCTGCCTCGGCGAAGACGTTGTCCGGGTTCTCGCCCGGCCCGTCGGCGAGGTTGAGCACGACGGCGGCGATCCGGCCCGGGTCGGCGGCGGCGACCGCCTGCCAGGCCGCCGGGTCCACCGCGGGGTGGACGTACAGCGGCACCAGCAGGCGGCCGTCGGGGATGATCCCGCCGGTCATGCGACGACCGGTGGGGAGGCGGGCTCGGCGGTGCTGAGCCACAGGTCGCGCAGGGTGTCGGCGAGGTCCGTCTCCGGGTGCCAGCCGAGCTCCCGGGCGGCGGCCGACACGTCGGCCTGCTGCCAGGAGACCGCGGCCGAGCGCTCGGAGCCCGCCCCGCTCTCGTCGATCCGGCCGGTGAAGCCGGCCGCGGCGACCAGCCCGTCCGCGATCGCCCGGACCTGCTGAGCCTGCCCGGAGGCGAGGTTGAGCACCCGGGGGAGCGGACGGTCCGCGGCGGCGGCCAGGCCGACCGCGCGGGCGATGTCCCGGGCGTCGACGAAGTCGCGGTAGGCGGAGAGGTCGCCGACCGTGATCACGCCGTCGGCGCCCTCGGGCGCCACCCGGAGCAGCTCGGCGGCCAGCCGGCCGGGCAGCGAGCCCGCCGGTGCCCCCGGGCCGACCGGGTTGAACACCCGCAGGACCACGGCGTCCAGCGCCGAGCCGGCCACCGAGAGGGAGCCGGCCAGCTTGGTCGCGCCGTACACGCCGACCGGGCGGGCGTCGGAGTCCTCGGACAGCGAGCTGCCCGCCGGACAGACGCCGTACTCGCCGGCCGAACCGATGTGCACCAGCCGGGCCTTCGGGGCGCCGAGCTGCAGCGCCTCGCAGAGCACGGCCGGGCCGCGCGCGTTCACCTCGGCGAGCTTGACCGCGCTGCCGGCCACCGCGCCGGCGAAGTTGACCACCACGTCGGGTGCCAGCGCGGCGAGTTCCTCGCCGAGCGGGCCGGCCTGGGCGGTGGCCAGGTCCAGCCGGAGGTCGTGGGCGGGCCGCCGGCCCGCGGTCAGCACGGTGGCACCGGGCAGTGACCGCAGGACGGTGGTGGCGTGACGGCCGAGGAAGCCGTCGCCGCCGAGGAGCAGGATTCTCACGCGGCCCGTCCGTCACTCTGGGCGCCCGCGGTGGCGGGAGCCTCGGCCGTGTCGTCCGGGGCGGTGCGGGCGGCCGGGATCGGCAGCTCCGCCACGCCCTGGCCGGCGCTGGCCGACTCGAAGGGCATCAGCACTGGTCGGATGGACGAGAACTCGGCGTTCGCCCGGTCGTAGTCGTCCGGGCGGCCGATGTCCAGCCAGTAGCCGCCGAAGTCGTACGCGGCGGGCGGGGTCTCGGCGGCGAGCAGGTCCAGCACCAGCTCGTCGAAGCCCAGCGGCAGGCCGGGGGTGTACTTGGCGAGCGCCGAACGGGACACGCCGTACACGCCCATCGAGACGCGGTAGTCGATGCTCGGCTTCTCCTGGAAGCCGGTGATGCTGCCGGACTCGGCGGTCAGCACACCGAAGTCGATCTTCACCTGACGGGCGTAGGTGGCGATGGTGAGCGGTGCCCCGGACGCCTCGTGGTGCTTGAGTACCCCGGCGAAGTCCAGGTCGGTGAGGATGTCGCCGTTCATCACCAGGAAGTGCTCCGGCAGGCGGTCCTGCATGGTGAGCAGCGGGCCCATGGTGCCGAGCGGGCTGTCCTCGACGGCGTAGCCGACCCGCAGCCCCCACTGGGAGCCGTTGCCGACGTACGCGCGGATGATGTGGCCGAGGTGGCCGATGGCCAGGGTGACGGTCTTGAAGCCCGCGGCGGCGAGCTGGCGCATCACGATCTCCAGGATCGCGTGCTGGTCGCCGATCGGGACGAGCGGCTTGGGAAGCGCGGTGGTGTACGGGCGGAGGCGGACGCCCTTACCGCCGGCCAGGATCACTGCATGCATGGTGTTTCCCCCACGGAAAGGATGTGCAGGACACGAACCTTGGTTACCAGGACGGGCATTGATCGCTACGGCGGTCAGACGTTGTAGATGTCGGTCTTGTAGCGGGCCAGGTTGGCCGGGTCGCGGAAGAACTCGATGGTCTGCTCCAGGCCCTGCTCCAGGGTGAACTGGGGGGCCCAGCCGGTGGCCTCGCGCAGCCGGGTGGCGTCCGCGACCAGGCGCATGACCTCGGAGTTGGCCGGGCGGATGCGCTGCTCGTCCTCCTTCACCAGGAGGTCGACGCCCATCAGCTTGCCGACCAGGGAGACCAGGTCGCCGACCGAGATCTCGCCGCCGGTGCCGGCGTTGAAGGTCCGGCCGACCACGGTCTCGGCGGGAGCGGTGCCGACCGTGCGGAACGCGTGCGCGGTGTCCTTGACGAACATGAAGTCGCGGGTCGGGCGCAGGTCGCCGAGGGTGATCTCGGTCTCGCCAGCGGCGACCTGGGCGATCACGGTCGGGATGACGGCGCGCATCGACTGGCGCGGGCCGAAGGTGTTGAACGGGCGCAGGGTGACGACCGGGGTCCCGAAGCTGGCGTGGTAGCTGTCGGCCAGCCGGTCCCCGCCGGCCTTGGAGGCGGCGTACGGGGACTGGGTGTTGATCGGGTGGTCCTCGGTGATCGGCACGGTCTGCGCGGTGCCGTACGTCTCGCTGGTGGAGGTGTGCACCAGGCGCGGGATCTCCTGGTGGCGCACCGCCTCCAGCACGTTCAGGGTGCCGGTGACGTTGGTGTCGACGTACGAGTGCGGGGCCAGGTAGGAGTACGGGATCGCTATCAGGGCGGCCAGGTGGTAGACCGCCTCGGTGCCCTTGACCAGGCCGTTGACCGAGCCCGGGTCCCGGACGTCGCCGAGGACGATCTCGACCGAGTCCAGCACCTCCTTGGACAGGGTCTCCAGCCAGCCGAAGGAGGAGAAGGAGTTGTACTGGACCATGGCCCGGACCTGGTGCCCGTCGGCAACCAGGGACTCGACGAGGTGGGAGCCGATGAAGCCCTCGGCTCCGGTGACCGCGACGCTGCTCATGCGTGATTCGCTCTCTCGATTTTGGGAACGGCCGGACTCCCGGTGGCGACCGGCCGGTGGTGGTTCAGTTGTGCCGTGAAGCGCGTTCAGGTGGAGCGTGTTCGGGTGAAGCGCGTTCAGGTGGAGCGGGTCGAGCGGTGCACGCGAATTGGGCGTGCGTGATTTCGGTGTTCAGCGGTGCTGGGTGGTGCGGCCGAGCGCAGGCCCGGCGATGGCGGTGAGGAGCAAGGCGGCCGCCCCGCAGCCGATCAGCTGCAGGACGATCGGATCCGCACCGGTCAGCAGCCCGGCGCTCTCGGCACCCGCGGCGGCCAGACAGATGAGGGCGGTGCTCCAGCTGAACCCGAAGGCGTTCAGCAGCAGCGCCAGCCAGAGCGAGCCGCCGAGGAGCAGCATCGCGCCGAGCTGCGGCACACCGAGCGCGGGGGCGCCGGGCCACAGCACGGTCGTGGCGGCGTCCAGCGCGGCCACGGTGGTGAGGTAGATGAACAGGCAGCCGAGCAGGATCCCGCCGGTGCGGCGGGTGAACTGCCCGCTGGTGTGACTGGTGCGCAGCGCGGCCACGGCCATCGCCCGGTAGCGGAAGAGCAGCCACTCGGCGAGTCCGAGGCTGAGCGTCAGCGCGATCATGGCCGGTCCGGTCGGGGTGGCCTTCGCGCCGTGCGCGGCGCCGGTCTGCACCGCCTGGTGGATGGTCTCGCCGAGGCCGGCGATCAGCGTGAGGGTGCCGCAGGCCAGGCCGAACAGCAGGTGCGGGACCTCCTGGCGGATCGGCAGCTTCAGCTCGACGGACTCCTTCTCGCCGCCGCGGATGCAGAACAGCAGCTCCCGGGCGGCCAGGCCGACCGCCAGCACCAGCGAGACGAGCAGCACGACCGTCCGCACGACCTGCGGGACGTCCACGGCCAGCACCACGCCCGCGCCCACCGAGGCCGGTACCAGGGCCAGCAGCAGGAACTTCTCCCGCCCCAGCACCAGCAGGACGGTGGCCGCGCCCAGGTACATCGACTGCCCGGCGGCGAAGAGGAGCGCGCCCAGCGGCCCGCCGACCACGTACGCCGCGGCGGACGCGACCAGTGCGCCCAGCGGCGCCCCGAGGGCCAGGCAGACCGCGGCCTCGCGGCGCCGCAGCCGGCCGAGCCAGCGGTACGAGCGGTGTGCCAGCGCCTGGTTGAAGCCCCAGCTGACCAGCGTCGCGACGGACAGCGCGAGCATGCCGGAGGGCAGGCCGAACCGCATCCGGGTGGCCGCGAACAGGTTGGCGCCGAGCAGGTAGCCGAGCCCGGGCAGGGCGAACACCAGGCCGCGCACGACGCAGCGCCAGGGGTCGGCCCGCCACGGGTTGGCGAACTCGGAGCTCGGGCCGGGGTAGCGGCGCTCGACCTTCTCGAACAGCTCCTCGGCGAGGGTGAACGAGTCGGGGCGGCCGTACAGCAGGGCGGCCTGCTCGTCGGAGAGGCCGTCGGACTCCAGGAACGCGGCGATCTCGTACGGGTGGACGGCATCGGCGCAGATGTCGTGCAGCCGCTCGGCGAGCTCGTCCAGCGGGTCAGCGGAGAGGTCGAGCTGCTCCTCGGGCTCGGGCTGGGCCGACGGGGCGGGGCGGCGGCGCTTGAGCGGCAGGGTGCGCAGCTGCATCGTCCGCTCGGAGCCGCCCTCGTCCTCCACGAGCCGCAGGGGCCCACTCATGCTTCCACCCCGCACACGTACCCGTTGATGGTTCTCTCGCTCAGCTCGTTCACGCGCCCACCTCGCTGTGCTGCGGCTGGGCGGCGGCGAGCTGCTGGTCCCAGTCGGTGGTGGGGGTCTGGTCGGTGACGGCCACCACGCCGTCCGGCATCCAGCGCGCGGTGCCGAGGAGTTCGGTGTAGATGCCCCGGAAGCCGTCGATGTTCTGGCGGAGCGTGAACTGTTCGATGACCCGCAGCCGGGCCTGTTCGCCCAGGCGGGCGCGCCGCTCGGCGTCGCGCAGCAGCTCGATCGCGGCGGCCGCCATCGGTTCGGGCTCGCGGGGAGGGACGACGAGTCCGGTGTCGCCGACGGCTTCGCGGACGCCGCCGACGTCGGTCGAGACGGTCGCCCGGCCGCAGGACATCGCCTCGATCAGGGTGAACGGGAAGCCCTCGCTGATGCTGGAGAGCATGACCACGTTGCCCGCCGCGTACGCGTCGGTGATGTCGGCGACGCGGCCCTCGAAGGCCACCGAGTCGGCGATGCCGAGTTCGGCGGCCAGGGCTATGCAGCCGTCCCGGTAGGCCTCGCCGCCCTTGGGAGTTCCGCCGAAGAGCCGCAGCCGCGCCTCGGGGATCTCACGGTGGACGATGGCGAAGGCCCGGATCAGCGTCTCCAGGTCCTTGATCGGGTCGACCCGGCCGGCCCAGCTGAGGGTCGGCGTCTCGGGTTCGGGCCCGGCGGGCGGGAAGGCCGCCGGGTCCACGCCGTTGTAGACGGTGCGGATGTGGGCGGACGGCGTGCCGCCGCGCTCCTCCCAGCGCCGGTTGTACCGGTTTCCGGGGGTGACCAGCGCGGCCTGCCGGTAGCTCTCCTCGGCGAGCATCCGGTAGAAGCCGAGCAGCAGCGCCTTGACCGGCCAGCGGTACGGGCCGGTGCGGTAGCCGAGGTAGCGCTCGCGCAGGTAGATGCCGTGCTCGGTGAGCAGAAACGGTACGCCGTACTGCTGGGCGGCGATCAGCCCCGGCAGGGTGGCCAGCCCGCCGCTGGCGGCGTGCGCGACGCCGCCGGTGGGCGGTTCGACCGAGAGCGGCCGCAGGGCGTGCTCCAGCAGGTCGGTGGCGTTCAGGGCGTCGTGCATGGTGGGCCGGGAGACGGCCGTGGGCAGGTAGTCACGGGTCCAGACGTGCTGGAGGGTGCGCAGGGCGCGCTCGCTGCGCAGCGCGGGGCTGAGCAGCCCGCGCCGGGCGAGGTCGGCGAAGCCGTACAGCTCGGTGCCGAAGTGGGTGGTGTAGACCGGATCGAGGATGGAGTGGAGGAAGCGCTCGTACGCGTTGAGGAAGCGCCGCATCTCCTTGCCGCGGGGCGGTCCGGCCTCGGAGGCCGGGCCCCACAGCGGTGCGGTCGTGACCGACCGCACGTTGGCGGGCAGTTCCCAGGCCAGCGGTTCCTGGCCGGTACCAGTGACGGCGATGACGTCGAAGTCGACGTCCGGCATGCCTTGAACGAGCTGGTCGCACCAGACACTCACACCGCCGTGCTGGTGCGGATACGTCCCCTCGGTGAGCAGGGTGACGCGCATCTCCTGTCCCCCCTCCTGTTCCTTGCTTCGGTGTCCGGTCTGGGTGGCCGGAACGGGACCCGAGGCAGGGCCGGACCGGGCGACCGGCCCGGCCCCGCCATCGGGTGCTGCGGGCTACCGGTTGCCGGAGCGTCCGGTGGTGCTGGTGCCGAGCGAGGCCGTCCCCCCGGTGGCCTTACCGCTCTCGGCGGCAGCGGCGGTGCCGCCGTTGCCGCCGGTGGCGACGTCCTTGCCGGGCACCGGGTTTCCGCTACCGGGGACCAGGGTCGGGGCGCTGGTACGACCGGTGTCGCTCGGGCCCACCGGGACGGGAGTGGCGACGCCCTGCGGGACGACCTTCTTGTCCGCCGGGGCCGGGGCCGGGACGGACTTGGCCGCGACGCCGGGTGCGACGGCGGCCGGGGCGGCCGGGGTGCCGGCCGAGGGGAGCTGCAGGGAGACGCTGCTCTGCAGGGTGCCCGGGGACACCCAACCGGAGATCGTACCGGCGTAGGACGAACCGAAGGCGGTCGATCCGATGACCAGCTTCTGAGAAGTTCCGGTCGGCATGGTGGCCTGGACCTGAACACCGGCCGGAGCGTTGACCGTGACGGTGTTGCCGACCCGGTAGCCGGTGACCTGGCCGGCCGCGACGGCCGAGTTCCAGGCGGCACGGCGCTGGAACTCCTGGCCGATCTCGCGCTCGCCGAGGTTCACGATCGGGGTGTTGTCGGCGTGCAGCGACCGGTAGGTGCCGAGGATCTTCTCCAGCACCGGGTAGAGGATCCGGTCCTCGGACAGGTTCGACTGGTGGATGAAGTGCGGCCGCGGGTCGTTGCTCAGCACGTGCCCGAGGTCGATCCGGGCCTCCAGCGGCACGATGTACGACTGGAATCCGGTGTTGACGTCCAGCGGCTGCGTCAGGCAGGTGGAGTTGGCGTTGTTCTCACAGACGCCGCTGCCGCCGTTGGCCTTGCTGGTGTAGATCCAGTTGTACTCGTCGGCCTCCTCCTTCGCCGTGCCGGCGTTGTAGAAGACGTTCATCGGGTAGCGCGGCACGGTCAGCGTGGACGAGCCGACGGCCCGCTGGGCGGGCTCGCGGGAGGCGTCGCTGCCGGTGAACTTGATGCCGTTGGCGGCCAGCGCCGGCGCCAGGTTCGGGTTGTCGCTGGTCTCCTGCGGGGCGGTCAGCAGGCCGGAGTGCTCGCCGGTGACCAGGGCCTGCGGGTCGACCTTCAGGCCGTTCTTGGCGGCCCAGTCGAAGTTGTCCTTGATCTGGCCCGAGATGGTGTTCTGGTCGGTCCAGACGGTCTTGCCCGAGGAGTCCTTGGAGCAGCGCCACGGCACCACGGTGACGTCCTGGACGCAGCCCAGGTACGGGTGGGTGTAGGTGTGGTTGACCCAGCGGTAGCTGTTCTGGTCGGCGATCATCTGGTTGGCCGTTGGGTCCACCGTGGTCTGGTGGTCGGCCTTCCAGTCCTCGCTGCCGCCACCGTTGAACACCATGTCCAGGGTGAAGTTGTTGGCGGTCTGCCACTGCTTGAGGTGCTGGGCGTCGTCCGGCGTCATCCGGATCGGGTTGGCCGTGTCCGGGGTGCCGGGCGGGCAGGTGACGTCGCCGGGGGTGCACTTGAGCACGGTGTCCCAGCGGTCGTCGGCCAGGAAGACGTCGTCCACGTGGGCCGCGAAGTAGTTGCGGTCGTAGCCGAGGTGGACGCCCTGGGTGATCCAGTCGACCATGCCGCGGGCCAGCAGGCGGTACTGCTGCTGGTACTGGTTGTAGACGAACGTGACGACCAGTTCCTTGCGGCCGTCGTGGGTGTACTCGCCGACCAGCGAACCGCGCGAGGTGGTGCTCGGTATCGCGGCGTCGACCAGCGGGACGAACGAGGCGCCGGCCGGCAGGTTGGCCAGTGGCGTGGCCAGGTAGCCGTAACTCTCGCTGACGGTCGGGTCGTTGTCCTCGAACGGCACGCTGCCCTTGAGGTACCCGAACGGGCCCGAAGTGCCGGCGGTGGTGGTGGCGCCCTGGAATCCGTCCAGCGTGCCGTAGTAACCGGGATTCACCGCGTAGTTCAGCCCCACCGCAGGACTGGCGAACGTGTACGCGTCGATCTGCCGGATTCCGAATGCGGCTTCGTAGCCCGCGATGGCCGTCATCTCGGCCGCACTGTTGGGGAAGGGGTTTTCGTTGGGAAGGACGATGCCCTGGTACTTCCCGCGGGGCTGGCCGTTCACCGTGTCGCTGAGGAAAGCCGAGTTGATGATGGGACGGTTGGTGTCGTTGAGGTTGACGACCTTGTACGGGGTGCCCTGGTTCTTGAGCTCGGCGGCGATCGCCGCGACCGACGGGCCTCCGTCGTCGATGACCAGGATGGTGAGGTCGATCCTGGGCGGCGTGTCGCCGTGGGCCAGGGTGGTCTGCAGGCCGCTGGCCAGCAGAACTGCCGCCGCGCACGCGGCAACTCTTCGGGTCGCTCGACCCATGGTGATCCTCCCCTTGGGTAGGCGCCTCGCTGCTCAGCGCTCGCCTGCCCTGTAGCTGTTCGCGGGCAGCAGGCTGCCCGGCGCCCATCCTGGTCGAGGGGGGCCTCTGCGAGGGACCAATTGGGCGAGAGTGCAGCGAACCTGTTACCAACGTTCATGGCGAAGCCATGAAGGCGCCGATTGTGACCGGAACCGGACCGGCCATGCAAATAATGAATTGAGAATGAAAAAGCGGAAGCTGAGAGCTACACCTGGTTACCGCCCGTGCGGCTTGGGCGGACCACCGGACACCTACACTGTCGTCGTCGCGCATGACACTCTTGCACATCTTGCCGACGCCTTGGGCAGGTTCATGCAATATCGGGCACCGCTGTGCCATGTGACAGTCCGAATATGCAATGGAGGTGCTCGCACGGTCGATCGGCGGACCGAGTCCGGTGCAATCGGGGCCGGGCGGAAAGCGGCGCCGGAGCCGGTCGAACGGCGCTGGTCGGGCCCAGTCCCGGACCGCGCGGTGCGCTCAACGCCCGTGATCCCGGCGGCTATTGAGCGGTCGACGGGCGGTCGACGGGCGGGCGCCGCGGCACGCCGTGGCCCTGTGCAGCGATGGCCTGAACCGTGTCATTACCAACGAGTTCGGCCCGCTGCGCGCACGCCGTCGGCGCCGACCGCGGAACCGTCCTCGCGGATTTCCTGCGCACCGACGAACGAGCCGTCGAGCGCACCGACGAACGCGCCGTCGAGCGCACCGACGAACGCGCCACCGCAGTGGCCGACCGGGCGATGGACGACGCCGTCCCGGCAGGCTGACGATCGGCCTGCCAGGACGGCGACGGGTGTGGCTTCCCCGGGCCTGTCAGCCCTCGCTGATCAGGCCCTCGCGGAGCTGGGTCAGCGTCCTGGTGAGCAGTCGGGAGACGTGCATCTGGGAGATGCCGATCTCCTCGCCGATCTGCGACTGGGTGAGGTTGCCGAAGAACCGCAGCATGATGATCCGGCGCTCGCGCGGCGGCAGCTTGGCCAGCAGCGGCTTCAGCGACTCCCGGTACTCGACGCCTTCCAGCGCGAGGTCCTCGTAGCCGAGCCGCTCGGCCAGCGGTCCGTCGCCGTCCTCCTCGCTGGGGCTGGAGTCGAGCGAGCTGGCGGTGTACGCGTTGCCCACCGCGAGGCCCTCGACCACGTCCTCCTCGCTGACCCCCAGGCAGGCGGCCAGCTCGGCGACGGTGGGGGAGCGGTCCAGCCGCTGGGACAGGTCGTCACCGGCCTTGGTGAGCGCCAGCCGCAGCTCCTGGAGCCGCCGGGGCACCCGGACCGACCAGCTGGTGTCCCGGAAGAAGCGCTTGATCTCGCCCACCACGGTGGGCATCGCGAAGGTGGGGAACTCCACCCCGCGCTCGGGGTCGAACCGGTCGATCGCCTTGATCAGGCCGATGGTGCCGACCTGGACGATGTCCTCCATCGGCTCGTTACGGCTGCGGAAGCGCGCCGAGGCGTACCGGACCAGCGGCAGGTTGAGCTCGATCAGGGTGTCGCGGACGTACGTGTGCTCCGCGCTGCCCGGTTCCAGGGCGGCCAGCCGCAGGAACAGCGAGCGCGACAGCGTCCGGGTGTCCAGCCCGGAGCCGGGCGGCGTCTCGGGCCCGGGCGGCGCGGCGGCCGGGACCCGCTGGAGCGGGATCCGGTCCTCGGCGACAGCCGTACCGTTGGCCTGACCAGCGTGGATCTCCGCAGTGCCCAGCTCTCCGGACATGCGCCCACCCCCTTGTGACTGACAGTTGAACGGGGGCCGTCGCACGGAGGTTCCCGGCGGGGGCCCTCCCCCTCCATACCGGAACACGGTCCACGGCAAACCCGAACGTCGCAAGATGTCACGCGAGGGTAACGCGCTGCAATCTCAGTCTTCCCAGGAGTTGCCGGTCCGAAGCCTCGTCAGGATGCGGGAGAGCAGCCGCGAGACGTGCATCTGGGACATCCCCAGCTCGGTGCTGATCTGCGACTGGGTCAGGTTGGCGAAGAACCGCAGCATCACGATCCGCCGCTCCCGCTCGGGCAGCTGGACCAGCAGGTGGCGGACCATGTCCCGGTGCTCGACCTCGGCCAGCGCCGAGTCCTCGTAGCCGAGCCGGTCCAGCAGGGCGAGCCCGCCCTCGTGCTCCTGCGCCGCCTCCAGCGAGGCCGCGTTGTAGGCCCGCCCGGCGTCCAGGCAGGCCCGGACGTCCTCCTCGGGGATCCGCAGGCTGGCGGCGATCTCCGGCACCTTGGGGGCCCGGCCGTGCAGCACCGTCAGCTCCTCCATCGCGCCGCTGACCTGGACCCACAGCTCCTGGAGCCGGCGCGGGACGTGCATGGTGCGGACGTTGTCCCGGAAGTAGCGCTTGATCTCGCCGAGGATGGTCGGCAGTGCGTAGGTGGGGAACTGGACGCCGCGGGTGGGGTCGAAGCGGTCGATCGCGTTGATCAGGCCGATGGTGCCGACCTGGACGACGTCCTCCATCGGCTCGCTGCGGCTGCGGAAGCGGGTGGCCGCGTAGCGGACCAGGGGGATGTTCACCTCGATCAGGGCGGCCCGGACCCGCTCCCGCTCGGGGGAGCCCGGGGGCAGCTCCGCGAGCCGCTCGAACAGCACCCGGGTCAGCGTCCGGACGTCCACCGCGGGGCGGCCGCCGGGGCCGCGCAGACCGTCCGGGCGGAGCTCGCCAGCCGGGCTGATGATCGACGCCAGTACCTCGTCGGACACGTCACCCCTCCCTCAGTCGATAACGAAGGGCCCTGCGGATCGGGTGTCGCGGCTGCTTCACCACCTCGCCATGTCCGGCAAAACCGGTCATAGCATCACAAGGCGGGCGCAGGTCGGGCAAGCACCCGGCGGAGGTGTGTTGGTGCGGGGTCGGGGCTCCACCGGGCTTCCCGCCCAGGCGCCGCACGGATCGTTCCGGGGCGGAGCAAGGCGCCCCGTCCGGTGGCCGGACGGGGCGCGGCGGGCCGTCCGGGGGACGGGCCGGGTGCCTCGGGTGTCAGACCTCGATGTCGGCGATCACCCAGGTGGCGAATTCGCGCCACTGACCGGCCGCGGCCTGATGGGCCGGGTGGGTCAGGTACGCGTGCAGGGCGTCGCGGTCCTCGACCAGGCTGTTGATCGCGTAGTCGTGGGCGATGTCCCGCTCGGTGGTGTTCCAGCCGCACTCCCACTCGCGCAGCTCGGGGATCAGCGAACCCAGCTCGGCGAACGCCTTGGCGCCGGCGAGGGCGCGCTCGTCGTCCTTGCGGACGCCTTCGTTGAGCTTGAACAGGACCAGGTGCCGGATCACGATTGCCGCTCCTCGCGGACGGGGACAGAGGGTCCCGCACACCGTAGCCGGTGCGCCGGGGCGGGACGACGGGCCCTACGCGACCGGACGGCTCACTTGATCAGTCCGGTCATGAAGGTGCCGACCGCCTTGGCCGCGTTCGAGATGCCCTCGAAGCCGAGCTGGACGAGCTGGGCGGAGCGGGCCGGCGAGCTGATGATCGAGTAGAGGACGAAGATGAGCAGGAGGGCCATGCCGATCTTCTTCGCCTGCGCCATCGGGTGTCGTCCTCTCCTGCTGTGGGCCGCCGCCATCCGGGTCCCCGAGCGGCCCTGCGGAAGCAGCTTATCCATCGGACGGGCTATCAAGTGTGCGACGCGTTCGCCCGGCGGGACGAAGGTCCCCGTGAGTGGGGCCTTTCTCCGGATGCCCGGAAGCGGCCCGGGCGGCAGGATGGGAGACGTGCCGAGGATCTGGCAGGAATCCCCGGTGCGTGGATCCGGAGCTCCCCGCTGTGGGACCGGGCGCCGCGGCTTCCCCCCGACGCGGTGCCGGTTGTGGGACTCCGCCGGGGGAGCGGTCGTCCCCCCGAGCCGCTCCCCCTTTCCAGGCTCCGTACTCTCCGGGCGTTGGTGGTCATCAGCCCGGAGTACGGAGCCCTTTTCGCGTTCGAGGGTGCGCGGAAACGCCGAGGGCCCGTCCGGATCGGACGGGCCCTCGGGCTCTACGGCGGTAGCGGTGGGATTCGAACCCACGGTGGAGTTGCCCCCACACACGCTTTCGAGGCGTGCTCCTTTGGCCGCTCGGACACGCTACCGAGGGGAACTCTACCGGACGGGTGGCGCGGTCACGAAATCCGTATGGCCGGGCGGCCGGCGGGGGAGCCGCCGGCGGAAGTCGGCGCCGGACGTCAGCGGTGGGACTCGAAGAACTCGCGCAGCTGCTCGCCGCACTCGTCGGCGAGGACGCCCCAGACCACCTCGGGGCGGTGGTTGAGCCGGCGGTCGCGCATCACGTCGAAGAGCGAGCCGGCCGCGCCGGCCTTCTCGTCGAGGGCGCCGTAGACCACCCGGTCGATCCGGGACAGCACGATGGCGCCGGCGCACATCGTGCAGGGCTCCAGGGTGACGACCAGGGTGCAGCCGCTGAGCCGCCACTCCCCGATCCGTTCGGCCGCCTGCCGGATCGCGACCACCTCGGCGTGCGCGGTCGGGTCGCCGACCGCCTCGCGCTCGTTGTGGCCGCGTCCGATCACCTCGCCGTCCGGGCCCAGGACGAGCGCCCCGACCGGGACGTCGCCGGTGGCCGGCGCCAGGGCGGCCTCGGCGATGGCGAGGCGCATCGGCGCCGCCCAGCGGTCACGGACCGGGTCGGGGCGGACGGGGGCGGGCAGGGGGGCGATGCGGGGAACGGCCTGCGGGGCGGATGCGGACTGCATGGCATCCAGTGTCGGGTATCCGGCGGTGGGCACCGGCCTGGTCACCGGGCTGGTCACCGCCCGCTACCGGACCGCCTCCAGGACCTCGCCGCAGCCGAGGGCCTCGGCGATCTCCTCCAGGGCGTCGCCCGGGACGGCGCCCTCGCCGCTGAGGGCGAGCAGCTCCTCGGCGGCCAGGCCGAACTCGGTGAGCAGGTGGGCGTCGCCGAGCGGGCCGACCGGGACGCCGCTGCGGGCGTCCTCGTCCTGCTCCTGCGTCTCCTCGTCCTCCTCCAGCTCGACGACCAGGTGGTCCAGGTCGCCGAACTCGCTCTCGCCGGCCTGGTCGACCAGCTCGTCGGTGAGGACGGAGCCGTAGGAGCTGCGGGCGGCGGCGGCGCCGTCGGACACGAAGATCCGTGGGTCCTCCTCGCCGTCCACCCGGACGATGGCGAACCAGGCGTCCTCCTGTTCGATGAAGATCAGGACGCTGTCGTCGTCCTGCGTGGAGTCGCGGGCCAGTTCGGTCAGGTCGGCGAGGGTTTCGACGTCGTCGAGCTCCGTCTCGCTCACATCCCACCCGTCCTCGGTGCGAGCAAGCACTGCAGCGAAGTACGCCACCAGGGACACTCCCAAGATCTCGGTCTCGGCTGTCGGCGCGCTCGGGCAACGCGAAAATCTGGCCGCCCCCGCGCCAGAGGCGGTCCGCTCGTTCGGACCGTCCCATCGGAATCGTGACAGAAAGCCCGCCCTTGCGGGGGGTGTTCGGCAGCGCGTCTTTGCAGGTCGTGTCGGAAGGGCCGGCCGGCGGCCGGTGTGGCGCCGGCGCCACCGCCCGGGGCCTGCCGGATCAGGACCAGCCGGTCGGCGGAGCCGCGGGGGGAGCCGCGGGGGGAGCCGCGCCGGAACCGCTTCGGATCCTCGTCAGATCCGGAAGGTTCGCATCCGCATGGCTTCGCGCATCCGCCGTTCCTTGGTCCGCCGGGGCTGGACCCGCTCCCGGAGCTCGCGGGCCTCGGTGAGCTCGCGCAGGAAGACGGCCCGCCGCCTGCGGCGGTCCGCCTCGGTCTCCGGGGGGTCCTGTGGCGGGCCGGGGCGATTGCCCGACCGGCCTGCGGGCTCGTCCGCCGAGCCGTCCCCGGCGTTCGGGTTGCTCGTCATAAGACGTGACATTCCCAGATCAGCCCGGTTGATACCACAGGAGGCGCTTCCGTCCGGACATTCGCGGGGCGCCACGGCGCGGCACGGCCGGGTGAACCCCCGGCGACGGGGCGGTCGGCACGCGGCGAGTCGTACAGGCGTCCAGACCCGGGCTAACCTCGATACATGCGTCTCCACGTCGTCGACCACCCCCTGGTGGCCCACAAGCTCTCCACCCTGCGCGACGAGCGCACCGACTCGCCGACCTTCCGTCGCCTGACCGACGAGCTGGTGACCCTCCTCGCCTACGAGGCCACCCGGGACGTCCGCACCGACGAGGTGGAGATCACCACCCCCGTGGCGGTCACGCTCGGTACCCGCCTCAGCTACCCCCGCCCCCTGGTCGTGCCGATCCTGCGCGCCGGTCTCGGCATGCTGGACGGGATGACCCGACTGCTGCCGACCGCCGAGGTGGGCTTCCTCGGCATGGTGCGCAACGAGGAGACCCTGGAGGCCTCCACCTACGCCACCCGGATGCCGGACGACCTCTCCGGCCGCCAGGTCTACGTGCTCGACCCCATGCTGGCCACCGGCGGCACCCTCGTCGCGGCGATCAAGATGCTGATCGAGCGCGGCGCCACCGACGTCACCGCCGTGGTGCTGCTGGCCGCCCCCGAGGGCGTCGAGGTGATGAAGCGCGAGCTGGCCGGCCTGCCGGTCACCGTCGTCACCGCCGCCCTGGACGAGCGGCTCAACGAGAACGGCTACATCGTGCCCGGCCTCGGCGACGCGGGCGACCGCCTGTACGGCACCGCCGGCTGAGCGAATCCCCCGAACGGACGAGAGCCCCCCGGCGCGGTGCCGGGGGGCTCTCCTGTTGCGCGGGGCGACCGGCCTCAGCAGCTGCCGGTGGCGGTCGGGGTGGGGGACGGCTTGGTCGCGAGGGCGAGGGCGGCGGCCGCCTGGGTCTCGTCCAGCAGGGCGTTGTAGCTGTCGCCGACCACGAAGTCCACGGTGCCGTCGGTGCGGGCGTCGGCGGTGGTGGTGGCCCCGGCGATCTGCGAGCCGAGCAGGGTGGCGGCGCCGGCGCCGGCCGGGCCGGCGATCACCTGGGCGGTGCCGGGCACCTTCTTGTCCAGTTCGGCCGGGGCGTTGCCGACCTTGCCGATGGTGAAGCCGCGCTTCTTGAGCTCCTCGGCGGTCCGGCCGGCCAGGCCGCCCTTGGTGGTGGCGTTGTAGACGTTCACCGTGATGGCGGCCGGCTGCGGGATCGCGTGCGGGTCGCCCGGGGCGGCGGGGGCACCGGAGTCGGTGGGAGCACCGGGCGTGGCGCCCGCGGAGGGGGCGGCCAGCGGCTTGCCCGACGGGGTCACGCAGGCCTGGGCGGAGGAGTTCTTGTTCTTCCCGCTGAAGATGTCGTAGAGCTGGACGCCGCCGAGGCCGATCAGGGCCAGGGCGAGCAGGCTCGCGAGCCCGGAGATCACCTTGCGGCTCTTTTTCGGGGGCCGGCCGAGTCGTGGATAGGCGTTGCCGGTGACGCGGTACTGCTTCCCCTTGAGGCCTTGGGGAGTCAACATGCTCACGGTTTGTCTCCCCCTCGTGCCAGGGCGGGGTCGGGATGACGGATCGGCTGGTGCGGGTGGATCCCGTGGTGCGGGCGGATCCCCTGGTCGCGGCCGTAGTCAGCAGCGTAGTGCCGTCAGGCAGCGAAGGTACTAAATGATCATCATCTGGAGTACGCCGGTACCCGAAAGGAGGTACCCGGGTACGCGCGGACCGCCCTCCGCCGGATGGCGAGGGGGCGGTCCAGGAGCCCGTGCAGAGGGTCCGTCATTCCATTTCGAGGACCCGGGCGTGCAGCACCTGGCGCTGCTGCAGGGCGGCCCGCACCGCCCGGTGCAGTCCGTCCTCCAGGTACAGGTCGCCGCGCCACTTCACCACGTGCGCGAAGAGGTCCCCGTAGAAGGTCGAGTCCTCGGCGAGCAGGGTTTCGAGGTCGAGTTGCCCCTTGGTGGTCACCAGCTGGTCGAGCCGCACCGGGCGTGGGGCGACGTCAGCCCACTGGCGGGTGCTCGTCCGGCCGTGATCCGGGTACGGCCGCCCATTGCCGATGCGCTTGAAGATCACACGGAAAGCCTACCGTTTGGGCGGCGGATGGCGCAGCCGCCGCGACGCCGCCACGCGCTCGGGTGTGAGCTGCGGGAGGACGATTGCGACTGTTTGATGGGAAATGTCGCGAACATCGCCCGGTTCCGATCGGGACACGGCCCGTCCGGGACCGGGTTCCGGGCCCGCCCCGCCTCCCCGCACCGCCCAGGAGAGTGCCCCGATGTCCTCCGCCCCCACCCCGCCGGCCGTCCGGGAGATCGCCGACGGGTACGCCTTCACCGGGCCCGCCCTCGACCTCGGCGCGGTGCTGCTGGACGGCACCGCCTACCCGGACGCCCAGGTGCGCATCCCGCTCGGGGTGCTCAACCGGCACGGGCTGGTCGCCGGCGCCACCGGCACCGGCAAGACCAAGACCCTCCAGCTGATCGCCGAACAGCTCTCCGCCCAGGGCGTGCCGGTGTTCCTCGCCGACGTCAAGGGGGACGTCTCCGGCATCGCCGAGCCCGGCGCGCCGAGCGATCGCACCGCCGCCCGCGCGGCCGAGGTCGGGCAGCAGTGGACCCCGCAGGGCTGCCCGGTCGAGTTCTACTCGCTCGGCGGCCAGGGCGCCGGGATCCCGATCCGCGCCACCGTCACCAGCTTCGGGCCGCTGCTGCTCGCCAAGGTGCTCGACCTGAACGAGACCCAGGAGTCCTCGCTCAGCCTGGTGTTCCACTACGCCGACACCAAGGGCCTGGAGCTGTACGACCTCAAGGACCTCACCGCCGTCATCGCCTTCCTCGCCTCGCCCGAGGGCAAGGAGGAGCTGAGGACCATCGGCGGCCTCTCGTCGGCCACCGCCGGGGTGATCCTGCGCGCGCTCACCGTGCTGGAGAACGAGGGCGCCGGGGCGTTCTTCGGCGAGCCCGAGTTCGACACCGCCGAACTGCTACGGACCGCCCCGGACGGCCGGGGTGTCGTGTCGGTGCTGGAACTGCCCGCCGTCCAGGACCGGCCGCGGCTGTTCTCCACCTTCCTGATGTGGCTGCTCGCCGACCTCTACCAGGAACTGCCCGAGATCGGCGACCTGGACAAGCCCAAGCTGGTGTTCTTCTTCGACGAGGCGCACCTGCTGTTCAAGGGCGCCTCCAAGGCCTTCCTGGAGGCCATCACCCAGACCGTCCGGCTGATCCGTTCGAAGGCCGTGGGCATCTTCTTCGTCACCCAGTCCCCGCGCGACGTCCCCTCCGACGTGCTCGCGCAGTTGGGCAACCGGGTGCAGCACGCGCTGCGCGCCTTCACCCCGGACGACGCCAAGGCGCTCAAGGCCACCGTCTCGACCTTCCCGCGCTCCTCCTACGACCTCGGCGCGGTGCTCACCTCGCTCGGTACCGGCGAGGCCGTGGTGACCGTGCTCTCCGAGAAGGGCGCGCCGACGCCGGTCGCGGCCACCCGGCTGCGGGCACCGCAGTCCCTGATGGGGCCGATCGAGGCGGGCGCGCTGCGGGCCGTCGTCGACGCCTCGCCGCTGACGGCGCGCTACCGGGACGCGATCGACCGGGAGTCGGCGTACGAGAAGCTGGCGGCGCGGGCGGCGCGGGCGCCCGCGCCGGAGGCCGCCGCACCGGCGAGGGCGCCGAAGGAGCGGGAGCCCGCCCCGCGGCGGGAGGAGCCGAAGGGGGCGGGCGGGCTGCTCGACTCGCTGTTCAGCAACCCGACGGTGAAGTCCCTGGCGCGTTCGGCCGGGAAGCAGCTCGGGCAGGAGATCTCGCGCAGCCTGTTCGGGACGTCCAAGCGGCGGCGGTAGCGGTCGGGCCCCGTGGTGCCTAGGTCCTGTCCGGTCGATCTTGCCGGGCCAAGATCGACCGGACAGGACCTAGCCGGCCAGGGCGGCGCCGATCCGGTCGAGCGAGGACAGCCGCATCAGGCCGTAGTTGTAGAACTCGACCTCGGGGACGCCCAGTTCGCGCAGGGTGGCGATCTTGGCGGCGAGGTTCGCCGGACCGTCGCAGTCCGAGGCCATCGGCCGCAGGATCACCGCCATGTCCTGCGGGCGGACGCCGTGCAGGGCGAACGCGGCGATCTTCTCCCGGACGGCCTCCGGGGTCTTCGCGTAGCCGAGCGTCTCGATCTGGTCGGTCGCCCCGGCGAGGGCGGGCAGGTCGATGCCGGACAGCCAGCCCTTGCCCGGGCCGGCGCCGTCCATGAAGCTCAGCCGCATGCCGTGGCGCCGGGCCTCCTCGGTCAGTTCGGCGGCCAGCGTGGTGACGGTGGTGGTGGCGGCGTCCAGGTAGGCGGCCAGGGCGCCGTCCGCGAGCGCGCTCAGGTCGGCGGGTTCGGCGGCGGCCGCCTCGTCGGCCAGCCGGCGGCGCAGCTCGGTGCGGACGGCCTCCGCGACCTCCTCCGCCGGGACGCCCGCGCGGGTGGCGGCGGCGCGGCAGTGCGGGCAGAAGCAGATGCCGAGCAGCGCCTCGGCGCCCGCGCCCAGCTCCTCGAAGTAGCGCTCGTGGTGGTAGCCGTGGCGCAGCCCGTGGAAGTGCAGGGACTCGGCCCGGATCGCGTCCACGCCGTACCGGGCCAGCTCGGTGACCAGGGTCCGTGCGTACTCCCGGACCTCCGGGTGGGCCGGGCAGAGCTCGGTGAGGTGGCGGTCGCCGAAGGCGTTGGCCGGGGCGCAGTCCGGGTGGGCGAAGCCGAGCCGGTCGTTGTGGCAGAACACCGTCCAGGCGTGCAGCTTCAGCCCCCGGCGGCGGGTCTCGGCGGCGGCCTCGGCGAAGGGGTCGCGGTCGCCGATCGCGGTGGACGGGGCGGGCGCCAGCCGACGGCCCTGCCAGCGGGCCGGATCGGGGCGGAAGTAGGCCGCGCCGGGCTCCAGGTAGCGGATCACCCGGTGGGGGTTGTGCGGGAAGACGTCCCGGGCCTCGTGGTAGACGGAGGCGAGGGTGACGCCGCCGACCCCGGCGCGGTCGGTGAGGTTGCCGAAGAAGGTGTCGGCGCCCTCGTCGAGCAGGTCGGTGGCGAAGGCGAGGACGGACGACTCCACGGTGCGGCTCCGGAGCTGGGGGCAGGGGTGCTGTCCACGCTAGTCGCAGGCGCCGGATTGGTCTATACCTGGCAATTCGAGCGGCCCGGGCCCGAACGAGGGGCCGCCGGACCGGACGGGCACCCCTATTACAGTGAGCCGTGTCCTTCAGCGTCCTTCAGCCCGAGGCCGTCCACGGCCCGTTGAGAGGTGACCACCCCATGAGCGTTCGCCCGCCGCTGCCGTACGACTTCCTGCCGCAGGTGCCGTCCTTTCCGCTGACCAGCCAGGACGTCACCGACGGCGGCACACTGGCCGGGGAGTTCAGCCACGCCGGCGGCAACCTGTCGCCGCAGCTGGCCTGGTCGGGCCTGCCCGAGGGCACCCGGAGCATCGCCGTCACCTGCTACGACCCGGACGCGCCCACCGGCTCCGGCTGGTGGCACTGGCTCGCCCTCGGCCTGCCCGCCGACACGGTCGAACTGCCGCGCGGCGCCGGCTCCTCGGACGACGACCTGCCCGGCGCGGCCTCCTTCCACGGCCGCAACGACTTCCCCGGCCACCAGTACGACGGCGCCGCCCCGCCGCCCGGCGCCCCGCACCGGTACGTGTTCGCGGTGCACGCCCTGGACGTCGAGAAGCTGGACGTCTCCGCCGACACCCCGGCGGCCCAGATCGGCTTCCACCTGACCTTCCACACGCTGGGGCGGGCGCTGCTCACCGCCGAGTACGGGGTCTGAGCACGATGGGCCACGATCCGGTCGAGGTCTGGCGGCTGCCCGAGGAGGACCGGTCGGCCGGTCGCAGGGCCGTGGCCTGGACGGTCGGGCCGGCCGGGGAACTGGCCGTCCTGGTGGTGCCGGAGCAGCGCCTGGCGCCGGCCGGATCCTGGCCGCCGGTCCGGCTGCCGTTCGACGGCGAGGTGGTCGTGGTCTCCCCGCGGGGGGAGTGGCGGGTGCCGCTGTCCGGCGTCCCCTGCTCGCCCGACCACCTCGGGCTGCTGCCGGGCGGCCGGGTGCTGCTGGCCGGGTACCGGGCCGATCAGGACGGGGAGGAATGGCTGCCCAACACGGCCGTGTACGGCGCGGACGGGGCGCTCGAACGGGAGCTCGCCCTCGGTGACGACGTCCGGGTGCTGGTGACCGACCGGGACGGCCGGATCTGGATGGCCTACGGGGACGAGGGCATCTACGGCGACCACCCGATGGCGGCCGCCGGGCTGCGGGCCGCCGACACCCACGGCCGGGTGGTGTGGAGCCCGGACAAGCTGCCGTCCCACCCGTTGGAGGGCCTGGCCGGCGCGACCGACGGCCGGAGCGCCTGGCTGGCCTGGTACCCGAGCTCGTCGGCCAGCCACCTCACCCGGATCGACGCGGTCGACCGGCCGTCCACCACCCTGCCGTGCCCGGTCCGGCTGCCGGTCGGCTTCGCGGTCCACGGCGGGCAGGGCGTCTTCCTGTCCAGCGGCGGCGAGTTGACCTGGTACCAGCTGATCGGCAAGGAGCGGAAGCAGACCCGGCGCCGGCAGCTGAGCGTGCCCGGCGCGCTCGACCGGGTGCGGGCGCACGGCCGGGACGGCGTGCTGTGGTTCCGCGCGGGGGACTGCTGGTACCGGATCGAGGCCTAGGGACTGCCCGGCGGATCCTGCCGGACGGTCCCTAGCCGCCCGCGCGGGTGGCCCGGTCGGCGCGGGCGGCCAGGGTGCGCAGGTGGGTGATCAGCTCCGGCGGCTCGTGCACCTCGAACTCGCAGTCCAGCGTCAGCAGCCGCACCGCCGTCCACTCCAGGGAGTCCGTGCGGGAGCGCAGCCGGCAGCGGTGCTCGTCGATCGGCTCGATCTCGGAGTCCCCCCGGGCGAAGTGCCGCCGGACGTCCGCGGCCGGGGCGTGCACGGTGGCGACCACGGCGCGGGCCGGTGACTGGCGGCGCAGCTTGCCCGCCACGTACGCGGCGGCGTCCTCGGCCGGGAGCGGGCGCGGGGTGAAGTGGGCGCCGGTGGCGCGGGGTTCGCTGAGCCGGTCGACGCGGAAGAGCCGCCAGTCGTCCCGGTCCAGGTCGTAGCCGACCAGGTACCAGCGGCGGCCGGCCGAGACCAGCCGCTCGGGTTCGACGTTGCGCCTGGTCTCGGCGCCGTCGCCGGCCCGGTAGGCGAAGCGCAGCCGTTCCCGGTTGGTGACGGCGCCGGCGAGCACGGTGAGGTCGTCCGGGTCGACGGTCGGGCCGTCGCCGGTGAGCAGCGGCATGGTGGCGGTGTTGAGCGCGCCCACCCGGTGCCGCAGGCGGCCCGGCAGCACCTGGAGCAGTTTGGCGAGGGCGCGGACCGAGGCCTCCTCTATGCCGACCACCGCGTGCCCGGCGGCCGCCCGCAGTCCGACCGCGATGGCGACGGCCTCCTCGTCGTCCAGCAGCAGCGGCGGCATCGCCGTCCCCGCGACCAGCCGGTAGCCGCCGACCGCGCCCATGGTGGCCTGCACCGGGTAGCCGAGGTCGCGCAGCCGGTCGATGTCGCGCCGGATCGTCCGGGGGCTGACGCCGAGCCGTTCGGCGAGTTCGCTGCCGGGCCACTCGCGCGGTGTCTGCAGCAGGGACAGCAGGTTCAGCAGCCGTGCGGGGGTGTCCGTCATGCCGTCCAGGATGCCGGACAACTGGGACAGGATCTGACCTATATGCCCCGTACCCTCGCGGACGTGCCGACGAGCAGGACGAGCAGTGCGAGCAGGACGAGCAGGACGAGCAGGACGAATGAGGAGTACCGAATGAAGACCGCGGACGCGGACCGACGGAGGTGGATCGCGCTGGCGATCGTGATGGTCGCCTCCTTCATGGACCTGGTGGACGTCACCATCGTCAACATCGCCATCCCCAGCATCCAGGAGGACACCGGCGCCTCCTTCAGCGCCATCCAGTGGGTCACCGGCGGCTACGCGCTGGCCTTCGCGATCGGGCTGATCACCGGCGGCCGGCTGGGTGACATCTACGGCCGCAAGCGGCTGTTCCTGATCGGCATCGGCGGGTTCACCGTGGCGTCCGCGCTGTGCGGCCTGGCCTCCGGCCCCGAGATGCTGGTCGGGATGCGGGTGCTCCAGGGCGGTACGGCGGCCATGATGGTGCCGCAGGTGCTGTCGATCATCCACGCGACCTTCCCGGCGGAGGAGCGCGGCAAGGTGTTCGGCATGTTCGGCGCGGTGGTCGGGCTGGGCGCCGTCTCCGGGCCGCTGATCGGCGCGCTGCTCACCGAGTGGGACCTGTTCGGCCTGGCCTGGCGCCCGATCTTCCTGATCAACCTGCCGGTCGGCATCGCCGGGCTGCTGCTCGGGCGCCGCTTCATCGACGAGTCGAAGGCCGAGCGGGCGCTCAAGCTGGACCTGGTCGGGGTGGCGCTGGCGAGCGTCGGCCTGCTGATGCTGATCTACCCGCTGACGCACGGGCGGGAGGCCGGCTGGCCGCTCTGGGGCTACCTGTCGATGGCCGGCAGCCTGGTGGTGTTCGCGCTGTTCGTGGCGTACGAGAAGGCCAAGACGCGGCGGGACGGCTCGCCGCTGGTCGAGCTGTCGCTGTTCCGGGTGAAGAGCTTCGCGGCCGGCATCGGCGTGCAGCTGGCCTTCGGCGTGGTCTGCGGGATCTTCTTCCTGGTCTGGACGCTGTACATGCAGCTGGGCCTCGGCTGGAGCCCGCTCAAGGCCGGTTCCACCGGCATCCCGTTCTCGCTCGCCGTCTCGGCGGCGGCCGGGCTGTCCGTGCAGAAGCTGGTGCCCCGCTTCGGGCGCCGGGTGCTCCAGACCGGCGCGCTGGTGATGGCGGCGGGCGTGCTGACGTACATCTGGGAGGCGGACCGGTACGGGACGGCGATCGCGCCCTGGCAGATGGCGCTGCCGCTGGTGGTGATGGGCCTGGGGATGGGCCTGATCGTCGCGCCGATCACCGACGCGATCCTGGCGGAGGTGCCGCGCGCGCACGCCGGTTCGGCGTCGGGGCTGATCAACACCGTCCAGCAGATGGGGAACGCGCTGGGGCTCGCGCTGGTGTCGGTGGCCTTCTTCGGGGCGATGGACGACGTGGTCGCGCCGGAGGCGATGGGCACCGCGTTCGGCGGGGCGTTCGTCCACGCGATGTGGTGGGTCGCGGGGGCGCTGCTGGTGGTGTTCCTGCTGATGTTCGCGCTGCCGCGGCGCAAGGCGGTCGCGCCGGCCGACGCGGCTGCGGCGGGCGCGGTGGACGCGCCGGCGACGGCGGGTGAGGCGGACCCGACGGACGAGCGGGAGCCCGTCCTGGCCTGACGGGCACTGCTGAGGGCCCCGGTCGCGCGGTGCGACCGGGGCCCTCGGCGCATCCTGGGAGGGCCATGGACCGTACGGAGGTGGACTCCTCGGCGGCTCGGCAGCGGCTCCCGGCGGGACCGGCCGGGCGATCGGAATTTCAGCGCGCCCCGGCCGTGCTCACCGCCGTCGTCCGGGTCGTGGTCTTCGCCGCGGACTTGGCCTCCTTCGCGGCGCGCTTCATCTCCTGCTTGAACTCCCGGACCAGGTCGAGGGATTCGGGCCCGGTGATGTCGGCGACCGAGCGGTGAGCGCCCTCCTCGCCGTACACGCCGGCCGCCTCGCGCCAGCCCTCCGGGCGCACGCCGTACTGCTTGCCGAGCAGGGCCAGGAAGATCTGCGACTTCTGCTTGCCGAAGCCGGGCAGGGCGTTGAGGCGGCTGAGCAGCTCCTTGCCGGTGCGGGTGTCCTTCCAGAGTGCGGCGGCGTCGGCGTCGTACTGCGCCACCAGGAACTGGCAGAGCTGCTGGACCCGTTTGGCCATCGCGGCCGGGTAGCGGTGCACGGCGGGCTTCGCGGACAGCAGGGCGACGAACTCCTCCGGGTTGTACACGGCGATCTCCCGGGCGTCCAGGTCGTTGCGTCCGAGCCGCTGGGCGATGGTCAGCGGACCGGTGAACGCCCATTCCATCGGCACCTGTTGGTCGAGCAGCATGCCGACGAGCGCGGCCAGCGCACTCCGTCCGAGCAGTTCGTCGGCCTCGGGCTGCTGTGCGAGCCGGACGGTGACGTTCATGGGCTTGCCCTCCTCGGAGTTGACGTCGGGTCGGCGCCCAGTCTGGTGGACGGGGTGGGGGCGGAGGCGGTCAACACGCCCGTAGCAGGGGAAGTCTTGGAGTTCCAGGGCCTTGGCGTGGCTGGCTTGTTCGTTGGCGGAGCGACCGCCTGGGACACCCGATCCGGCGGTCGGGAGAGCCCGCGGAATACTTTTTGCCCGCGTCGGGTGGCGAGGAGGCGGGTGGCGCGGGCGGGTTGGGGGGAGGTAGGTCATTTTGTATGACTGTTTCTGTTGCGCCGGTGCTGCTACCCGCCGACGGGCCATTCTTGGTGCAATCGACGCGTCCAGAAAGGCTCGCCCGCCGTGACCCAGCCGTTCGAACTGCCGTCCTTCTACGTGCCGCACCCGGCACGCCTCAACCCCCACCTGGACGAGGCCCGGGCCCATTCCTCCGTCTGGGCACGGGAGATGGGCATGCTGGAGGGCTCCGGCATCTGGGACCAGGCCGACCTGGACGCCCATGACTACGGCCTGCTCTGCGCCTACACCCACCCCGACGCCTCCGCCGAGGCGCTCTCGCTGGTCACCGACTGGTACGTGTGGGTCTTCTTCTTCGACGACCACTTCCTCGACATGTTCAAGCGCACCAACGACCGCGAGGCCGGCAAGGCGCACCTCGACCGGCTGCCGCTGTTCATGCTGGCCGACCCGGCCACCCCGATGCCGGAGCCGGAGAACCCGGTCGAGGCGGGCCTGGCCGACCTGTGGCGGCGCACCGTGCCGGTGATGGGCGAGGACTGGCGGATCCGCTTCGCCGAGAGCACCCGCAACCTGCTCAACGAGTCGCTCTGGGAGCTCGCCAACATCAACGCCGGCCGGATCTCCAACCCGGTCGAGTACATCGAGATGCGCCGCAAGGTGGGCGGTGCGCCCTGGTCCGCCCAACTGGTCGAGTACGCGGCCGGCGCCGAGGTCCCGAAGGAGGTCTCCGGCTCGCGCGCGCTCCGGGTGCTGATGGACGCCTTCTCGGACGGTGTGCACCTGCGCAACGACATCTTCTCCTACCAGCGGGAGGTGGAGGACGAGGGCGAGCTGAGCAACGGCATCCTGGTGCTGGAGAAGTTCCTGGAGTGCTCCACCCAGGAGGCCGCCGAGGCGGTCAACGACCTGCTCACCTCACGGCTCCAGCAGTTCGAGAACACCGTGTTCACCGAACTGCCCGTGCTGTTCGCCGAGACCGGGCTCGCCCCCGAGGGCCGCGCCCGGGTGCTGGCGTACGTCAAGGGCCTCCAGGACTGGCAGTCCGGCGGCCACGAGTGGCACATGCGTTCCAGCCGGTACATGAACGGCGGTGGTGCGGCGGCCGGTTCGGGCACCGGCGTCGCGGCGGGGACGGGCGGCGCGCTGCCCGGCACCGGCAACTGGTGGGACCCGTTCGCGATCGCCGGGGTGGGCACCTCGGCGCTGGACATCCTGCGCAGTGGGGCGATGGGCGGCGGTGGACCGGCGGCCGGCCCGGCCGGTCCGGGCGGTGTCGGACCGGCCGTCCGGCGGGCCCGGTCGCACGGCCACGTGCCGTACCAGCCCGTCGGACCGTCCCGACTGCCCGAGTTCAAGCTGCCGTTCGAGGCCACACTGAACCCGCACCTGGACGGCGCGCGGGAGCGGGTGATCGAGTGGGCCGAGCGGATGGGCCTGCTGGCGGAGCAGCCCGGCATCCCCGGATCCGGCATCTGGGACGCCGCGTCCATGCGGGACTACGACCTCCCGCTCTGCGCGGCCGGAATCCACCCGAACGCCACCGCCGACCAACTCGACATCTCCTCGGCCTGGTTGGCCTGGGGGACCTGGGCCGACGACTACTACCCGGTGGTCTTCGGACGCACCCGCGACCTGGCGGGCGCCAAGCTCGCCAACGAGCGGCTCCCGCTGTTCATGCCGGTGGACGGCAGCCCCGCCCCCGAGCCCGCCAACGCGCTGGAACGCGGCCTCGCCGACATCTGGGAGCGCACCGCCGGCCCGATGGCGGCGGACGCCCGGCGGAAGTTCCGCCGGACCGTCGAGGACATGACCGCGAGCTGGATCTGGGAGCTCAACAACCAGGTGCAGAACCGGATTCCGGACCCGGTGGACTACCTGGAGATGCGCCGCGCCACCTTCGGCTCCGACCTCACCATGAGCCTGTGCCGGCTCGCCCACGGGAAGGCCGTGCCGCCCGGGGTGCACGAGCACGGCTCGATGCGCTCGCTGGAGAACTCGGCCGCGGACTACGCGTGCATGATGAACGACCTGTTCTCGTACCAGAAGGAGGTCGAGTACGAGGGCGAGGTGCACAACGCCGTCCTGGTGGTGCAGAACTTCTTCAACTGCGACTACCCGTCGGCGGTCCGGATCGTCGACGACCTGATGCACTCCCGGCTGGACCAGTTCCAGCACGTCGCGGAGAAGGAACTCCCCGTCCTGTACGACGACTTCGCGCTGGAGCCGGAGGCGCGGGAGCTGCTGGACGGGTACGTGGAGGAGCTGGAGAACTGGCTCGCGGGCATCCTGGTCTGGCACCGGGGCTGCCGCCGGTACCGCGAGGAGGACCTGGTGCGGCACTTCGGCGCGGAGCGGGTGCTCAGCGCGGGGGCGACGGTCGGGGACCTGCCCGGGCCCGCCGCCGTGCCCGCCTCCAGGCCCGCCGCCGTGCCGGTCGGCCCGACCGGGCTGGGCACGGCCTCGCTGCGCCCGCCGCTGGCCGGCGCGGCTCCGGCCGGCGGCGGGGTGGCGGCCCTGGGCTGACCGGTGGGCCGGCCGGTGGACGGGTGGACGGGTGGGCGGACCGGTGGACGGGTGGGCCGGCCGGTGGGCGGAGTGCTCAGAGTTCGACGCCGAGCAGCTCGCGCAGTGCGCGGCCGCCGTCCGGGGTGATCCGCAGGGCCCGGCCGGAGCCGATCCGCTCCACCCAGGAGCGCTCCAGCGCCGTCCGGCAGAGCGCCGCGCCCAACGCCCCGCCGAGGTGGCTGCGGCGCTCCGTCCAGTCCAGGCAGCTGCGCACCACCGGCCGCCCGCCCCGGCGGCCCGCCCGCTCGGGCAGCTCGATCGCCTGCGCGGCCAGCCAGGCCCGGCCGCGCCCGGTGACGGCGAGCCCGGCGTCGTCGGTGAGCAGGCCGCGGGCGAGCAGCGCGTCCGCGACGGCCACGCCGAGCCGGCCGGCCAGGTGGTCGTAGCAGGTGCGGGCGCGGGCCTCGGCGCTCTGCCGGGTGGCCTCGCGCAGGCCGTGCGGGGCGGGCCGGTCGCCCTGGCCGGCGAAGGCGGCGAGGTCCTCGATCAGGGCGGCGACCTCCGGGGTGGCCAGCCGGACGTACCGGTGCCGCCCCTGCCGCTCCTCGGCCAGCAGCCCGCCCGCGATCAGCCGCGACAGGTGCTCGCTGGCCGTCGACGGCGCGACGCCCGCGTGCCGGGCCAGCTCGCCGGCCGTCCAGGCGCGGCCGTCGAGCAGCGCGGTGCAGAACGCGGCGCGGGTCGGGTCGGCGAGCAGGGCGGCGAAGGCGGCGAGCGACATACCTCCATGGTCGCGCCGGCACGGTTCGGCGCGGGCCGAACCGTCGGCGGCGGTCGGTGGCGCGGTCGGCGGGGCGGCCGGCGGCGCGGTTGGCGCGCTTGGTCCGGGGTCGGGTTGCGCCGGGGTCCGGGCGTCGAGCTGGAAGTGATGCCCCGTCAACTGGCGTGACGAGCCCGCTGGTTGGCCTCGATGCCGTCCAGGATCAGTCGGACGCCGTTGGCGAAGCCGCTGTCGCGGGTTCCCTCGGTCGCCTCGTCGACCTCGGTGGCGTACAGGCGGTGCAGGCGTGGGAAGTCCCGGGTGGCCTCGATGACGGCGGGCAGGAATTCGTCCATCCAGCCCTGCTCGTTCCGGCCGTGCCGGGCCAGTGTGCTCAGCCAGGCGGACTCCACGCTGGCCGTCCCGATGACGTAGCCGAGCAGGACCCCCATCGCGTCGTTGGCCTCCGTCGCGGTGAAGCCGGCCGCTTCCAGGAAGGTGAGCAGGGCCTCGGAGAGGCGCATCCAGTTGGGCCCGAAGTAGACGAGGCCGAGGTCGCCGAGCACCGACACCATCCACGGGTGGCGCAGGACGGTCTCGCGGACGCTGTCCGCGCACTCGGCGAGGGTGAGGCGCCAGTCCGTCGGGTCCGTGTCGGCGACCGACGGGATCAGGACCTTGCCGAACACCTCGTCGACGATCAGGGCGAGCAGTTCGTCCTTGTTGGCGACGTGGGTGTACATCGAGGTGGCGCCGGCGTTGAGGCGGGCGCCGAGCTTGCGCATGCTCAGGGCTTCGATGCCGTCGCTGTCCAGGATGGCCAGGGCCTCCGCGACGATCTGGGCCCGGCTGAGCGCCGGCTGCTCGCGCCGGGGGCGCTCGGGGCGGCTCCACGGTGTCCCGGGCGCGTCCTTCGACCTGGCCGGCATCCGGCCCTCCTCTCGGTCTTCGCCCGCCTGTGCTCGGCTCGGCTGCTCCGTTCAGCATAAGCCGCGCCGCACACCGTACGGCGTTGCGAACACTGTGCGGTCTCCGTACAGTGTGCGGTGTCCGCACGGTGTGCGGAGCGAGGCGCGCCGCGGCCGTGGGGACGGACCGCGGCGCGCCCGCGCAGACTTTCGTCCGGCTGCGGCCGGCGCGCTCACTTCGAAGGGGGACCGCGGTGGACCGTCAGCCGCGCCGCTGGCTCATCCTGGTCGTGCTCTGTCTCAGCAGCCTGGTGCTGGTGGTCGACAACATGGTGCTCACGGTGTCCATCCCGCAGATCGCGGCGGACCTCGGGGCCGGGGCCCAGGACATCCAGTGGATCATCGACTCGTACATCCTGGTCTTCGCGGGGCTGCTGCTCACCTCGGGCAGCCTCTCCGACCGGTTCGGCCGGCGGAAGGTGATGATCATCGGGCTGGTGGTGTTCGGCGCCGCCTCCCTGGTCGCCGCCGTCGCCGACAGCCCCGGCCAGCTCATCGCCGGACGCGTGCTGATGGGCGTGGGCGGAGCCCTGGTCATGCCGAGCACGCTCTCCATCCTGATCACCGTCTTCGACGCCGAGGAACGGCCCAAGGCGATCGCCGTGTGGAGCGCGGTGGCCATGATCGGCATGGTCGGCGGGCCGGTGCTCGGCGGCGCGCTGATCGCGCACTTCTGGTGGGGCGCGGTCTTCCTGCTCAACGTGCCGGTCACGGTGGTCGCCGTCATCGCGGCGGTCGTGCTGATGCCGGAGTCGAAGGGGCCGTGGCGCCGGCCCGACCTGCCCGGCATGGTGCTCTCGATGACCGGGATGACCGCGCTGGTCTGGTCGATCACCGTGCTGCCCCGGGACGGCCTCACCAGCCCCGGCACGCTCGGCCCGCTCGTCGTCGGGGTGCTCGCGCTGACCGGGTTCGTCGTTCGCCAGATCCGGACCGACTCGCCGATGGTCCCGCTCAAGCTGTTCCGCAACCGGGTGTTCACCGGGGCCAGCTTCTCGCTCGTCCTGCTGACCTTCGCCACCGGCGGCCTGATGCTGGTCCTCACCCAGTACCTGCAGTTCGTGCTGAAGTTCTCGCCCACCGACACCGGCCTGGCGTTCCTCCCGCTGGCCGTCGCCTCGCTGGTGTTCAACGCCCTCGGCGCCGTGCTCAGCAAGAAGGCCGCCCCGCGGGTGACGACCTCGGTCGGAATGCTGGTCATCGCGGCCGGGTTCGGGCTGCTGGCCACGCTCTCGGTCGGCGACGGCTTCGCCAAGGTCGCCCTGGCCATGCTGGTGCTGGGCGCCGGCTCCGGCCTCGCGATGCCGGCCGCGTCCAACGCGCTGATGGGTGCGATCCCCGGCGAGCACGCCGGCGTCGGCTCCGCGCTCAACGACACCATCCAGCAGTCCGGTTCCGCACTGGGCGTGGCCATCCTCGGCGCCGTCCTGTCCAGCACCTTCACCGGTTCGATGCCCGCCGACGCGCCCGCCGCCGGGAAGCACGCGATCACGGACGCGCTCGCCCTCGCCGCGAGCACCGGGGACGGCGGACTGGCCGCCGCCGCGCGGGACGCGTTCAACACCGCGGCCTCCGTCACCTTCACGGCGGGCGGGATCTCCGTCCTGGCGGCCGCGGGGCTGACCCTGGTGCTGATGCGGGACGGCCGGAAGACCGCTCCGGCGGCGGGCCCGGTCGAGGACGTGGCGGAGGCGGGGGTCGTCCAGCGGGTGGGCTGAGCCTGCTCGGTCTGCCCTGCCCTGCCCTGCCCTGCTTGCCCTGCCTGGCCCGGCCCCGCCTCGGCCCCGCCCGCCTCGCGCGGCCGGGGCCGTCGGCGTGCCGTGGGCGTGCTGCCGGTGTGTCGCAGGCCCCAGGCGACACACCGGCGGCGGCGCGTAGCCTGGGCCCCATGTCCCCCGAGTACGCGGAGTGGGCGTCGAGGCTGCCGGGAGCGGTCGTGTGGAGGCGCCGGGCCGTCGGGAGCACGGGCGGCGGCGCGGCCGGGCTCGTCCTGCCCGACGGCTGCATGGACCTGCTCTGGACCGAGGGCCGGCTCCTCGTCGCCGGGCCGGACACCCGCGCCTTCCAGCTCGGACCGGGGCTGCGCGGCCCGTGGGCGGGCGTCCGCCTCCCGCCCGGCGCCGCCCCCGCGCTGCTGGGCGTGCCCGCGTACGAACTGCGTGACCGGCGGGTCGACCTGGCCGACCTCCGGCCCGGCGCCGAGGTGCGCCGCCGTACCGGGCGCATCGACGCGGCGGCCGACCCGGCCGTGGCCCTGGAGGAGCTGGTGCTGCGCCTGGCGGCCGACGCGCGGCCGGTGGACCCGCTCGTCCGGGCGGTCGCCGATGCCCTGGCGGCCGGCCGTTCGGTCGCGGCGACCGCCGACTCGGTCGGCCTCGGCGCGCGGCAACTGCACCGCCGCTCACTGACCGCCTTCGGTTACGGCCCCAAGACCCTGGCCCGGATCCTCCGCCTGCAGCGCGCCCTCGCGCTGGCCCGCTCCGGCGTGCCCCTCGCCGAGACGGCGGCCCGGACGGGTTACGCCGACCAGGCCCATCTGGCGCGTGACGTACGGGAGTTGGCGGGAGTGTCGGCGACCGCCCTGCTGCCGCGTTGACTCAGTCCGCAGCGCCCGGCAGCGGCGCGAACAGGTCGACGCCGTTGCCGTCCGGGTCGTGCACCACGGCGTACCGCTGGCCCCAGAAGGCGTCCCACGGCTTCAACTCGCCGTGGTGTCCGGCGCCGACCAGGTCCTCGTAGACCGCGTCCACCTGGGCGGGGTCGGCGCACCGGAACGCCAGCGCCGTCCGGCCGCCGCCCGTCGGCGGACGCCAGTCCGGGTGGAACGAGCGGATGGTGGACTCGGGGTCGAGCGCCAGGCGCAGCCCGCCCGGCAGCACGGCCTCGACGTGCGGCTCCTGCTCGGCCCCGTCGGGGAACACGAGTCCGAGCCGCCGGTAGAAGGCGATCGAGGCGGCCAGGTCCGAGACGGCGAGGCCCACGACGGCGAACTGCGGTGCTGGTGTGCTGTTCATGCCCGCCACGGTAGGAGGAGCCCGGACGCCCCGTCTTGAACGAATCGGACGCCGGTGCGGCCCGCCCCGGGCGTCCGCTGTCGTACGTCGCGCGGCGGCCGGAGCTGCTGCTGCTGGTGTATTGCCCACTGCTCGGCTGCGCGTACTGCCGGCCCGACCGGCCGCTGGCCGAGAAGTACCAGCGGCCGGTGGCGCAGGCCCAGTTGGCCGCCCTGGACCTGGTGCTCGACGAGGACCGGCGCCGGCGGCTGGACACCGCGGCCTGACCGCGGTGTCCGCCTCGAACCCGAACCGGCTGCGCGCCGTCAGTCCTGCGCGCCGTCAGCCCTGGACGCCGTCAGCCCTCGGCGCGGACCGCCCGCCACCGGTTGGCGGTGGTCTCGCTCACCGTGTAGAAGAACTCCGACTTGAACTCGGCCCCGTCACTGAGCGCCTCCACCCAGCTCATCGGCCAGTTCCGCCGGCCGTAGTGCTTGTGCACGACCCGGGTGAACGCGGACAGCACCCCGCGCAGCCGCTTCCGGTCCACGTCGAGCGCCTCGACCAGGGACGTGTAACTCACCCGCTCGCCGGGCTGCTTCGCCAGGATGTCGAGCACCCCGGTCACCGCCTGCACCGAGTCCAGCGGGTCGGCCGTCAGCCGCCGCAGATCCTGCACGGTCCACTCGACGAACGGCCACTCGCCGTCCTCCTGCGGACCCCCCTCGGCCGACGCCGCCGCCGCGGCCCCCGCAGCGGCCCCCGAGAGCTCCGCGAGGAACGCGTACACCTGCGTGACGTACTGAGCCGGCACCGGCACCGAGATGAACTGCTGGTTGTCCTGCGTCATGTTTCTTCCCCTCCGACGTGTCGCCTGTCTGGCGGCAGGACAGATACTTGCATGCCACATGTCCAGGTGTCCAGGTATTAACCTGGACTAGCTCCGAGACTAAATCCTGGTTAGTCTCTCTCGTGGCCCGCTCGTGTGGGCCGCGAGAGGGCCGCCCTCGCCCCGGGCTACGCGGGCATCACCCCGTGGATGCGGGAGAGGGTGAAGACGCGCTCGTCGTCCCGCAGGTGGCACCAGGCGTTGAGGTAGGGGGCGTCCAGTGCGAGCCGGCTGAGGGTGCGGACGGTCGCGTTGCCCGAGGTGGCGACCCGGTCGTGCCACTTGACGATCGGGCGCAGGCTCTTTTCGTGACGGTGCGTGACATGAAGACCTTGGGCTTGCTTGGCGGTGCGCCCACGGGTCCCCCGTCGAGCGGGAAGGTCTGGGATCTGTGAAGTTCACAAAAATTTCCAGGACGGCCTGCCTGTGGTCGCTTGAAGCTGGCGAAGCCAAAAACATCACTGGTGAAAGGGCATAGGTGAGTCAAGCTGGTGGCTTGCCAGCTGATGCGATTCGGGCTGACAGAGTGGTGCGCACTTCAGTGCGCAGTTGACGCTCATCGGCCTGCTCCATAACTTCGCTTCATCAGCGCATCCGACTCAGAACAGAGAAGGCGATCACGATGAGTGCGCAAAGCAGGGGTGGGCGGCTCGTCTCCCGAGCCGAGATTGCGGAGCTGGCCGGCGTCCGGCCGTCTGCGGTCACCAACTGGGAGCGCCGTCATGGAAGCTTCCCACAGGAGCTGCGAGAAGGCGGGAGAGAGCTGTTCCGGCTGGCCGACATCGTGCGATGGCTTGACGTTCGGAGGGTGCCGAGTCCGTCGCGCCACCCGGAGGAGCCTGCAGATATCACCTTCGGAGACAGGGTTCGCGCCTCGTTGGGGCAGTACGAGGGGGCATCCGCGCCCGACCAGGCAGCGCAGTCGGCCGTTCCTGCTCGAAACTCCGAGCAGGAGCGGTCGCGGTCTCGGCAAGCGCTGTCCGAGCTGTTGGAGCGGGAGATGCAGGAGGCGTGGGGCGCGCGATCGCCGGCAGCCTACCTCCCCCTGCTCATGTGCCTGACGTTTCTGAGGTGGGGAGCGGAGGAGGAGTGGGCGGCCCTGAAGGAACTGGCTGAGGGACATCCTTCGGTGGTTCCCAAGAGCTTCATCGACGAAGTGGGGCAACGAACAGGCCAGTGGTTGCAGAAGAGTGGCGTGGCGTCGGCCGGGTGGCCTGCGCTGCAGGGCTTGGAGCCAGGGCCGGCGGCCGACGCGCCACGATTGTTGGCCCTCGTCGCAGAACTCGGGCGAGAGGCCTTCCGGGATCTGCTCGATTCCTTCGCGAATGTCGTGGCTGTGGGAAGCCGTGAGGCCTTCACTCCCAAAGCGGTTGTGACTCTGCTGAGCGAACTGGTGGCAACCGAGGGTGTGTCGGGGCGGATCAGCGATCCCTATCCGAGAGGCGGCGAGCTTCTAGCGGCCATGGTGGCTGCCAGCAGCGATGCCGAAGCGCTGACAGTATCGATGGGAGTGACGAACCCGAGCATGGCGCGGATGGCAGCCATGAACCTGGCGATCCATGGTGTCTCGCCGCAGCTGGAGGACCATGGCGGTGCTCTGCAACCGGCCGATGGAAGCCTGCAACAGCCGGGGGCGAACTTCGTTCTGGCCAACCCGCCCTTCAACGCCGATACGGGCCGGATCGATTCCGGGAATTGGCGCTACGGACCTCCGCCTGCCTCCAATGACAACTTCGCCTGGCTCCAGCATGTCCTGTCCACGCTTGGGCCCGGCGGTCGAGCTGGGGTGATCATGGCGGATAACGCTGCTGTGTCCGACCAGCCCCGTGAACGTGCGATCAGGCGAGCCATGGTCGAGGACGGTGTCGTTGAATGTGTCCTCGCACTTCCCCCGCAACTCTTCAGTGGGACAGCGGTTTCGGCCTGCGCTTGGTTCCTCACGACGCCGTCCGATCGCGCTGAGGTTCACTTCATCAACGCACGAGAGTTGGGCGAGATGGTCTCCCGGACACGCCGGGAGCTGAGCCCCGATGACGTGCGGCTCCTGGGGGAGATCCACCGCTCGCTTCGGGACGGGACCGCGCTCCCCGATGATGCGAGGCGGATCGGCCGATCCGTTGCTGTGGAGGAGATCAAGGAACGAGGCCACTCCCTCAGCCCGGTTGACTATGTCAGTGTCGGAACTTACGTCGAGGCGACGCCCGAGAAGACGGAGGCCGCCCGCCGCGAGCTCGACCTGGCGCAGGGGGACGCGGTAACCCGTGACGAGGAGGTGCGCTCGCTCTGGGCGCGGGCTGAAGCGCTTGGTTACGGCGAGAACCGTCGGCCGGGCGATTGGCGGAGCGTCCTTCTGGGAGAGCTGTGTTCGGTGACAGCGGGCCCGTCACCCTCCTTGCTGAATCCCAAGATGTACTCCGAGACCGGAGATGTTCCGGTGCTGCTCCCCAAACACCTTCGCAACCGGCGACTTCACGGCGGCGAGGACAGCAAGGTGTCGAAGCGGGTTGCCCTGAGGCTAGAGCGATTCCGGGTGAGCGAAGGGGACATTCTCTGTTCACGCACGGGGACGGTGGGGCCCGTTGCCCTGGTCGGATCAGAAGAAGGAGGGCACCTCTACTCGGGCAATCTCCTCAGGTTGCACAACTTCAAGTTGGGAGTGGACTCGCGATTCGTCCTGGCCCACCTCTCCCTGCCGGAGGTACAGGCATGGATCAAGGACCGGGCGGCGATGACGACCGTCGATTCGATCAAGACCAGCGCGATGAAGCAGGTCCCGGTGTCTCTTCCGCCGCTCGAGGTGCAGCGGCGGATCGGTGATCTCTTGCACACCCTCGACCGTCAGATCGAAGCCCATCACCGAGTGGCCTCCGCGGCCGAAGTCGCTCGCGAAGAGCTGGCAATGCTCCTGGTCGGTGGCGTGGCTTCACGGAACACCCGCCGACCAACCCCAGACGGCCCCTCCAACCTTGACCGGTCCACAGCAAAGGAAATCGCTGGTGAGTAACCTGCCCGTCGTGATGCGAGTCCTGTGGCTCTCGGTGGCCATGCTCACCTCCGTGATCGTCGCGCTGTTGGCCTTCATGCTGAAGCGAGGCGCCAGCGCGAGCCGGAGCGAGGCCGTCTTCGCGGGCGGCGCAGCGTTTGCCGGATCCATGGTGCTCTGCCTCGGAGTGCTGACGGCCGTCCTGGGCTGAACCCAACCGCCCGTACAACGACGAAGGCCCGGACCGTTGAAACGGTCCGGGCCTTCTGCCGGCGGAGGATACGAGATTCGAACTCGTGAGGGGTTGCCCCCAACACGCTTTCCAAGCGTGCGCCCTAGGCCTCTAGGCGAATCCTCCGTGGGAGAGCTTAGTACATGTTCGGGGGTGCTCGCGACCAGCGATCCCGTAGGCCGGAGGGTGGGGTTGCCTGTGGATCGTCGGGGCCCGGATCCGGTAGTGTGGGGGTCAGCCCCTCGTGTGGCGTCATCTCTCTGAACCCCCCCAGGGCCGGAAGGCAGCAAGGGTAAGAGGGCTCTGGCGGGTGCACGGGGGGTCTTTGCGTTCCCGGGCGGTTCGCCCGGGGGGCGGTGGGGGACGGCGGCGAGGCGAGGGGCGACGCGTTTGTCGGTGCGTCCCGATATCGTCGGGGGTGTGTCCCTAGCCCTGTACCGCCGCTACCGCCCCGAGACCTTCGCGGAGGTCATCGGGCAGGAGCACGTGACCGCTCCGCTCCAGCAGGCCCTGCGTAACAACAGGGTCAACCACGCGTACCTGTTCAGCGGGCCGCGCGGCTGCGGGAAGACGACGAGTGCGCGCATCCTGGCCCGCTGTCTGAACTGTGAACAGGGGCCGACGCCGACGCCCTGCGGGGAGTGCCAGTCCTGTCGCGACCTCGCGACCGGCGGGCCCGGCTCGATCGACGTGATCGAGATCGACGCGGCCTCGCACGGTGGTGTGGACGACGCGCGCGAGCTGCGGGAGCGGGCGTTCTTCGCGCCGGTCCACAGCCGCTACAAGATCTTCATCCTGGACGAGGCGCACATGGTGACCTCGGCCGGGTTCAACGCGCTGCTCAAGGTGGTCGAGGAGCCTCCGGAGCACCTCAAGTTCATCTTCGCGACCACGGAGCCGGAGAAGGTGATCGGGACGATCCGGTCCCGGACGCACCACTACCCGTTCCGGCTGGTCCCGCCGGGCACGCTGCGCGACTACCTGGCGGAGGTCTGCGGCCGGGAGGGCATCCAGGTCGAGGACTCGGTGTTCCCGCTGGTGGTCCGGGCCGGGGCCGGGTCGGTGCGTGACTCGATGTCGGTCATGGACCAGCTGCTGGCCGGCGCCGCCGAGGGCGGCGTGACGTACCAGATGGCGACCTCGCTGCTCGGGTACACCGACTCGGCGCTGCTGGACGAGGTGGTGGACGCCTTCGGCGCGCACGACGGGGCGACGGTGTTCCAGGTGATCGACCGGGTGGTCGAGGGCGGGCACGACCCGCGCCGCTTCGTCGCCGACCTGCTGGAGCGGCTGCGCGACCTGGTGATCCTGGCCACCGTGCCGGAGGCGGGGGAGAAGGGGCTGATCGACGCCCCGGCGGACCGGGTCGCGATCATGCAGGCGCAGGCGGACGCGTTCGGCTCGGCGGAGCTGAGCCGGGCGGCGGACATCGTCAACACCGGGCTGACCGAGATGCGCGGCAACGCGGCGCCGAGGCTGCAGCTGGAGCTGATCTGCGCCCGGGTGATGCTGCCGGGCGCGTACAGCGACGAGCTGTCGTTGCAGGCGCGGCTGGACAAGCTGGAGCGCCGGGCGGCGGCGGGCGGGTTCGCCGCGCCGATGCCTATGGCGGCTGGGGTGCCGGTGGCGGCGCCCATGGCCGCGCCTGTGCCTGCGCCGGTGGCGGAGGCCGCCCCGGTGCAGACCGCGCCGGTGCAGGCCGCGCCGGTCGTGGCGGCTCCTGCGGCTGCCCCCGCACCGGCAGCCCCCGCGGCCCCCGCCGCACCCGCAGCCCCCGCGCCGGGTGCCTGGCCGATCCCGCGCAGCTTCCCGCCGGCGGGCGGAGTCCCGGCCGCGGCCCCCGCGCCGCAGGCCCAGGCCCAGGCCCAGGCCGCCGAGGTTGTCGAGGCCGCCCCGGCCCCGGCGTCCGCCCCCGCCCCCGCCCCCGCCCCTGCCCCCACTCCCGCGGCGCCCGCGCCCGCCCCGGCCGGGCAGCCCGCCGAGCCGGCGTCGGCCGCCGCGCAGCAGGGCGCGGCGCAGGTCCGGCAGCTGTGGCCGCAGATCCTGGAGGCGGTGAAGAACCGCCGCCGCTTCACCTGGATCCTGCTCAGCCAGAACGGCCAGGTGGCCGGGTTCGACGGCAGCGTGCTCCAGGTGTCCTTCATCAACGCGGGCGCCCGGGACAGCTTCGTCGGCAGCAACAGCGACGACGTGCTGCGCCAGGCGCTGACCGACGCGCTGGGTGTGGACTGGCGGATCGAGTGCATCGTCGACCCGTCCGGGGGCGGTTCCCTCGGCGGCGGTACGGCCATCGGCGGCGGTACGGCCATCGGCGGCGGTGGCCTGGGCGGCGCCGCTCCGAGCGGTGGCGGCTGGGGGGCCCCGGCCCGTCCGGCGGCCGCCGCGCCGCCGATGTCGGCTCCGGCTCCGGTGCCCGCGCCGGTCCGGTCGCAGCCGTCCCCGCAGGTGCAGGCCGCCCCGGCGCCCGCGCCGGTCCAGGCCCCGCCGCCGGTGGCCGCGCCGCCGGCCCGTCCGGTGCGCGCGGTGGCGCCGGAGGACGACATCCCGGAGGAGGACGACCCGGACCTCAACGAGGAGGCGTTCTCCGGTCAGGAGCTGATCATCCGGGAGCTGGGCGCGACGGTTCTGGAGGAGATCCACCACCGCGGCAACTGAGCGACGGCCCGCCCCGGCAGCACGTAGGCTCGGCCGTGACGACGCGAGCGGGACTGCAAGCGGACGCGACCGCGGGCAGGACGGCGACGCAGGACAGCAAGCACGAAGCGAGGAGTGAGCCGTGTTCCCCGGTGGTGGCCAGCCCAACATGCAGCAGCTGCTGAAGCAGGCGCAGAAGATGCAGCAGGATCTCGCGCAGGCGCAGCAGGAGCTGGCGGAGACGAAGGTGAGCGGTTCGGCGGGCGGTGGCCTGGTCGAGGCCACGGTGACCGGTGCCGGCGAGCTGGTGGCGCTGACCATCGCTCCGGCGGCCGTCGACCCGGAGGACACCGAGACCCTGGCCGACCTGGTCCTGGCGGCCGTGCGGGACGCCAACCAGTCGGCGCAGAAGATGCAGGCCGAGCGCATGGGCCCGCTGACCCAGGGCCTGGGCGGGGGCATCCCCGGTCTGCCGTTCTGACCTGGGGGAGCTCCCGGACGGGGGCTCCGGCCAGACAGGTCTGAGGTCCTGAAGTTCTGAAGTTCAGACAACGGACCCATGTGATTTATGTGGGAGTCGGGCGTCGGGCGGTGTGTCCGGCGCCCGATTCGTTGGATGATGGCACCGGAGCACCACCGACCATCCGAGGGAAGGCGCGACGTTGTACGAGGGCGTGGTTCAGGACCTGATCGACGAACTGGGCAGGCTGCCCGGCGTCGGGCCCAAGAGCGCCCAGCGGATCGCCTTCCACATCCTGCAGTCCGACCCGACCGACGTGCGCCGCCTCGCGCACGCGCTGCTGGAGGTCAAGGACAAGGTCCGGTTCTGCGCGGTCTGCGGCAACGTCGCGGAAGCCGAGCAGTGCCGGGTCTGCCTGGACCCGCGCCGCGACCTCGGCGTCATCTGCGTGGTCGAGGAGTCCAAGGACGTCGTCGCCATCGAGCGCACCCGCGAGTTCCGCGGCCGCTACCACGTGCTGGGCGGCGCGATCAGCCCCATCGAGGGCGTCGGCCCGGACGACCTGCGGATCCGCGAGCTGCTGGCGCGCCTCGCGGACGGCACGGTCACCGAGCTGATCCTGGCCACCGACCCCAACCTGGAGGGGGAGGCGACCGCCACCTATCTGGCCCGGCTCTGCAAGCCGATGGGCCTGAAGGTGACCCGGCTGGCGAGCGGCCTGCCCGTCGGCGGGGATCTGGAGTACGCGGACGAGGTCACCCTCGGTCGCGCCTTCGAAGGGAGACGACTTCTCGATGTCTGACCGGACGCTCGACCAGCAGCCCCACACGCCCCACCAGCCGTCCCACGGGCAGGCCCACCAGCCGGCCCCCGGACAGCCGCACGGGGAGCCGCAGAGCCACACCCCGCACATCCACGCGCACGGTTCGGAGCCGGACGACTTCGCCGTGCAGATCGCCGACTCGGTGGAGAGCTTCGTGCTCGCCGTCACCGAGGTCGCCAAGGGCGACGAGCCGGGCAGCGCGGTCTCGCTGCTGCTCCTGGAGGTCTCGCAGCTGCTGCTGGCCGGTGGCCGGCTGGGCGCCATCGAGGACGTCGTCCCGGAGGACCGCTTCGAGCCCGACGCCGGGCCGGAGCCGGACGGCGAGCAGCTGCGCGAGCGGCTGGCCGAGCTGCTCGCGCCGATCGACGTCTACCACGAGGTCTTCGACCCGTACGGCCCGCCGGAGAAGCCGAACGCCTTCCGGATCTCGGACGACCTGGCCGGCGTGGTCGGCGAGCTGCAGCACGGGCTGACCCACTACCGCGAGGGCCGGGTCAGCGAGGCGCTGTGGTGGTGGCAGTTCTCGTACCTCTCCAACTGGGGCACGACCTGCACGGCGGTGCTGCGGGCGCTGCAGTCGCTGATCGCGCACGTCCGGCTGGACAGTCCGATCGGCGCGGTGCCGGACGGCGCCGACACCGACGACGACGGGCTCACCGACGAGCAGCTGGAGCAGCAGGCCGGCGACCTGATGGCGGCGGAGCTGGGCCTCGGGCGGTAGCACCGCCCTCCGGTGCCCGTGCCGTTCCGGCACGCCTGTGCGATTCCGGTACGTCCGCGCGATTCCGGCACGCCCGAACGCCGCCCCGGCGCGCGCCGTTATTCGGTGCGCCCCCGGTGGTCGTCGACCGGGCATCGGCCCGGCATCGGCCGGTCGTCGGCTGATTGTGACGAATGCCTCAGCATTCCGCGCGGAAAAGAAATCCCGCCGGATCACCGTCCGTTGATCCGCCGATTCTTCGGGGCGGTGGCGAATTGCCCGCAGACCTGCCGGTGGTACCGACCGTTCCGCCGACCACCTGCTGAAACGGGCGTCTCATCATATGGAAAGCGCCGGTTGTGGCACCCCTGCTCGGTAGACTGGCGCCGACCGCACAGCCCCTTTTCCCCGGGGGTGCGGGGGCCTGGTGCCCCCGGAAGACGACACAAGTCGAGGAGCGCACGTGGGCCTTGTCGTGCAGAAGTACGGCGGCTCATCCGTTGCGGATGCCGAAGGCATCAAGCGCGTTGCCCGCCGAATCGTTGACGCCAAGAAGGCCGGCCATGAGGTCGTCGTCGTGGTGTCCGCAATGGGCGACACGACGGACGAGCTCATCGAACTCGCGGAGCAGGTGTCACCGCTTCCTGCCGGCCGTGAGTTCGACATGCTGCTGACCGCTGGAGAGCGCATCTCCATGGCGCTGCTGGCCATGGCGATCAAATCGCTGGGGCACGAGGCGCAGTCCTTCACGGGCAGCCAGGCCGGCGTCATCACCGACTCCGTCCACAACAAGGCGCGCATCATCGACGTGACGCCTGGTCGCATCCGCACCGCCCTGGACGAGGGCAACATCGCGATCGTGGCCGGCTTCCAGGGCGTGTCGCAGACCAGCAAGGACATCACCACGCTGGGCCGCGGCGGCTCGGACACCACCGCCGTCGCCCTCGCCGCCGCGCTCAAGGCCGAGGTCTGCGAGATCTACACCGACGTGGACGGCGTGTTCACCGCCGACCCGCGCGTGGTGGCGAAGGCCCGCAAGATCGACTGGATCGCATACGAGGACATGCTGGAGCTGGCGTCGTCCGGCTCCAAGGTGCTGCTCGACCGCTGCGTGGAGTACGCCCGGCGCTACAACATCCCGATTCACGTACGCTCGTCCTTCTCGGGTCTCCCCGGGACGATCGTCAGCAACGAGAACCCGCACAAGCCCGAAGGGGGCGAGATGGAGCAGGCCATCATCTCCGGAGTCGCCCACGACACGTCCGAGGCCAAGGTCACGGTCGTCGGCGTGCCCGACAAGCCGGGCGAGGCGGCCCGCATCTTCCGCGCCATCGCGGACGCCGAGGTCAACATCGACATGGTGGTGCAGAACGTCTCCGCCGCGTCGACCGGGCTGACCGACATCTCCTTCACCCTGCCCAAGGCGGAGGGCCAGAAGGCCATCGACGCGCTCGGCCGGGTCAAGGAGGGCATCGGCTACGAGTCGCTGCGCTACGACGACGCGATCGGCAAGATCTCCCTGGTCGGCGCGGGCATGCGCTCCAACCCGGGCGTCACGGCGGCCTTCTTCGAGGCGCTGTCCGCCGCGGGCGTCAACATCGAGCTGATCTCCACCTCGGAGATCCGCATCTCGGTCGTCACCCGCGCCGAGGACGTGCCGGAGGCCGTCCGCGCCGTGCACAGCGCCTTCGGACTGGACAGCGAGACGGACGAGGCCGTCGTCTACGGAGGCACCGGGCGATGACCCGGCGGCCGAACCTCGCCGTCGTCGGCGCCACCGGCGCGGTCGGCGAGGTGCTGCTCGGCCTGCTCTCCCTGCGCCAGGACGTCTGGGGCGAGATCCGACTCGTCGCCTCCCCGCGTTCGGCCGGCCGCAAGCCGGTCGTGCGCGGGGTGCCGGTCGAGGTCGTCCCGCTGACCGAGGAGGCCTTCGAGGGGATCGACGTCGCCGTGTTCGCCGTCCCCGACGAGGTCTCCGCCCAGTGGGCGCCGATCGCGGCCGCCAAGGGCGTCGTGGTGGTCGACGACTCGGCTGCCTTCCGCACCGCCGAGGACGTGCCGCTGGTCGTCCCCGAGGTCAACGCGGCCGCGCTGCGGCTGCGCACCCGCGGCATCGTCGCCAGCCCCGCCAGCACCACCCTCGCGATGATCGCGGCCGTCGGCGCCCTGCACGCCGAGTACGGGCTCGCCCAACTCGTCGTCGCCTCCTACCAGGCCGCCTCCGGCGAGGGCCGGATCGGCGAGGCGGCGCTGCGCGAGCAGACCGCCCTGGTGGCCGGCACCGAGGTCGGCAGGCAGGCCGGCGACCTGCGCGCGGTGATCGCCGACCACGGGCCGTTCGCCGCCCCGCTCGCGCTCAACGCGGTGCCCTGGACCGGCTCCCTGGTGGACGGCGGCTGGTCCTCCGAGGAGGTCGGCATCCGTGCCGAGGCCCGCAAGATCCTCGGCCTGCCCGCCCTCAAGGTCTCCGCGACCTGCGTGCGCATCCCGGTCGTCCGCACCCACGCGCTGGCCGTGCACGCGGTCTTCGAGCGCGAGGTCACCCAGGAGCACGCGCAGCAGATCCTCCGCGACGCCCCCGGGGTCGTGCTCTACGACGATCCGGCGGCCGGCGAGTTCCCCACGCCGAACGACGTGGTCGGGACGGACCCGGTCTGGGTCGGGCGGGTGCGCCGGGCCCTCGACGAGCCGGCCGCGCTCGACCTCTTCCTCTGTGGCGACAACCTGCGCAAAGGCGCGGCGCTCAACCTGCTGCAGATCGCGGAGCTGGTGGCGGGTGAGCTGACGGTGACGCAGGAAGGCGCGCCGGGAGCGGTGTAGGGGAAGGCGCAGGAAGAGGCCTGGCAGAAGCCCTGGCGGGAGGCCCGGGAAGAGACCCGGGAAGGCCCGGGGCCGCCCGCTCCCGGGCCCGCCCGGCCGCCGATCCGGGGAGGACGTGTCCGCTCCTCGACACAATCTGTCCGGAATCCCGATGGAATCCCCTGGAGGCCTCTTCCGCCGATGCGGAAGAATGGCCCCCGGGCTGGGCAACCATGACAGGGGATCGAGTGTCCAACGGGCGTGGCGAACGTGATGGTGGGAGCAGGGGCGGGCATCCCGGCGAGAGCCGTGGTGGCCTTCCCCTCGCGCGCCCCGTGGCCGGCGAGTAGGCCGGAAGACGACCAGATGACCGCGGTCGCACCCGGTGCGGCGGGCTCCGGTGCCGGTACCGACGCGGGTACCAGCGAGGACCTGCTCACCGAGACCTACCAGGCCCACTACGGCTCCCTGCTGCGGCTCGCCGCGCTGCTCCTGGACGACCTCTCGACCTGCGAGGACGTCGTCCAGGAGGCGTTCATCCGGGTGCACGCCGCCCGGCGCCGGGTCCGCGAGCCCGAGAAGACCCTGGCCTACCTGCGGCAGACCGTCGTCAACCTGTCCCGCTCGACCCTGCGCCGACGGATCCTCGGCCTGCGCCTGCTGCCCAAGCCCATGCCTGACATGGCCAGTGCAGAAGAAGGCGCTTACGATGCGCTGGAGCGCGACCAGTTGAAGGCCGCGCTGCGTGGTCTGCAACGCCGTCAGCGGGAGGTTCTGGTGCTGCGTTACTTCGTGGACATGACGGAGGCGCAGGTCGCCGAGACCCTCGGCATCTCGCTCGGGTCGGTGAAGGCCTACGGCTCGCGCGGACTCGCCGCCCTGCGCACCCAGATGGCGGCCGGGCATGGCTGACGGCGCCGGGCGGTGGCCCTCGGACGGTGAGGGCGACGGGCTCTCCGCCGAGGAACGAAGCGTCCGCGACCTGATGCGCAGCGCCGTCGCCGGCATCCAGCCCGAACCCGGCGGCCTGCCGCGGATCCGGTACGCCGTACCCCGCCGCCGGGCCGCCCGGCGCGGAGCCTGGACCGGCGCCGCCGCCCTCGCCCTCGCCGTCGCCGTCGCCCTGCCCGCCCTGCACGACGGGGAGCACCTCGGCCTGTCCGGCGGCCCCGGCTCGGCCGACGCCAGCAGCCAGGCCCCCGCCGCACCGACCGGCACCAGGACCGGCGGCACCCCCGGCACCGGCACGCCCTCGCGGCCCGGCCCCAGCGGCACCGGCGACACCGCGTCACCCTCCGGCACCCCCACCGCCTCACCCAGCCCCGGCGCCAGCACCACCCGCGCCGACGGCACCACCGCCCCGCCCGCCCCCGCCGCCAGCACCGGCGACAGCCCGATCACCCCGCTCTGCACCCGGGCCGACCTCGGCCAGGGCGGCGCACAGGTCGGCCCGGCCGACGCCGACGGACGGATCCACGGCTCGTTCAGCGTGTACAACGTCTCCGGCCGCAGCTGCCGGCTCGGCGGCCCCGGCGCCGTCGCCGTCACGGCGGTGAGCGGGACCGACCGCAGCCGCGTGCGCACCGCCGACCACGCCGTCGGCGACCCGGCCGGCGACCTGCCCGGGATGGACGCGGAGCCCCCCGTCCTCGCCCCGCAGGCCGGCTACCGGGTGTCGTTCGACTGGATCCCCGACCGGACCTGCTCCACCCCCGGCGGCAGCACCGCCACCACCGGGCCCACCAGCCAGGGCGGCGCCAACCAGGCCGCCGGGGCCTCCCAGGCACCCGCCGCCGCCACCGATGCCGCCCCGGCGGCCTCGGACGCCTCGGCGGTCCCCAGTGCCAACCCCCAGGCCAGCTCGTCCCCCAGCGCCGGGCCCACCAACGCCCCCAGCCCCACCGCCACCCCGACCGGCAAGCCCACCACCGCGCCGGCCACCGCCACCATCGCCTACACCCCCGCCCCCGGCAGCCCTGCCGTTGCCACCGCCACCTTCCCCGTGGCCTGCTCCGGCACGCTGTACCGCGGTGGCGTCCAGGCGGTGGGCGTAACGGCGCCGCAGCCGTCGGACACGCCGCCGGCGGGCTGACGGGCCTCGCGGTCCGGCGGTGGTCCGGCGGCGGTCCGGCGGGTTGGTGGTCGGCGGTCGGTCGGGGTCGGGCAGGGGCGGACGGGCCGGTTTGGGCGGGCGACCAGCCGGTCCGGCGCGGCCGATGGCGGACCCCTGCGGCCGGGACGGGTGTGAGGAGTGGTTACCGTGGGGGTGTGTACCGGTTCCTCCTGACTCCGCGCTGGCTCGGCGGCACCGCGCTGGCCGTCGCGGCCGTTGCGGTGTGCGTCTGGCTGGGCTCCTGGCAGCTCGGCCGGTTCGAGGACCGGTTCTCGTCGCACCAGGAGACCAAGCAGACCGTCACCGCTTCGAGTGATGTGCGGCCGATCGACGACCTGCTCAACCAGGCCACCCCGCAGGTGACCACCGAGACCGTCGGCAAGCCCGTCACCGTGACCGGCAGCTACGACGCGGAGCACCAGCTCCTCGTCCCGAACCGGGTGGTCGACGGCAAGCAGGGCTACTACGTGCTCACCCCGCTGCGCACCGCCGACGGCCGGTTCGCCGCCGTGGTCCGCGGCTGGGCGCCCGGTGCGCCCGCCGGGGGCGCGTCCGCGGCCGCGCCGCCGCCTCCCGGCCAGGTGACCGTCACCGGGCGGCTGCAGGCCGGTGAGTCCAGTGGCAGCAACGGCGCCGTGGCGGGCGGTCTGCCGGCCGGTCAGCTCGGCACCGTCAACCGGGCGGCGCTGCTCAACGCGCTCGCGTACGACGGCTGGTACGACGGCTGGGTGGCCGCCGACGCGGTGCCGGCCGGGCTGACCCCGGTGCCGACGGTCCAGCCGCAGGGCGGCGACGGGCTCACCCTGCGGGCGTTCCAGAACCTCGGCTACACCCTGGAGTGGTTCGTCTTCGGGGGCTTCGTCATCTTCATGTGGTTCCGCCTGGTGCGCCGCGAGGGGGAGGCGGAGCAGGACCGGGCCCTCGGACTGGACCCGGTCCTGGACTGACCTCCGCGGTTCGGCGCGCCTGCTCGGCCCGCCCCCGTTCGGCCGGCCCCTGCTCGGCCGGCCCCTGTTTTGCCGGTCCGCCTCAGCGGGTCGGCTTGCCGGGGGCGGGCGGAGCGGACGGCAGGGCCGGGACGACCGGTGCGGTCGTCGGCTTCCCGGGCGCCGCCGGGGAGGACGGCACCGGCGTCGGCGACCCGGTGAACGCCGGCTCGTCGTGGCACCGGCCGTGGCCGCCGCTCACGTCGTCGTTCGAGTCGTAGCGGTCGATGTGGTGGTGCACGGTGCGCCCGGTCTTCGTCCCCTTGGAACCGGAGCCCTTCGACCCCGAGCCCTTCGAACCGGACGAGCCCTTCGACCCGCTGGATCCCTTGGCGAGCTGGACCGCGTCCTCGCCCGCCGCAGGCGCGTACGCCGCCCGGGTGACGGTGGGCCCTGGCCCTGCCGCGTTCGGCCCCGGCGCGTTCACGCGGGTCGCGGTGGCGGCCGGTGCGGCCGGTGCGGTTGGCGCGGCCGTGGTCGGCGTGGGCCCGGCCGGGGGCGGGCAGGCGGCCTCGGCGCCGTGCCCGCCCGAGCAGCCGGTGAGCACCAGGGCTCCGGCCACCGCGACCCCCGCGAGCGTCAGCAGACGCCTCACACCGTCTCCCCGTCGCCGGCCCCGGTTCCGGCCTGGGCCTGCGACGCCGCGGGGAGGTGCCGCCGGACGAAGTCGATCTCCAGCCGCAGCTGCTTGATCCGCTCCTCCACCACCAGCGACCCGTGCCCGGCGTCGTACCGGTAGACCTCGTGCGGCTTGCCCAGCTGCTCCAGCCGTCCGACGTAGTTCTCGATCTGCCGGATCGGGCAGCGCGGGTCGTTGACCCCGGCGCTGATGTAGACCGGCACCCGCACCTGCTCGACGTAGCTGAGCGGCGAGGAGGCGGTGAAGCGCTCCGGGACCTCCTCCGGGGTGCCCCCGAAGAGGGTGCGGTCCAGCGACTTGAGCGCCTCCATCTCGTCGGCGTACGCGGTGTGGTAGTCCGCGACGGGCACGGCGGCGACGCCCAGCGTCCAGCTGTCCGGCTGGACGCCGATGCCCAGCAGGGTCAGGTAGCCGCCCCAGCTGCCGCCGGTGAGCACCAGCCGGCGCGGGTCGGCGAGGCCGCTGGCGACCGCCCACTCCCGGACGGCCGCGATGTCCTCCAGCTCGATCAGGCCGACCCGCTCGTGCAGGGCGTCCGTCCAGGCCTGGCCGTAGCCGGTGGAGCCGCGGTAGTTGACCCGGACCACCGCGAAGCCGTGGTCCAGCCAGGCGGCCGGGCCGGCGGCGAAGGAGTCGCTGTCGTGGTGGGTGGGGCCGCCGTGGATCTCGAACACGGTCGGGAAGGGGCCCTCGCCCGCCCCGGCCGGACGCTGCACCAGGGCGTGCACCCGCCCGCCGGGCCCGTCCACCCAGACGTCCTCGACCGGGACGGAGCCGGGCGGCACCGCGCCGGGCGCCCGCAGCACGACCGTCCCGGCGGTGGAGCGGACGGCGGAGGGCTCGGCGGCGGAGGACCACAGGTACTCGACGGTGCCGTCCGGGCGGGCGGTGGCGCCGCCGACGGTGCCGCGCGGGGTGTCCAGCCGGGTCAGCCGACCGTCGGCGAGCGTGTACGAGAACAGCTCGCTGCGCGCCTCGTACTCGTGCTCGACGAGCAGCGCCTCGGCGCCGGGGCACCACTGCGCGGAGACGTCGCCGGGCAGCTCGCGACCCTGCTCGTCGCGCAGCGGCAGCGCGGTCTCGGCGCCGGTGGCGACGTCCCAGATCATCGGCTCCCAGCGGCCGGTGCGCTGGTGGGCCACCAGCAGCCGGGTGTCGCCGTCGACCGGGGCGAAGCCGAGGCAGGCGACGCCGCGCGGCTCGTCCCGGCCGGTCACCTCGTCGAGTTCGGCGACGGTTTCAACGGTTTCGGCGGTTTCGGCGGGCTTGCTCGGCGTGCCGCTCGCGCCGTCCGTGCCGCTCGTGCCGTCCGAGAGGTGGACGATCCGGATCGCGGAGTGCATCGCGTCGCCGTGCTCGGTGTGGTCGATGGCGAGCAGCGTGCCGTCGTAGCTGAGGTCGCCGACGCCGCCGTACTCCGCGTGCCGGTAGATCTCGACGGCCTCGGCCGCTCCGGGGCGGCGCAGGTGCAGGGTGGTGCCGTCCTCGTCGGTGGAACGTCCGACGACCACCGTGCCGTCGCGGCCGAGCGCCAGGCCGGCCGAGTAGGAGGGGGCGAGGCCGGGCACGGCCTCCTCGTCGGGGGTGCCGGCGCTGCGGTCCGCGGGCCCGCCGGCGAAGGGCTGGCGGCGCCAGACGCCGAACTCGTCGCCGTCGTGGTCGTCGAACCACCACACCCAGGCGCCGTCGGGGGACAGCTCGGCGTCGGTGGTGCCGTTCGGCCGGTCGGTGACCTGCCGGTGGGTGCCGGTGACCCGGTCCCAGGCGTAGACCTCGTAGGTGCCGGTCGCGTTGGACACGTACAGCGCCCGGTCGGGGGCGTCCTCGGCCCAGTCGGGGAGTGACACCCGTGCTGCCCTGAACCGCTGCTCCCACGCCGGTACGGCGCTCTTCTCCTCGCTCATCCGACCATCCAACCTGATCGGGGGGACAGAACGGAACGGGCGGGGGACGGAACGGGGCGGGCGGGTGGCCGCCGCTCACCCCGGGCCCCCCCCCCCCCCCCCCCCCCCCCCCCCCCCCCCCGCGGGGCGCCCCCCCCCCCCCCCCCCCGCCCCCCCCCCGCCCCCCCCCCCCCCCCCCCCCCCCGCCCCCCCG
>NZ_JBHVPH010000001.1:481488-508128 GCF_042887425.1 Kitasatospora sp. NPDC057940
TTTTTTTTTTTTTTTAATTTCACTCTTTTCACCCCCACACCCCCAAACACACCCCGGGGGGGGGGGGCGCGGGGGGGGGGGGGGGGGGGGGGGGGGGGGGGGGGGGGGGCCCGCTGCACCCCCGCCCGCCCCACCCGCCCCGTCCCTCCCACCCGTTCCTGGGATCCCGTCCGCCCGTCCGCCCGTGCGCGCCCGGTCGGTCCCGCTAGCCCTTCCGCGGCAGCAGCCGGACCAGGCCCACCAGCACCAGCTCCAGCGCCGCCAGCGCCGTCACGCTGCGGCCGAACGCGGCCGCCGGGTCGCCCCCGCCGTAGTAGAGCAGGCCGATCAGCGCGATGCCCAGCGCCCCGCCGACCTGCTGCACGGTGGCCAGCACCCCGGCGGCCGACCCGACCAGCTGGGGCTCGACCCCGGCCAGCACCACGGAGGTCACCGGGGCGATCACCAGGCCCATCCCCAGGCCGTCCACGAACAGCCCCGGCGTCAGCCACCACACGCTCCCGCCCGGCGCGCCGTACACCGCGAGGGCGAGCAGGCCCAGCCCGACGGCCATCAGCAGCCCGCCGACGGTGATCGTCCGGGCCCCGCCGAGCCGGGCGGCGACGCGGTGGGTGGCGTTGGAGGTGAGCAGGTAGCCGAGGCCGATCGCCGTGAACACCAGCCCGGCGCCGAGCGCGTCCAGGCCGCGGCCCAGCTGGAGGTACAGGGCGAGCACCAGGAAGAAGGACGCCTGGCCGAGCCAGAAGGCGAGCTGGGCGAGCAGACCGGCGCCGAAGGCCCTGGTCCGGAACAGCCGGGTGTCGATCAGCGGGGCGGCGGAGCCGGAGTCATGGGCGGTGGCGCGGGTCCGGGTGCGGTGCTGATGCGCCACGAAGCCGGCCAGCAGGGCGACCGCGCCGCCCAGGCAGAGCCAGGTCCACAGCGGCCAGCCCTGCGCGGGGCCCTGGATCAGCGGCAGCACCAGGGCGGTCAGCGCGGTGGTGACCAGCAGCACGCCCACCGGGTCCAGGCCCGGCCGTTGCGGGGCGCGCGACTCCGGCAGGCAGCGGCGGACCAGGGCCAGGGCGGCCAGGCCGATCGGCAGGTTGATCAGGAAGCAGCTGCGCCAGCCGAGGCCGAAGAGGTCCGCCCGGATCAGCAGCCCGCCGATCAACTGGCCGAACACCGCGCCGACGCCCATGGTCAGCCCGTACCGGGCGAAGGCCCGCGCCTGCGCCGCGCCGCTGAACGCCGTCCGCAGGATCGCCAGCACCTGCGGGCCCATCAGCGCCGCCGCCAGGCCCTGCACCACCCGGGCGCCGACCAGCGCGGCGGCGGTGGGGGCGAGGCCGCAGCCCGCGGAGGCGAGGGTGAACAGGGCCAGGCCGAGCCCGAACACCCGGCGCCGGCCGTACCGGTCGCCGAGCCGGCCGGCGGTGACCAGGCCGGCCGCGAGGGCCAGGCTGAATCCGGCGATCACCCACTGGACGGCGGCCGGTCCGGCGCCCAGGTCGGCCTGGACGGAGGGGACGGCGACGTTGACGACGAAGAAGTCGAGGGCGGTCATGAAGGTGGCGGTCAGGACGACCGCCAGCAGGCCGCGCGGGGCGCCGGTCGCCGCCTCGGCCCCGGGCGCCGTGGTGCTCGCGGCGGTGCCCGCGGTGCCGGGCACATTGCCGGGCGCGGTGCCGGTCGCCTTGCCGGACGCGGTTCCGGGCGCCTTGCCGGGCGCGTTGTCGGACGCATCGCCGGTCGCGGTCGATGGGCGGGCGGTCAGGGCGGAGCTCATCTCGGCTTCTCCTCAGTGGGGTTGGGGGGAGTGGGTCGGGGGCGGTGGGGGTCGCCCCCGACCCGTCCGGCCTGCCGTCAGGCGCCCGGGACGCGGTCCAGGAAGCCGTACACCGAGCCGATCCGCCCGTCCGGCGAGGCCACCAGGACGTCGAAGCCGATCACCACCGGCTCGGCGCCGGCCGGCCCGAGGTTCCAGGTGAACCGGGCGATGTCGTGGTGCGCGTCCACCGGGCCGAGGGTGAACTCCAGCCCGGGGAACTGGGCCTGGGCCGCGCCGATCAGCGCGTCGATCGCGTCCCGGCCGGCGACGGCGGCCAGCGGGTCGGTGTACCGGCCGTCCACGGCCCACACCTCGTCGATCAGCTTGCGGCGGGCGCCCGGGTCGGTCTCGTTCCAGACCGCGAGGTAGCGCTCGGCGAGCTGCTGGAGGGCGGTGGCGGTGATCTCGGTCATGGTCTTCTCCCGTGTCCCGGTGGGTGGTTGAGCGGCTCGTTCCCGCTGCTCGCAAAGGTAGGGACGGGCCGGCGCGGGCGAATCAGTCACGTATCGGCATGGGGGTACGTAGCTCCCGGCGGGGGTACGTAGCTGTGCTCGGCGGGCCCGCCCGTACCTGCGGCCGGGAGGGCCTCGGTAGGGTCGGGGCCATGCTGTACGGGAGGGAAGACGAACAGTCCGTCGTGGCGGGACTGTTGGACGCGGCACGCGAAGGCCGCAGCGGGGTGCTGCTGCTCCGGGGCGAGCCCGGGATCGGCAAGACCGCGCTGCTGGACCACGCCGTCGGGCGGGCGGGCGAGGCGTTCCGGGTGATCCGGGCGGCGGGCGTCGAGTACGAGGCCGAACTGCCCTTCGCCGGACTGAGCCTGCTGCTCGCACCCGGCCTCGACCGGCTGCACACCCTGCCCGGGCCGCAACGGCGCGCCCTGGAAGCGGCGTTCGGACTCGCCGAGGAGAGTGCCCCGGTCGACCGGCTGCTGGTCGGGCTCGCCACCCTCGGAATGCTCGCCGAACTCGCCACCGAACAGCCCCTGTTGTGCGTCCTCGACGACGCGCAGTGGCTGGACGACGCCTCCCTCGACGCCCTGCTGCTGGCCGCCCGCCGGCTCCAGGCCGAAGGAGTCGCCCTGCTGTTCGCCGCGCGCACCGGCGGCGGCGCACCGGAACTCCCGACCACGGGCTTCCCCGAGCTCCGGCTGACCGGCCTGCCCGAGCCCGACGCCGCCCGGCTCCTGGACCACCGGGCCGGCCCCGGCCTGCCCGCCGCCGTCCGCGAGCGGCTGCTCGTCGAGGCGGCCGGCAACCCGCTCGCCCTCACCGAACTCCCCATCGCCACCGGGACGCAGGCGAACACCCCGGGCTCGCCGCCGCCCGCACCCGGCGGCCTGCCGCTCACCAGCCGGCTGTTGATCGCCTTCCACGGCCAGGTCACCGGCCTGCCCCCGGCCACCCAGACCCTCCTGCTGGTCGCCGCCGCCGAGGAGACCGGCGAACTCGACGTCGTCCTGCCCGCCGCGGCCGCCCTCGGCGTCCCCGCCGAACACCTCGGCCCCGCCGAGGAATCGGGCCTGGCGAGCGTCACCCCCGACCGCCGGATCGCCTTCCGCCACCCGCTCCTGCGCGCCGCCATCCTGCAACGCGCCCCGCACCACCAGCGACTGGCGATTCACCAGGCCATCGCCGGAGCACTGCCGGACGGCGACCGCCGCACCTGGCACCGCGCCCACGCCGCCACCGCCCCCGACGCCGCCCTCGCCGACGCGCTGGAACGCACCGCCGTCCGCGCCGAGGCCCGTGGCGCCCACGGCGGCGCCGCCGCCGCGTACGAGCGCGCCGCCCGGCTCACCCCGGACCACGACGCCGCCACCCGCCGCCTCGTCCTGGCCGCCGAAGCCGCCACCGAAGAAGGGAAGTTGGCGCAGGCCGAGACCCTCGCCGACGAGGCCGGGGCCCGCACCGACAACCCCCTGGCACACGCCCTGCTCGACCAGGTCCGGGCCACCGCGCACTTCTGGCGCGGCTCCTACCCGACGGCCTACCGGCTGCTGCTCGACGCCGCCGGCACCGCCATCGAGGCGCCGCACGCCGCCCGGATGCTGTTCCAGGCCTTCCACACCGCCTGGTACGCGGGCGAGGAACCGGTGATCGCCGTCCTCGACCGGCTGGCCGCGCTACCGCTCGCCGACGACGACCCGCTCGCCCCGCTCGCCCGTCACCTGCCCGCCGCCGTACTCCCCGCCCTCGGCCGGCCCGCACCACAGCCGCCCGTCGCCCGCGACACCGCTGCGGCAGCCCGCAAGGCCGGCGCCGAAACCCCCGTCGACCTCGTCCAACTCTGCGGCGCCACCCTCATCCTCGGCCGCGACGACGAGACCGCCGAACTCGCCGGCGAACTCGTCGCCGAGGCCCGTGCCAAGGGCACCGTCGGTGTGATGCCCACCCTCCAGTTCTTCCTCGCCGAGGCCGAACTCTTCCACGGCCGCCACCGCGACGCCGAAGTCACCGCCACCGAAGCCCTCGCCCTTGCCCGCGACACCGGCCAGCACCAGTGGACCAGCCAACTCACCGCGCTCCTCGCCTACCTGGCCGCCCTCGACGGTGACACCGACCGCTGCACCCGGCTCACCGCCGAATCCCTCGCCACCACCGGCCCGCAGACCGCCGCCCCCGCCGCCGGCCGCCCCTGGGCCCACTGGGCACTCGCCCTGCTCGACCTCGGCCACGGCCGCGCCGGCGACGCCGCCGACCGCCTGCACACCCTCACCACCGGCCCCCACCGGCACCACGTCAGCGCCACCCGGGCCGTCCCCGACCTGGTCGAAGCCGCCGTCCGGTACGGCACCCCCGAACGCTCCGCCGAACCCTACGAACGCTTCGCCCGCTGGAGCGCCGCCGCCGACCGCCCCTGGACCGAAGCGCTCCGGCTCCGCTGCCAGGCCCTGCTCGGCCCCGACGAGCTCGCCGAATCCGCCTACCGCGCCGCCCTCGACCTCCACGAAGGCACCCACCGACCCTTCGAGCAGGCCCGCACCGCCCTCCTCTACGGCGAATGGCTGCGCCGCTCCCGCCGCCGTACCGACGCCCGCCCCCACCTGCGCGCCGCCCTCGAAACCTTCGAACGCCTCGCCGCCCACCCCTGGGCCGCCCGCGCCCGCACCGAGCTCACCGCCACCGGCACCCCGGCCCCCACCACCAGCCCCACCGGCACCCCCGACTCCCCCCTCACCCCCCAGGAACTCCAGATCGCCCGCCTGGCCGCCCGAGGCCTCACCAACCGCGAGATCGCCGCCCAACTCTTCCTCAGCCCCCGCACCATCGCCCACCACCTCTACAAGGCCTACCCCAAGCTCCACATCACCTCCCGCGCCGACCTCCCCACCACCCTCTGACACCCCCACCCACACCAAAGGGCCCTCCCGAACACCTCCGGCAGGGCCCTGGGCCTTATTCCCCGACGTCGCCCGCACCTTCGTCGCCGGCTCCATCGTCCTGCCCGTGTTTCCACCTCTCGGAGTGGTGCTCCCGGTGGTAGGCCAGGTGCCCTTGATCGATCCGATGACCACGAACCTCACGCAGTCTCCCAAGGCGGGCACCCGTGGCACGGTCGGTAATTGTCAGGTCATCCGCGATGGACAGCATGCCGAAGTCGAATAGCGTGTGGTGGTTGGGGCACAAGCACAGGATGTTGCCGGCAAGGTCAGGCCCGTTGTGTGGCTTGCCCAGGGCCCGAATATGCGCAGCCTCTGCGTAGGCGCCCGTGGGCGTGGCAAGTCGCGTGCCGCACACCTGGCAGGTGAAGCCGTGGACGCGCTTAACGTAGTTCGCCACCTTGGTACTACGGATGATCCGCTGAAAGGTGGTCTCCACGCGTGTCGTACTCTTCCGACCTTCCGGTGCCACACCTGCCGGATCCTGAGTGACCGTTTCGTCCGAGGAGATCCTTGTCAGCCGGTAGCGCCAGACCAGGAATTCGGATTGACCAACGGCATGCCAGAAGGCTTCAACCCGGAAGAGCCCGTCGTAACGGTAACCAGTATCTTTATCGCCTTTGACCACTCGTACCGGAATGCCAGTTGTTTGGCTGGTCACAAGAGCGGCATTTCCGCGAGTAAGAGTCTGGTCGCGTACCTGCCGACCGGTGTTGTTGTCACGCCCACTCTGTCCGGTGTAGATGATGACGTCATCGTGGTCTTCGTCATCCTCGTAGCCGCCGGACAATACGATGGACTCTGCTCCGCCGTCCGCAGTGCCGCAGATGCCTGCCTGGAGCGGCCGGTGCACGGCGACGTCATGCAGTGCCTGCCGGTTCGCGAAGACGCGGCCCACCTCGATCCCCGGTACGGCCCCGTATCCGTCAAAATCGGGGATGCCGAGTCGGACATTTTTCAACAAGTCTGCGCTCTTCTCTGTATCGAAGAATCGACTCATCAGGGTGTCGACCACGCGTTTGCGAGCCGCAGGGGCAGTCGCCATCAGCTCGTAGAAGTCGTGCTCCAGCCCGCCCAGTGGCTCGTGGTCATCGAGCCATCGCTGGAGTCCCGACCCGCGGGCTGCCGGAACCTCGCCTTCGTACCCGCGGAGCTCCCACAGTCCGGACCGGCTCAAGGCCACGAACGGATACTCCGGCGAGGGGTCCGCCCCAGTGCGCCCGAACTCCTCAAGCAACGGCTTCAGCTCAGCCCGCGCCTTCGTCCAGCGCACCATTCGCGGCTGGTTCGCTGCCGCTCGCCCGATGGCCCACAGCAAGGTGATCGGCTGGTGTCTGGCAGGCACCCCAGACGACCGATCGACGCGCAAGGCAGCCGCGGCCGCGCAGAGAGCATCCACCCGACTAGTCTTCGACATTGAGCCCCCAACTGATCCACCAGGCGAACTTCGTATCGCGAAACGCACGCGGCCCCAGGACGGTTCCGCAACCTGGAGCACGGCTGGCCACGGTCAGAGGGCCTGCGGTTGCTCCCAGACCTTGGTGTCTGCCCCCGGCCACGCAAGCACCACCCCGGCGCGTTCGCAGATGCCCAACCAGCGTTCTTCCAGCGGCGTCCGCTCCAACCACAGGACTCCGCGAACCCGCGGGGCGCGCGCACTGAGCTGGTCCACATAGTCAAGCAACTGCCCTATTCCGGTGCGCAGTTGATGAGACTCGTTCTCGGGTCGCAAGGACTTCACCTCGATCACCGTCAGGGTGTCCCCGTCGTGCCAAGCGATATCAAAGGCGGGGTCGGCCGGAGTCGGCGACAGTGGCTTCATGCCACGGGCCTGCACCTCCTTGGCGAGCGCGTTCTGAAGTTGCCGATGCGTGTTGAGATTTCGCCCCACCAGCGCCGGGTCCGGGGCGCTTGGGGCAGCCGGCGCTGGAACGGTGGTCTCGTCTTCAACGCGGTAGGCACTGCCCACTGGTACGCCTGGGGCGGTTACCGCGGCCCCCAGTCGAATCAGGTGGAAATGGATCACTTTCCGCTTCGGTCCGCCGTTCGTGGACTTGGCGCTGCCCCATGAGTAGGGCTCGTTGGGATCGAGGATCCACTCACCCGCGTAGCGGACGATGCCCCGGCTGCCGATGAAGAGGCGAAGGTGCCGACCGTCCCGGAGGTGGTCCCGGATGGCCTTGTTGCCTTTGGCGAAGACCTGATCGCCGTTCTGCCCCTCGCCGGTGTAGCGGAAATGGTCGTCAGACTCCCAGACGTCGTCATAGCCGTGCTGTTCGCCCGTGCTGGCGTCCGTGAAGAACAGAACGTTCTTGGACTGCGATGACGGACTAATTCCTCCTTGACGGCTGCCCCCGTAGCGGTCGTGGAGTTCGACTCGGCGGATCTGATCGCCCGGCTGGAGGTGCCAGCCATCGCCTGCCGGAATCTCGCTGTCCAGCCCAGAGGCTACGGCTTGCTCGGCCCTGGTGGTCAGCGCGTTCCACTGCTCGTTCGTGAGACGGTGGGGATTTCCGGCGAACGGCTGGGACAGGATTCCGGCACCAGCGAAGACTTCATTGTCGATGAACCAAGCTCGCGGGATTGGGGATTCCAGCCACTTCTCAACCTTCAACGGCACGGCATCCCGGGCGCCGGGCGGCTCTACCCAGTACTGATGGTCCGCCCTCTCGTCGCCACTCCAGCGCGGCTCACCTGTGAGCTCGCCAAGCGCCACGACACCGCCGCCTGGACCGCTCACCCACAGTGCAAACGGATCGCCCTCTTGCATCTCGTTGAGGTAGCGCCGGACTGTCCAGGAGTCCAACTCGCCGTTGTCTGCCCGCAGGTCGTCGATACGGAACCTCGCTGGGTTGCACACCAGAATCCACGCTGTCATGGCACTCGCCCTTCCCCCCACTGTCGTAGAGCCACAGCGTAGTCACGCGGGGCAGATGATCCTACGGATGGGCCCGGGAGGATCCTTGCTCTACAAGAGCTGCTGTCCGCCCCCTGCGTGACCTGCGACGGACCCCGTGCCCGTTCCCCAGCCGGCGTCCCGCCGCAGCTCGAAACTCACCGCCACGTACTGCCCGATCAGCGCGGCCGTCACGAGGTAGGCCCGTCGGAAGGAGATCCACCCGGTGGTCCAGACCGGTGCGACGGCCAGGGGTGATCTGTTCGCGGAAGATCGTGAGGCTCGGTCACTCAGTTAGTCACGCACAACGCCAGAGGGCCCACCGAATTTCTCCGATGGGCCCTCTGTACTGGGTCGGGGTGGCGGGATTTGAACCCACGGCCTCTTCGCCCCGAAGCAACCTGGGCACCCGCCTGACCTCGGCGGGTAGCGCCGCTGACCTGCCAGAACGGGTTCCCTACCGTCCGTGGCCGTCCGCCAAGGTGCGCACCCGTTGTAGCGCAGTAAGACACTCGGTTCGGCCGCCGGCAGGGGCGTCAGGGCGCAGCGCAGCTCGATGTGCTACTGCCGGAGCTTAATTTCCAGAGCGCAGATAGTTGTTGAGTTGATGCGCTAGGTTGATGACATCGTCGACCCAAACGATAGCTTGACTAGCATAGGCGGTTTCGCTAGCAGATTGATTTCGAGATGAAGTGTGAGCCATGCGGCCCCGTTTGCCGCCAAGTGTATTCAATGTGACAAAGAGCTGCTCGCACGTATTTGAAAGCTTTTCTCCGTGGACTCCGAGCGGCTTGGCGAGGGCGCCTACATTGGATTCCTTGAGTCCGTGATTTGTATTAATCACCTTTGAGATGTATAGATTCTTGGCGGTCGCGCAGATTTGGCGTGTCGGGAACTTATTTCCAGCGCCTTGACCGATCAAGTCCGGAGAGAAGTGTAGTGCCAGTTTGACGAAGCAGTGAGGCACGGTCGTGTCCGTGATCTCTTTTTCTCGATTCTCGACATATTCAAGGAAGAGGTTCTCGATAAACTCTTCAATGTGTGCATGTGAGAGAATTACGAAGGAGGAGATCAGTAGCTCTTGGCGGCGAGTTAGGTCGTCGGGAGCCTTGACCTGAAGGACATCATCGGGCAGTAATGAAGACTTCAGCTCGGCTATATCGTTCTTCAGTTCGTCGAGGAGGTCCACAGCCGAGCCCCCTAGCTGTTGAGGCAGGTAGGCCGAGGAATTGGCACCCCTAGCACTCCTCCGAGCGCATTTGCCCAGATTTCAAAGCGACTACTGGTGGCGTCAATGCTCTTCGTCGTGCTTGTGATGGCCGCAATGAACTTGTCATTTTCGACGCAGACATCCTTGAACGCCTTCAAGACCTCGTGCTTTCGGCCCAGTGCAGCGTCCCTGACGCGCTCGTCTGCGAGGGCGTGGATCTGCACGTCGAACACCGCGCGGTTCAGCGAGCGCTCCCAGCGGACCCCAGACCACTTGTGACAAGCCCCTGAGTCGCTGAAGATTTGTCGGGCCGCGTCGATAGCGCGCTCCATCTCGGACAGTTGCCCCCTGATCAGCTCAGACTTCGATGACCAGTTCTTGTTGAGATAGATGCATGTCTTGTCCAGAAAATCCTTCAGGTTTCCCTTATAGGGGACGAACTCATTCTGGAATCCGAAGTAGCGAACGAGCATTTCGGCATCGATCATCCTCCTGTCTGGGCCCTTATTCCCAAGAAGGTGCTGAAGGCCGGGACTGATGCCAGACTGCTCGTCGACGAAATTGACGAAGGCTCCCGGAACCAAAGCTTGGCGCAATTCCTGGGGTGAGAGTGGAACGCTTCCCGTGTTTAGCCGCAAGAATAGCGTATAGAGGAAGTCTTCGGACTCCCATCCCTTGATTGTTACCGTGCGGATGGTGTGATTCTCGAAGGCGTCAAACAGGTCGGATCGTTCATCTTCAAGTCTCTTGATGTCGAATCCCCGAACACTGCCAAGGATTGATGTGCCAGTGATCTTGAATGGCTCAAAATCGGCATCAATTTCTTGCCTCTGGCCGGAGTAGAACTGGCGAAGGGCGAGGAGCCTTTGCTTTCCATCAATTACGAAGTAGTGGCCGGCGCGATCGGTTTTTTCCGCGAGGACGATCTGCGGGATCGGGTATGAAAGAATTGCCGATTCGACAAATCGACTCTTTGTCGGGTTGGTCCATGCTGCGCGGCGCTGGAATGCAGGGTTTAGGTCAATCCTGCCCTTTCGCATCTGTGCCACGATTGTTTCGATCGTCCAGTCAGTGGCCGACACGCTGGCTCGCGCGGCAGTCAGGCGTTCTATTACGTCTTCTTCGCTCTCGCCTGATTCCGGATCGACGGGGAGCATTCCCTCTGCGTACTGGCTGGTCACGTCCGCCTCCAAGATCGTGGATGACCAGGGTAGGGGATCACAGGTCGACTTGTCCGGGAGACGTGGGTTGATCAAGGTGGGCATCGGTTTGCTCCGGGGTGCTCACAACACGCGGGCGGTGGAGCGGTTTTGGCAGGTGGGTAAAACCGTGGAGCTGCCCGACCCCAGCCACGACGGGCTCTAACCTCGGCACCCCTCCCGGCCGCACGCTCGACGTGCGCGGCCGGCCGCCGTCGAAGCGGGGCGCAAGACGGGAGCGACGGCGAGCGTCTGGGCCGCGCGCTGGCGCGCTGTGCGCGCCCTTGAGCCAGTAGCGAAACTCGTAACAGTCATCTTCTGACCCCACCCCTTCACACCCTCCCTCCAGCTACCTACCCCCATCCCACACGCCACCCGCATGGGCTTGCACAGAACTGGCGCTCACGCCCTGAGGATCACTTGTTGCTTGCCCAGCAAGCCTTCCGGCTCGCGCTGCATGAGTACCGCCGTGGCATCGTCGTGGCACTTCGAGCGGGGCCAGGGTCGCCTTTGTGGATCTGAGCGTTCGAGCTCCCGTGTGTGGTCGATGACCCCGCGTGGGCCACTCGTCTCCAGCTGGCTCATGAGGTCGGGCCAGCCCATGACCCCAAAGTCGTCAACCGCCCGGGCTGCACCATCTGTCAGAACTGCGGCGGCTCGGACGCTTGACAATGACACCTCCCCGGTCAGGCTCTGTTCGGCAGCACCAGCGTCGGTGGCAGCGACCCAGTAGCCAGCCGCGGTGTTCATGAGCTGTCTCCGGGTGTAGGCCAGAGCCGTCCGCTTCTCGGTTTCGGGAAGGTGCTCCAACTCTCCTGCAATGTCGGCTCGTTGCCGGTCAGTGACCGCCGACACTCGGTGATCCGAGATCGCGTCAATTCCGTCGGGCAGGCTGAGCCCGACGGCCGAGTCTGCGAGCATCAACCACTCAAAGGAATCACCGCGGCGCCGGCGGGTCGGGAGGAAGAGACCCTGACCATCCTCAGCCGGACGCACGTGGTCCCGGCACTCGGCGCCCGCAAGCTGCGTGACCTGAGCGCAGAGGACGTCGACCGGTGGTTGGCCGGCAAGGCCAAGACCCTGAGCACGCGCACGCTGCAGGGCCTCCGCTCCTGCCTGAACCGGGCCGTCAAGCGCGCCATGGCCCGGGACAAGGTGAAGTGCAACGTGGTCGAGCTGTGCTCAGTCCCCACCGGTCAGCCAGGCCGGCCATCGAAGGCGCTGACCTTCGCCCAGGCCGAGGCGGTCCTGAAGGCGGCCGAGAAGACCTCCATGTACGCCTACGTCGTGGTCTCCCTGCTCACAGGTGCTCGGACAGAGGAACTGCGGGCGCTGACCTGGGACCACGTGTTCCTGAAGGGCCAGCCGGAGGCGGCCCCACCGGTCCCGCCGCACATCGCCGTATGGCGGTCGGTTCGGGCCGGCGGCGACACCAAGACCCGCAAGTCTCGGAGGACGCTCGCGCTCCCTGCCCGGTGCGTCGAAGCGCTCTGGGACCACTGGGCCGATCAGGGCTGGGATCGCCTCGCCGCCGGTGACAAGTGGGAGGAGAACGACCTCTTCTTCCACTCCGCGGTGGGCAAAGAGCTGGACCCCTCCCACGTCCGCCGAGCTTTCCGCGCCGCCATCACCAAGGCCGAGGGAGTGAACGCCGCCGAGTGGACGCCGCGTGAGCTACGCCACAGCTTCGTGTCCCTGCTCTCGGACAGTGGGGTGCCCCTGGAGGAGATCTCCCGATTGGTCGGGCACTCCAGTACGTCGGTCACGGAGGAGGTCTACCGGAAGCAGATCCGCCCGGTGATCCAGACCGGTGCGACGGTCATGGACGACATCTTCAAGCAAGGCGCTGAGGCTTAGTCACTCAGTTAGTAGCGCAGAACGAGGAAGGGCCCTACCGGATTTCTCCGGCAGGGCCCTTACCTGCAACTACTGGGTCGGGGTGGCGGGATTTGAACCCACGGCCTCTTCGTCCCGAACGAAGCGCGCTACCAAGCTGCGCCACACCCCGGTCCTGCGGTTTGTTGCTCCGTCTCCTTCGCAACGAGTAGAACTCTACCGGACGCTCGCCGAGACACGAAATCCGGTTCTTGGCGGGCGTCCGGTGCAGGTCAGCGGGGGGCCGGGGTGAGGGTGAGGAGGGTGGCCTCGGGGGGGCAGGCGAAGCGGACGGGGGTGTAGCGGTTGGTGCCGCAGCCGGCGGAGACGTGGAGGTAGGAGCGGCGGCCGCCGGCCTGGTGGGTGGAGAGGCCCTTGACCCGTCGGGCGTCGAGGTCGCAGTTGGTGACCAGGGCGCCGTAGAAGGGGATGCAGAGCTGGCCGCCGTGGGTGTGGCCGGCCAGGATCAGCGGGTAGCGGTCGGCGGTGAAGGCGTCGAGGACGCGCAGGTAGGGGGCGTGGACGACGGCGAGGGAGAGGTCGGCGTCGGGGGAGGGGCCGCCGGCGACCTCGCTGTAGCGGTCGCGGCGGATGTGCGGGTCGTCGAGGCCGGTGAATTCGAGGTCGAGGCCGCCGATGGTGAGCCGGCCGCGGGTGTTGGTGAGGTCGAGCCAGCCGGCCGCGTCGAAGCCGTCGCGGAGCTTCTCCCACGGGTTGTGGACGGCGCCGGTGATGCCGCGGCGGCCGGTGCCGTCGGCGTTGTTGAGGCCGTGGGCGCCGCTGCGCATCGCCTGGAGGTAGCGGGCCGGGTTCTTGCGGGCCGGGCCGTAGTAGTCGTTGGAGCCGAAGACGTAGACGCCGGGGAAGTCCATGAGGGGCCCGAGCGCGTCCAGGGCGGCGGGGACCCCGAGGGGGTCGGAGAGGTTGTCGCCGGTGTTGACCACGAGGTCGGGGCGCAGGCCGGCGAGGCTCTGCAGCCAGCGCTGCTTCTTGCCCTGCCCGCTCACCATGTGGATGTCGGAGACCTGCAGTACCCGGATGGGCCGGGCGCCGTGGGGCAGGACGGGGACCTCGACCCGGCGGAGCCGGAAGGAACGGACCTCGTACCCGACGGAGTAGGCGAGGCAGGCGGCGCCGGCGGCGGCGAAGCCGAGGGGAACGGAGTACAGCGGTCGCATCGCTCCATGCTCTCAGACGGTGGATCAGCCGGTGAACGTCCGGTGGCCGTGCGCGGATACGGGGGACTGCTCCGCTCCGGGGAGGTCGTCGGCGCGGCCGGGCCGGTTAATGGCAAGCGACCGAACGTCGCAGGTGGGAGACTCGGGGCCATGACGACGCTCAAGGCGAAGCTGCACGAGGACCTCACGGCTGCGATCAGGGACCGGGACGAGCTGCGCTCGTCCACCATCCGGCTCACGCTGGCCGCTGTCACCAGCGAGGAGGTGGCGGGCAAGGCGAAGCGCGAGCTGTCCGATGACGAGGTGCTGAAGGTGATCGGCCGCGAGGCGAAGAAGCGCCGGGAGGCGGCGGAGGCGTTCGACACCGCCGGCCGGGTGGAGCAGGCGGCCCGGGAGCGCGAGGAGGGCGAGGTGCTGGCGGGGTACCTGCCCAAGCAGCTCTCCGACGAGGAGCTGACCGCGATCGTGGCGGCCGCCGTCGCCGAGAGCGGGGCGGCCGGTCCGCAGGCGATGGGCGCCGTGATGAAGCTGGTGAAGCCGAAGGTGGACGGCCTGGCGGAGGGCGGCCGGGTGGCCGCCGCGGTGAAGGCGGCGCTGACGGGCTGAGCCCCGCCGCCAGGCCCGAAGGACGCCGGCCGGCCGCGGCCCGTACGGCACCGTCCGCCAAGCCCGAAGGGGCGCCCTCCGAGAGTGATCTCGGAGGGCGCCCCTTCATCGTGTCGTGCCCGGTCCGGGGGCCGGTCAGCCGTTGTTGCCGCCGTGCTTGCCGCCGTTGCCGTTTCCGCCGTTGCCACCGTTGTTCCCGCCGATGACGCCCGGCGGGAAGGTGAACCCGCCGCCGATCATCCCGCCGGCGTTGTTGCTGCCGCCGCCCGGGTTTCCGCCGGGGTTGCCCCCACCCGGGTTGCCGCCGCCGGGGTTCCCGCCCGGGTTGCCACCGGGGTTCCCGCCCTGGGGCGGCGGGTTGCCGCCGGGCTGCTGGTTGGCGTTGGGGTCGGCCGGCGGGGTGGCCCCACCGGTCTGGTTGGCGTTGGGGTCGGTCTTGGGTGCCGGGTCCGGGATGTTGATGGTCTGGATCTGCTCGGGGGACGAGCCCTTGAGGGCCTGGTTCATCGCGAGCTGCCAGATCGGACCGGGGCCGTCGGCGCCGAACACCTCGTCGAAGTGCTTGCCGCCGATGTTGATGTTCTTCATCTTGACGCCGCCGGCCGGGCCGCCGAGCCAGACGGAGGTGGCCAGCGACGGGGTGTAGCCGCTGAACCAGGCGGCCTTCTTCTCGTCGGTGGTACCGGTCTTACCGGCGATCTGTCGGCCGTCGTCGAGCTTGAGCGCGGCCGCGGTGCCCTTCTCGGTCACGTTGAGCAGGACGGTGTTGAGGGCGTCCGCGGTCTGCTCGGAGAAGGCCTGGCTGCAGGTGGTCTGCGGGACCTTGACGTCCTTGCCGTCGACCGTGCTGATCTTGTTGATCGCGATCGGGGTGCAGTACTTGCCGCGGGCCGCGAAGGTCGCGTAGACGTTCGACATGGTCAGCGGGCTGAGCTCCAGGGTGCCGAGGACCATCGAGGGGACCTCCTGGAAGGCGTCGCCCTTGGCGGACTGGGTGATGCCCAGCTTGTTGGCCATCTGCTTCATCGCGCAGAGGCCGACCTGCTGCTCCATCTGCACGAAGTAGGTGTTGACCGAGAGGGCCATGGCCTGCTTGAGCTCGTACGGGCCGACCTCGCCGGCCGACTCGTTCTTCACCGTGGCCTTGGGCTTGTCGGTGTTCCTCCAGGTACCCGTGCAGGTGGTCATCTGCGGGTAGTCGATCTTGTTCTCGGAGGGGAACGGCTGGGTGGGCGACAGGCCCGACTCCAGGGCCGCCGCGGCGAGGATCGGCTTGAACGTCGAACCGGTCTGGAAGCCGTTGCCGCCGCCCATCGCGGAGTCGACGTTGAGGTTGACGACGGTCTGGTTCTTGTTCGGGTCCAGGCCGTACGGGCGGGTCTGGGCCATGGCCAGGATCTTGCCGGTGCCGGGCTCCATCATGGTCGCGGCGGCCGAGACCGTGTCCGTCACGTTGACCTTCTTGGTGACGGCGTTCTGGGCGGCGGCCTGCTTGTCCGGGTCCAGCGTGGTGTAGATGTTGAGGCCGCCGGTGTCCCACAGCTTCTTGCGGTCGGCGGCGCTCTTGCCGAACGCCGGGTCCTGCTTGACCACGTGGCGCACGTAGTCGCAGAAGAAGCCCATGCCGGCCTGGGCGGTGATGCAGCCGTTCTGCGGGTCCTTGAACTTCAGGCCCAGCGGGGCGGCCTTGGCCTCCTTGGCCTGGTCCGCGGTGATGTGCTTGTTCTCGAGCATCTTGTCGATCACGACGTTGCGGCGCTTGACCGTGTTGTCCGGGTAGCGCACCGGGTCGTAGGACGACGGGTTCTGCACCATGCCGGCCAGGGTGGCGGCCTCGGCGACGGTCAGGTCCTTGTTGCTCTTGCTGAAGTAGCGCTGGGAGGCGGCTTCGATGCCGTAGGCCTGGTGGCCGTAGAAGGTGATGTTGAGGTAGTTGGTGAGGATCTGGTCCTTCGACAGGTCCTCCTCCAGCTTGATCGCGACCTTGAGCTCCTGGATCTTGCGACCCAGGGTCTTGCGCTGAGCCTCCAGCACCGCGGCCTGGTCGTCGCCGGCCTTCTCGACGTTGACGTTCTTCACGTACTGCTGGGTCAGCGTCGAGGCGCCCTGCGAGGTGGTGCCGCTCTCGGCGTTCTTGCCGATGGCGCGGAGCACGCCCTTGAGGTCGACGGCGCCGTGCTCGTAGAAGCGGGCGTCCTCGATGTCGACCTGGGCGTGCCGCATGAACGGTGACATCTGGTCGGCGGTGAGGACCGTGCGGTCGCGCTCGTACACCTTGGCGATCAGGCCGCCCTTGGCGTCGAAGATCTGCGTCGCCTGGGTGAGCGGCGGGGTCTTGAAGTCGTCGGAGATGTTGGAGAAGCTCTCCGCCGTGTCCTTGGCGGTCAGCCCGATGGCGCCGACGGCGGGCAGGGCGAGGCCTGCCAGCAGGACTCCGGAGAGCACGCTGACGCCCAGGAACTTCACTCCGTGTCCCGCGATGTCGAGCGGCGACTCGCGGCGCTTGTCGCGCGGAGCTCCGGTGTTGCCTGGGGGCTGGGATGCCTGGGGGCGCTTCGGTGCCATGAGGAGAACCCTACGTCCCGGAATCCCGCCCATAGGGGCAGGTGTTCCCCTACGCTTGTCACAAGCTTGCGACAGCTTCGGTGCGTCAACACCATTCACTCTTGTGAGTGCAGAGACTTGCCCGAATTGCCCGATATTAGAGGGTTTTTGAGGCAGCTGTGGCCTGCTGTACCCGTGTGAACGGTAGCGCTCCGTGATGACACGCGTGGCGAGAGTTGCCGCGCCGCGATTGACAAGGCTTGCGACCTGCGATCACTCCAACGAGTGAGCTGACCGGTACCCATAGTCCAATCGGGTCATGCGAGATTGAGCCCGGAGGGGCTGTTGCTCGCTGTCGTTCTTCCGTAACGTCCTCAACTGGCAACGGTGAATATGCCGTTGCCGCCGTGGGGGAGCCTCGATACGGGAGAGGACGGCGCCGGGATGGGCTGGGTTGACGACTGGAGTGCGCAGGCCGCCTGCCGCACGAGTGATCCGGACGAGTTGTTCGTCCAGGGGGCGGCGCAGAATCGCGCCAAGGCGGTGTGCAGCGGTTGCCCCGTCCGCACGGAGTGCCTGGCGGACGCACTGGACAACCGGGTCGAGTTCGGGGTCTGGGGCGGGATGACGGAGCGCGAGCGCCGGGCGCTGCTGCGCCGCCGCCCGACGGTCATCTCGTGGCGGAGACTGCTGGAGACGGCCCGCACCGAGTACGAGGAGTCCCTCGCGACCGGCGTGATACTGACGGACTACGCCCAGGCGGGCTGAGCACACCGGCGCGGGCGGACCCGCGCCGTGGCAGACCGGTGCCGGGGGGCCATCGGGCTGAGGACATCGGTGCCCGGCGCACCCGTGTCCGGCGCACCCGCGTCGAGGGCGTTCGCGCCGAGGACGTTCGGGCTGAGGACGTTCACGCCGAGGACACCCGCGTCGAGGGCGTTCGCGCCGGGCGCACCGGTGCCGGGCGCCCGGGCCGGGCCGGTGCCTACGCGGTGCCGCTGAGCCGGTCCCCGATGGCGCGCAGCCCGTCCAGGTCGTGCACGTCGCCCGGCAGCGCGGCGACCTCCACGATCGGCACGTCCGGGTACACGGAGACGAAGCGGTCGCGGGTGCGGCGCTCCCGCCCCATGATCTGCATCCGTTCGGCGTGCAGCCTCAGCAGCCCGGCCGCGAGCAGTTCGGCCTCGGGCGAGGCGTGCTCCGAACCGTTCTCCTCCAGTGCCTCGGCGGCCGCCAGCGCCCGTTCCGCGGTGAGCTGCGGCGCGCCCGAGCCGTGCACCCGGTTGAGCACCAGACCGGCCAGCGGCATCCGGTCGGCGGCGAGCCGGTCGACGAAGTACGCCGCCTCGCGCAGCGCGTCCCGCTCCGGCGCGGCCACCACCAGGAACGCCGTGCCCGGCGCCTTGAGCAGCTGGTACGTGCGGTCGGCGCGCTCGCGGAAGCCGCCGAACATCGAGTCCATCGCGCTGACGAAGGTCTGCACGTCGGTGAGCAGCTGGGCGCCGAAGATCTTGCCCAGGGTGCCGGTGATCAGGCCCATGCCGGCGTTGAGGAACCTCATCGCACTGCGGCCGCCGACCTTGGCCGGGGCGGTCAGGATCCGGATCACCCGGCCGTCGAGGAAGGAGCCGAGCCGGTTGGGCGCGTCCAGGAAGTCCAGCGCGGAGCGGGACGGCGGGGTGTCGACGACGATCAGGTCCCATTCCTCGGCGTCGCGCAGCTGCCCGAGCTTCTCCATCGCCATGTACTCCTGCGTGCCCGCGAAGCCGGCCGACAGGGACTGGTAGAACGGGTTCTCCATGATCGCCTTGGCCCGTTCGGGCTCGGCGTGGGCGAGCACGACCTCGTCGAAGGTCCGCTTCATGTCGAGCATCATGGCCTGCAGCTCGCCGTTGCCGGTGACCCCCTTGACGACCCGGGGGGTGTTGTCCAGCTCGGTGAGGCCCATCGACTGGGCGAGCCGGCGGGCCGGGTCGATGGTCAGAACGACGACCTTGCGGCCGCGTTCGGCGGCCCGCAGGCCGATCGCCGCGGCGGTGGTGGTCTTGCCGACGCCGCCGGAGCCGCAGCAGACGATGATCCTGGTCCTCGGGTCGTCGATCAGCCCGTCGACGGCGAGCCGGCTGCCAGCGGCCCGGACACCGCTGCCGCCGTTGCCGACCCCGCCGTTGCCGACCCCGCCGTTGCCGACGCCGCTGCTGCCGCCGCCGTGGGCCCGGCCGGCCCCGCCGTTCCCGCTGGTTCCGCTGGTTCCGTTGGTGGTCACGCCGCCCCCTGCCGCTTCAGTTCGCCCGCCAGCCGGTACAGCCCGCCGAGGTCCACGCCCTCGCCCAGCAGTGGCAGTTCGTACGTGGGGAGCCGCAGCTGCTGGAGGTCGGCGCGCTGCTCGCGCTCCAGCTCGACCCGCTCGGCGTGCTCCCTGGCCTGCTCCAGCAGCGGGTCGAGCAGCGGCTCCACCGCCGCCCGGACCGTCTCCGGCTTGCGCGAGCGCCCGCCGAGCCCGGCCTCGCCGAGGGCCAGGGCGACCTCCTCGCGGTGGTCCCCGTCGACCGCGGCCACCGCCGCGGCGTCCAGCACCGGCGGCCGGACCATGTTGACCATCACCCCGCCCACCGGGAGCCTGGCCTCGCGCAGCTCGGCGAAGCCGTCGACCGTCTCCTGCACCGGCATCTCCTCCAGCAGGGTGACCAGGTGCACCGCGGTCTCCGGCGACTTCAGCACCCGCATCACGGCCTGCGCCTGGGTGTGTATCGGCCCGATCCGGGCCAGCCCGGCGACCTCGGCGTTCACGTTCAGGAACCGGGTGAGCCGCCCGGTCGGCGGCGCGTCCATCACGACCGCGTCGTAGCGGCGGCGGCCGTCCGGGCCCTTGCGCCGGGCCGCCTCGCAGGCCTTGCCGGTGAGCAGGACGTCCCGGACGCCGGGCGCGATGGTGGTCGCGAAGTCGACGAAGCCGACCTTCTGCAGCGCCTTGCCGGCCCGGCCGAGCTTGTAGAACATCTCCAGGTACTCGAGCAGCGCCTGTTCGGGGTCGATGGCCAGCGCGAGCACCTCGCCGCCGCCTCCGCCGCCCCCGTCGTCGGGGGGCAGGCCCAGCTGGGCGCGGGAGACCGCGGCGATCCGGCGCTCCTCGTACGGGAGGGCGGCGATGCCGAACAGTTCGGCGATGCCCTGGCGCCCCTCGACCTCGATCAGCAGCACCCGGCTGCCGTCGGCGGCGAGCGCCAGCGCCAGCGCGGCGGCCAGCGTGGTCTTCCCGGTGCCGCCCTTGCCGCTGACCACGTGCAGCCGGACGCCCTCCCAGTCGGGGTCGCGCCGGGCCGCCTGGCCGGGGGTGCGTGCCACGCTCCGTCTCCGTCCGTCTCGTGGGCCGGGGCCGCTCCGTCGGCCGGCCCGAACTACCGGTGCCCTCTCGCGAGGGTAACCAGGGAGCGCGCCGGATGCCCGGAGCACCAGGGGGGCCGGGCCTGAATCATGCCCCCTTTGTGGGCCACCTCACACGCCGGTCCGTGGGCGGCGCCGATCGCGGTGGCCGCTCGTCTAGAGTCTGGCCATGACCAAGTGGGAATACATGACGGCGCCTCTGCTCGTGCACGCCACCAAGCAGATCCTGGACAACTTCGGCTCGGACGGCTGGGAGCTCGTCCAGGTCGTGCCGGGCCCGAACCCGGAGCAGCTGGTGGCCTACTTCAAGCGGGAGAAGAACGCATGAGCAAGGTCGAGGCCAAGCTCGCCGACCTGGGGCTGACCCTGCCGCCGGTGGCCGCTCCGGTCGCCGCGTACGTGCCGGCCCTGCGCTCGGGCGAGTTCGTGTTCACCTCCGGCCAGCTGCCGGTCGTCGGCGGCAAGCTGCCGAGCACCGGCAAGGTCGGCGCCGAGGTCTCCCCGGAGGAGGCCAAGGAGCTCGCGCAGACCTGTGCGCTGAACGCGCTGGCCGCGATCAAGTCGGTGATCGGTGACCTGGACCAGATCGAGCGGGTCGTGAAGGTGGTCGGCTTCGTCGCCTCCGCCCCCGACTTCACCGGTCAGCCGGGCGTGATCAACGGTGCCAGCGAACTGCTCGGCAAGGTGCTGGGCGAGGCCGGGGTGCACGCCCGCAGTGCGGTCGGCGTCGCGGTGCTGCCGCTGGACGCCCCGGTCGAGGTCGAGCTCCAGGTGCGCGTCAAGAACAGCTGAGCGTGATCGCGAAAGGCGGGGTTGGGCCTGTCCAACCCCGCCTTCGTACGCTTAGCATCCGGGCATGGACCATCGAGCGACGACGCTCCCGATGCCGCCCGGTTGGCCCGCCCGGATCCGGGCGGTCGACTCCGGCGTGCTGACCCCGCCGGTGCCCAGGCTCGCCGCGACGGTCGTGCTGCTGCGCGACGCGGCCGCCGGGCCGCAGGCGTACCTGCTGCGCCGGCGCACCTCGATGGCCTTCGCGGCCGGCATGTACGCCTACCCGGGCGGTGGGGTGGATCCGCGCGACGCCGAGGTGGAGACGGGCTGGGCCGGACCGGCGCCCGAGGAGTGGGCGCGGCGGCTCGGGGTGGACGCCCGGACGGCGCGGGCGGTGGTCTGCGCGGCCGTCCGCGAGACCTTCGAGGAAGCCGGCGTGCTGCTGGCCGGCCCGGACGCGGACAGCGTCGCCGCGCCGCGCGACTGGAGCGCCGAGCGGGCGGCGCTGGAGGCGCACGAGCTGTCCTTCGCCGAGTTCCTCCGCGACCACGCTCTGGTGCTGCGCAGCGACCTGCTGGGCGGCTGGGCCCGCTGGGTCACCCCGGAGTTCGAGGAGCGCCGCTACGACACCTGGTTCTTCGTCGCGGCGCTGCCGGCCGGGCAGAGCGCGGCCCTGGAGGTCGGCGAGGCCGACCGGGTGGCCTGGCTGACGCCCGCCGAGGCCCTTCTCGGCTACCAGGAGGGCCGGTTCGGGATGCTGCCGCCGACCGTGACGGTGCTGCGCGAGCTGGCGCCGGTGCGCACCGCCGCGGAGGCGCTGGACGCGGCCGCCGGGCGGTCGCTGGAGCCGGTGCTGGGCCGGGCCGAGGTCCGGGGCGACCGGATGACGGTCCGCTGGCCCGGGTACGACGAACTGACCATCGACGGGGACTTCCCCGAGGACGCCTGACCGTGCCGGCGCCGCCCTCGTCGGCGCTGTCGCCGACGACGCCGAACAGACTCGAAACCAGAGAGGACCGACGCCCGATGACCCACAACGCCGTGGCTCGCCGGACGGCACCCGAGCTGCCCGCCCGCCGCCTGATCCCCCGTACCCCGGCCTGCGAGAGCCTGGTTCCGTTCGTCGAGACGGCCCAGCGGCCGCTCGTCCGGGCCCTGCCGCTCAGGGCCCTGCACCGGCCCGGCGGGGACAACCGGTGAGCGGGCTCCTGCCGGGCGACCCGGCCGCCACCATCGACGGCGAGGCCACGGCCCGGGCGCTGTGCGTGCTGGCGCCCAACCCGTCGCCGATGACGCTGGACGGCACCAACACCTGGCTGCTCTCCGAGCCCGGCTCGGACCTCGCCGTGGTGGTCGACCCCGGCCCGCTGCACGAGGGCCACCTGCGCCGGGTGGTCGACCTCGCGGAACAGCAGGGCAAACGCGTCGCGCTGACCCTGCTCACCCACGGCCACGCCGACCACTCCGAGGGCGCGGCCCGCTTCGCCGAACTCACCGGCACCGAGGTGCGCGCGCTGGACCCGGCGCACCGGCTGGGCTCCGAGGGCCTGGTCAACGGCCAGCGGCTGGACGTCGGCGGCCTCGACCTGCGGGTGGTCGCCACCCCCGGCCACACCTCGGACTCGCTGACCTTCCACCTGCCCGCCGACGGCGCGATCCTCACCGGTGACACCGTCCTCGGCCGCGGCACCACGATGGTCGCCCACCCCGACGGCCGGCTCGGCGACTACCTGGACTCGCTGCGCCACCTGCACACGATGGCCTCCGCGCACGGCGTGCGGACGGTGCTGCCCGGCCACGGTCCGGCGCTCGCGGACGCGCTCGGCGCCGTCGACTACTACCTCGCCCACCGGGCCAACCGGCTCGCCCAGGTGGAGACCGCGGTCGAGGCCGGCTGCCGGACCGCGGACGAGGTGGTGGCCCGGGTCTACGCCGACGTCGACCGGGCGCTGTGGCCGGCCGCCGAGCTCTCGGTCCGGGCGCAGCTGGAGTACCTGGAGGAGCACGGGCTGATCCCGGGCCTCGACTGATCCCGTCGCGCGGCGGGTGGGCAGCGGAATGCCGAAGGGCCCGTCCGCTCGGACGGGCCCTTCGGCGGTTACGTCGTGAAGACGCGAAGGCGTGAAGACGTGCGCGCCGAGGTCAGCGCGAGCGGCGCGACAGCCGCTCGACGTCCATCAGCACCACCGCGCGCGCCTCCAGCTTCAGCCAGCCGCGGCCGGCGAAGTCGGCGAGCGCCTTGTTGACCGTCTCGCGGGAGGCGCCGACCAGCTGGGCCAGCTCCTCCTGGGTGAGGTCGTGGGCGACGTGGATGCCCTCCTCGGACTGCACGCCGAAGCGGCGGGAGAGGTCCAGCAGGGCCTTGGCGACGCGGCCGGGCACGTCGGAGAAGACCAGGTCGGACATCACGTCGTTGGTCCGGCGCAGGCGGCGGGCGATGGCCCGCAGCAGCGCGATGGAGACCTCGGGGCGGGCGTGCAGCCAGGGCTGCAGGTCACCGTGGCCCAGGCCGAGCAGCTTGACCTCGGTCAGCGCGCTGGCGGTCGCGGTGCGCGGGCCCGGGTCGAACAGCGACAGCTCGCCGATCATCTCGCTGGGGCCGAGGACGGCGAGCATGTTCTCGCGTCCGTCGGGCGAGGCGCGGTGCAGCTTGACCTTGCCCTCGGCGACGACGTACAGCCGGTCGCCCGGGTCGCCCTCGTGGAACAGCGACTCACCACGGGCGAGGGTCACCTCGGTCATGGAAGCGCGCAGCTCGCCGGCCTGTTCGTCGTCGAGTGCCGCGAAGAGTGCGGCGCGCCGCAGAACGTCGTCCACGTGCTTCCTCCTTCTCGGCCGTTCGGCGGGTGGGCCGTCCGGCGCAAGTTCCGTACCGTGCTCTGCATCACCAAGCATGGCGCATGTCGCTCCGATCATATGAGGAGGGGGTGTGCCGAGGTGTGCGGTGCGGGGCCATTCGTACCGGCGGGTCACCGGGCGGGGCGTCGCGGGGGCGGCACCGGGTCGAACGCTTCATCGGACGGTTCGAACAGTGAATCGCCCACCGCCGTACGGGCGTAGAGGACGCTGTGACCGGCCCGGTGGGCGCTGGTCAGACCCGCCGCGCGCAGGGCGGTCAGGTGCTGCGATACGCCGGCGGCGGACAGACCGGTGCGGCGGGCCAGCTCGGTGGTCGAGGCCGGGGAGTCCAACTCGGCCAGCAACCGGGCCCGGGACCGGCCCAGGACGGCGGCCAGCGCGTCCGGGCGTCCGTTCGGGCGCGGCTCCCACAGGGTGGCCGCGCCGCGCGCCGGGTAGCTCAGCTGCGGCGGGTCCGGCGGCAGCACCCGGGTCAGCACCCGCGGCCAGGCGAAGGCGGACGGCAGGAGCAGCAGCCCGGCCCCGGCGCTCAGCCGGGCGACCGCGCAGTGCCGCCGCTCCAGGCGCAGCGCCGAGCCGTCCCAGCGGACCGTCTCGTGCAGGTCGTCCAGCATCCGCGCGGTGCCGTGCTCGGCGGCCTGCCGGGAGCGGTGGAACACGTCCGCCTCCAGCAGGGCGCGGATCCGGGCCCAGTACGGGGCGAGCGCGAGCTGCCAGTACGCCTCGATCTCGGCGGTGAGCCGGGGCAGCTGCGCCGCCGGGTCGCGGTACAGCGGCTCCAGGGCGGGCGGCAGGCGGCCGCCGGCCTCGGCGGCGAGGACGTCCAGGTCGGCGCGGACCTGTCCGGCGCCGGTGGCGGCGATCGCGGCCAGTTCGTCGGCGAGGGCGGGGGAGAAGCCCGCCGGTGCGGGGTTGAGGAAGTCGGGCAGGTGGCCGACGGCCGGGACCATGACGGCCAGCCGGCCGCGGTCGAGTCCGGAGGCGGCCAGCCGGTCGCGGACCTGGTCGGCCCAGCGGCGGTGCAGCGCGGGGACGGGGGAGTGGGCGAGGGCGCGCAGGCTGGTCACCACCTCCTGCATGGGGGAGAGGGCGAAACGGGTCAGCGCCAGGTCGTTCGCGGAGAAGTGCAGTGCCGTCCGCATGCCGGGCCCCTCCCAGAAGATTCGGCCCCAGCTTAATCAGTGGTGGCCCGCCCGGGCCGGGCCGCACGATGCGGGGGAACCGAGGCAGCACCCGACGGCACGGAAGAACGGTGACCCCGCATGTCCACTCCCCCTCAGGCCCCCACCCCCACGCAGCGCGAGCGGGCGCTGCGGCTGCGGGAGCTCGTCGTGGACGGCCCGCTCGTCCTGCCCAACGCCTGGGACGCGGGTAGCGCCGCCGTCATCGCCTCGGCCGGCGCCCCGGCGATCGCCACCACCAGCGGCGGCGTCTCCTGGTCGCTCGGCCACGGCGACGGCCACCGGCTGGACCGGACGCAGGCCGTCGAGGCGGCCCGCCGGATCGTCGCGGCCGTGGACGTGCCCGTCACCGTCGACGCCGAGGGCGGCTACGGGCCGACGCCCGCCGACGTGGCCGCGACCGTGGCGGCGCTGGTCGGGGCGGGTGCCGTCGGCGTCAACCTGGAGGACTCGACGGCCGTCGGCGGCCCGCTGTTCCCGGTGGCCGAGCAGGCCGACCGGCTGCGGGCGGCCCGGACGGCGGCGGCCGCGGCCGGGCTGCCCGAGCTGGTGGTCAACGCCCGCACCGACGTCCTCCTGTTCGGGCTGGGCGGCCTCGACGACGTGTTGGCCCGGGCCGAGGCCTACGCCGAGGCGGGCGCCGACGGCCTGTTCGTCCCCGGGCTGCTGGACCTCGACGCCCTCGCCGGGCTGTGCGAGCGCTCCCCGCTGCCGGTGAACGCCATGGCCGTCGCGGGCGGGCCGACCGTCGCCGAACTCGCCGCCACGGGGGTGCGGCGGGTCAGCGTCGGCACCGGGCTCGCCCAGCTCGCGTACACCGCGGCGCGCCGTGCGGCCGCCGAACTGCTCGGCGCCGGGACGCTGGCGGAGCTGGACGGCGCGCTCGGCTACGGCGAGCTGAACGGGCTGTACCGGGGCTGACCGCGGGCCCGCCGGGCTCGCCGGGTCCGTCGGGTCCGCCGGGCAGGGGTTCAGCCGGTGAAGCCCAGCTCGCCGAGCGTCTTCTCGATCCGGGCGCGGTGCGCCGCCTCCCAGTCGTCCAGCGTCTCGGCGGCCTCCTTGGCCAGCTTGGCGCGGGCCGCCTCCAGGGCCTCGGCACGTCGGTCGGCGGGCACCACCACGACCCCCTCCTCGTCGGCCACCACGATGTCACCGGCCGCCACCAGCACGCCGCCGCAGCGCACCCGGGCGCCGTGCGTGCCGAGCTCCCGCTTGGCCCCCGGGACCGGGATCACGCCGCGGGCGAAGACCGGGAAGCCCAGCTCCCGCACCTCGCCCAGATCCCGGATCAGGCCGTCGGCCACGAAGGCCAGGATGCCCCGGCGCTGCGCGACGGCGCACACGTTGCCGCCGGCCAGCGCGTAGTCCAGGTCGCCCGACTCGACGACGATCACGGTGCCCGGCTCGGCCCGGTGGATCGCCGCGTGCAGCATCAGGTTGTCGCCGGGCGGGCACTGCACGGTGAACGCCGGGCCGGCCACCTGCGGCGCCCCCGCCCACAGCGGGCGGATGCCGATGTCCATGACCTGGGCGCGCCCGAGTACGTCGGCCAGGGTGGTGGTGGGGATGTCCTTGAAGTCCTGGTCCATGCTTCCTCGTCCTTCGGCGGGCGGGCGGGCGGGCGGGCGGGGGGGGGGGGGGGGGCCCCCCCCCCGCCCCCCCCCCCCCCCCCGGGGGGGGGGGGGCGGGCCCACCGCCCCAGAACAAACGAAAAATAAAACAAAAACAACCCACCAACAAAA